>NZ_JAGPXW010000065.1:0-308 GCF_018070365.1 Micromonospora sp. D93 | reverse complement strand
CCTGTCGATCTCCGCCCGGTCGACAGTGACCAGGGCGAACTCGGCCGCGACGAAGAACGCGTTGCCCGCGGTCAGGGCTACGAAGCCGACCAGGGGCAACAGCGTCGTCAAGAGTAGGCCGTCGATGTCGCCTCACCTCGGCGAGATTCTTGCATGACGGCGGCGGCCCTCAGGGGCCGCCGCCGTCGATGCGCAAAACCCAGGTGTACGCGCTCAGCCGCCGATCGGCGCGGTCTCCTTGCCGCCCTGCGGCTGCTCGGGCTTGACCGAACGGAGCAGCACGGTCGCCACGTCGATCACCTCGACCT
>NZ_JAGPXW010000064.1:0-487 GCF_018070365.1 Micromonospora sp. D93 | reverse complement strand
GCTGCTCCCACTGGGCGTAGGCGTCCGGGTAGGCGGAGACCTGGACGGTCTGCGCGGCCTGGGTCAGGGGCATGTCCTGCCAGCCGTCGACCTGCTTGAGGCCCTTCAGGAACGCGGTCGTCGAGTACTCCGGGTTGGTGATCTGTTCCGGAGTGCCCCAACCCGAGCTCGGGCGCTGCTGGAACAGGCCCAGCGAGTCGTGGTCGTTGATGTCGCCGAGGTGGCCCAGGTTCTCCAGCTTCGACTCCTGCAGGCTGGTGGCGATGGAGATGACCGCGGCCCGCTCGGGCAGGCCCGCCTTCTTCGTGGCGGCGATGATCGCCTTGACGTTGGCGGTCTGCTCGTCGTTCAAGGTGATGTGGGACTGGTCGCCCTGCGGCTTCGACGCCTGGACGGCCACGGCGGCGGGCTTGGCATCCACGGCCGGGTTGGCGTGGGCGGCGATCGGGCCGGCGAAGACACCGCCGGCGAACGCGAGACCGGCAAC
>NZ_JAGPXW010000063.1:0-573 GCF_018070365.1 Micromonospora sp. D93 | reverse complement strand
GGGGTGTCCTACCCCCGAAGGAGCTACCCCTCATGAACACGATCTTCCGTAAGAGCATGCTGTCCGTTGCCGGTCTCGCGTTCGCCGGCGGTGTCTTCGCCGGCCCGATCGCCGCCCACGCCAACCCGGCCGTGGATGCCAAGCCCGCCGCCGTGGCCGTCCAGGCGTCGAAGCCGCAGGGCGACCAGTCCCGGATCAGCCTCAACGACGAGCAGACCACCAACGTCAAGGCCATCATCGCCGCCACGAAGAAGGCGGGCCTGCCCGAGCGGGCCGCGGTCATCTCCATCGCGACGAGCCTGCAGGAGTCGAAGCTGGAGAACCTGGGCCACCTCGGCGACATCAACGACCACGACTCGCTGGGCCTGTTCCAGCAGCGCCCGTCCAGCGGTTGGGGTACGCCGGAGCAGATCACCGACCCCGCCTACTCGACGACCGCGTTCCTCAAGGGCCTCAAGCAGGTCGACGGCTGGCAGGACATGCCCCTGACCCAGGCCGCGCAGACCGTCCAGGTCTCCGCCTACCCGGACGCCTACGCCCAGTGGGAGCAGCAGGCCACCGACCTCGTCACCC
>NZ_JAGPXW010000062.1:0-785 GCF_018070365.1 Micromonospora sp. D93 | reverse complement strand
GACGGCTGGCAGGACATGCCCCTGACCCAGGCCGCGCAGACCGTCCAGGTCTCCGCCTACCCGGACGCCTACGCCCAGTGGGAGCAGCAGGCCACCGACCTCGTCACCCAGCACTGGAACAGCTGACACGCGAGCCCGCACCACCGAACGCCAGCACCACCGCATGGCACCACCACCACCGCACGGCAGCACCACCGCACGGCAGCACCACGGGCCACCGCGCCCGCAAGGCAGCAGGGCGCATGACACCGACCGCTGGCCGGCACTCCGTAACCCGGGGGCGCCGGCCAGTGGCCTTTCCGCTTCCTGTTGCAGGCCCAGGGTGCTGGCTGCGGACGCCGCGCGGCCCGTGCCGCGCGGCCCGATGCCCGGTGGCCGGTGGGAGCGGATGCTGCGGTTCGGGCGGTCGTTGCCTGCAGATCTTGGACAGTTTCCGTTCTGCGCGAACGGAAACTGTCCAAGATCTCGCGGAACAGGGCCGAAGTGCGGCGTGGTGATGGGGCGATCCGCGGTACAGCGATGGGACCCGGCGGTGGAACATACGACGGTGCGGCAACGCCTTGCGCCCCCGGCCCCCGGGCCACGGCCTTGCCGGGCCGCCGCCGCCCGCCGGCAGGGTGCGGCGGCCGGGGTGGGGTGCGGGAACAACGTTGGGGGTGGGCTGGTTGTGGACAGTGTCGGTGTGACTCAGTGTCCCCGGGCCTCACCTAATATCGCCCTCGCGGAATACCGTTCGGCTGGAGCCGCGTCGTGCCACTCGCCGAGAGGCGACCTGCACACCGACA
>NZ_JAGPXW010000061.1:0-1036 GCF_018070365.1 Micromonospora sp. D93 | reverse complement strand
GTTGTCCAGGCCGTTCTGGTCGATGGTGCGGAAGTCGTAGCTGCCCTTGGGGAAGTACTGGCGCAAGAGCCCGTTGGTGTTCTCGTTGGTGCCGCGTTGCCAGGGACTGTGGGGGTCGCAGAAGTAGACCGGGCATCCGGTGGCGATGGTGAACACCGGGTGGGTGGCCATCTCGACACCCTGGTCCCAGGCCAGTGAGCGGCGCAGATGCTCGGGCATTCGGGCGGTCAGGGCGGTGAGGACCCCGATGACGGCTTCGCTGTCGCGGCCGTTCGGGAGCGCGCCGAGCATCACGTAGCGGGTGGAGCGTTCCACCAGGGTCACGATCGCTGACGTGCCGGCCTTACCGATGACCAGGTCACCTTCCCAGTGCCCCGGCACCGCCCGGTCAGCAGCCTCCGCCGGGCGGGCACTGATGTGCAGATCCCCGATCCAGGGCCGCCGACTACGGGCAGCACCCGCGGCACGCGACTGCGCACGCCGCTGGGTACGCCCGGAGCGCAGCGCCACCTGCCGGGTCAACTCAGCCCGCAAGTTCCCCCGCGACTGCACGTAGATCGCCTGGTAGATCGTCTCGTGCGACACCTGCAACTCCGGCCGGTCAGCGAACGTGGACCGCAACCACGCGGCGATCTGCTTCGGAGACCACCTACGCGCTAATTTCCCCGCCACCACCCGCCGCAGCCGCGTCCCCACCCCCAACTTCGACGCCTTCGGCCGCCGACGCGCCGCGTCCGCACGCCGCTGCGCCCACTGCGCCTGATACCCCCACCGATACGGCGCCCGAGCCCGCCCCGACGGCAACGACCGCCCGAGCGGGTTCTTCGTCCCATGCCGCGCACTGTGATACCGGCCCACCTCCCGCGACACCGTGCCCACCGACACCCCGAGAAGCCCCGCGATCTGCGTAATCGTCCGACCCGAACCCCACAAGTGCTCCAACACCTGCCGATGCCCGAACGTCACCACACCTGGTCTCGCCACCAGCACCTCCACCACAACCAAGATCAGTTGCACTGAAGCCTAGAAACCACCC
>NZ_JAGPXW010000060.1:0-1319 GCF_018070365.1 Micromonospora sp. D93 | reverse complement strand
CTTGAGTTCCACCGGTCGTTGCAACACCCCTACCTCGATGGGGTGTCATGGAGTTCGAGCAGCGCAAGGACCGGAGTTCAGGATCGGCGGGAGTAGGCCGCGGGCTCGTTCGTGAGCGGGCGGCATACTTCCAGCTCATGCAAGAGGGGTACAGCAGCCGCGAAGCCGCCAAGGTCGTGGGCGTGCACTGCCGGACCGCACGAGGTTGGCGCAACGGCCGCGCCCCAACGCAGAGAAAGCCCGGGTCACCAGCGCGTAATGCGCCGGTGACCCGGGCTTCGTTGTCTTCCCGGTACCTCAGCGAGGCCGAACGCATCCACATCGCCGACCGCCTCCGGGAGAAGGCGTCGCTGCGGACCATCGCCAAAGAACTGGGCAGAGACCCCGCCACGATCAGCCGCGAGGTGCGCCGCAACGGGCACCCCGACAGCGGCGACTACCGGCCACACGCCGCTCAGGCCCGCGCCGCCTCCAGGCGGCCCCGCCCGAAACCGGGGAAGCTGACGCTCCACAACGAGCTGCGCGAGTTCGTGCAGGACTGCCTCGACCAGAAGTGGAGCCCGGAGCAAATCGTCCGCAGCATCCGCCGGCAGTATCCCGACCGCCCGGACATGCACCTCGTACACGAGACGATCTACCTGGCCATCTACATGCCCAGCCGCGGCGGACTACGCCGCGAGGTCACGACCAGTCAGTTACGCACCCGCCGGATCCGGCGCAAGCCTCGCCGCATGGCGAACCGCCGACAGCCGCGCTACTCGACGCCGATGACGATGATCAGCGAACGACCGGCGGAAGTGGCGGATCGCACCGTGCCCGGCCACTGGGAAGGTGACCTCATCATCGGCAAGGACCAAGGTTCCGCCATCGGCACGCTCGTCGAACGCACCACCCGCTACCTACTGCTGGTGCACCTGCCCATCGACCGGTCGGCAGCCCAGATGCGCGACGCCCTGATCGCCACGATGAACCCGTTGCCGGCCGGGCTGAAACGCTCGCTGACGTGGGACCAGGGCAGCGAAATGGGACTGCACCACCAGTTCACCAAGGCCACCTCAATGCCGGTCTACTTCTGCACCCCGGCGAGTCCCTGGCAGCGAGGCACGAACGAGAACACAAACGGCCTGCTCCGCCAGTACTTCCCGAAGGGAACGGACCTGTCGGGCTACACGGCCGACGACCTGGCCGCCGTCGCTGCCGAACTAAACGCCCGCCCCAGGAAGGCACTCGGCTGGGAGAGCCCAACCGAGTGCCTGTCTAAACTCCTGGCGTCAGCCCAGAACTAGCCCACCGTGTTGCGACGATCCCTGGAACTCAAG
>NZ_JAGPXW010000006.1:0-336187 GCF_018070365.1 Micromonospora sp. D93 | reverse complement strand
GGCTCTCGCCGATCTTGCAGTTCCTGCAGCGGCATAGGGGATGAATGCGGACAAAGCGACGACCGAAAGTGCAAGATCGGCGAGAGCCCGGGGCTTGGGGGCTCGTGAGGGGCTGTGGGTTAGGCGGCGGAGAGCAGGACGCCGTCTCGGCCTTGGCGTTTTACCGCGTAGAGGGCCTGGTCGGCTCTTTTCAGCGTGCGGTCTGGGGTTTCGCCGGGGCGGGGGAGGGCGATGCCCACGCTGATCGTGCGGCCGATGCGTCGGGCCGCCTCGGTCAGCCGTTCGGCGATCCGGACCGCCTCCTCCGGGCGGCTCACCTCGATCACCGCGACGAACTCGTCGCCACCGATCCGGTACAACTCGTCGCCGTGCCGCAGCGCCTCCTCCAGCGCCCGGGCCAACCCGACCAGCACCCGGTCGCCGGCCTGGTGGCCGTACGTGTCGTTCACGGTCTTGAAGCCGTCCACGTCGATCGCCAGCAGGGCCGTACGGCCGGGGGTGGCCGCCGCGATCCGCTGCCCGAACGGGCCGGTGTGCCGTAACCCGGTCAGCGGGTCGGAGCTGGCCTGCTCCCGCAGCCGGGCCAGCGTGCGTAGCCGGTCCACGCTCGTCCAGGCCTGCCCGGCGAGCAGTTCCATCAGGCTGACAGTGGTCGGGTCCGGACGCAGCGCGCGTTCGTCGGCGACCAGCAACACCCCGCCGGCGTCCGTCGGCCCGACCGGTACGGCGACCAGGGTGCGTACCCCCGCCCGGGTCAGCGGACGGTAGTCCTCGGTCGGGGGATGCCCGGCCTCGCCCAGCGTGTACCCGGCGCCGTACCTGTGTGCCCGCTCGACCATCCGGTCCAGGGCTGCCGGACCCGCCCCGGCCAGTTCGGCGCGAATCCGGGTTTCCAGGTCGTTCGGCATCGCCGGGGACGGGCCGAGCTGAGCGCCGATCAGGAGCAGCGCGGTGGAGAGCGTGGAGACCTCCCGGGCGGCGCGGGCGGCCACCCCTATCACCTCCCCCTCGGTCGGAGCGGAGGAGAGCGCTGCGGCGTGCCGGAGCAACTTCTCGCTGCGGCTCTCCGCTGGTGGGCCACCGAGGGCGACGATCCGCGCGCCGAGCCCGTCGGCGAGCCGCTGCGCGGTCTCCCGCCACGGCTCCAGGTCGGTCGGCTCACTCCACTGCAGGTCGAGTACGCCGATCGCCCGACCGGTCGGGTCCAGTACCGGTACGCACAGCTCGGCGGTCACGTCCGGGCGTACCGGCAGGTAGTCCGGGTCGACCGTGACGTCCGGGACGACGGCGGGAGCGCCGGTGGCGTACACCCGGCCGACGATGCCGGTGCGTGCCGGCACGGTGGCGAAGACCTGCCAGGCTCCGGTCGCCGCCACGCAGCGCAGGCGGTCGTGGACCGCGAGCAGCACGGAGATGGTCGCCGGGGTGTGGCGGGACAGCGCGGTGACCGTCCACCGACACGCCTCCGGCGTGCTCGACGCCATCGGCAGGCGGGCGGTGACGTCACGGATGACTCGCTGATGATCCACTCGCACGTCGTTCCAGGTAGGGGAGGGGTCCGGCCGACGCCGAACCGCTCGATCAAGCGTACTCACGGTGGCTGGAACAGTCGGGTTTCGTACACACGTGCTATCCACAGGCTGTGGACGCAGCCTGTGGACGCACGCCCCCCGGGATGCCGCGCCTGGCGATAGCGTGGAGCATCCCGGCGCCGAGGAGGCGAGCCCATGCTCATCGCCCAGCTCAGTGACCCGCACCTGACCACCGGCCTGCTCGCCGCCGAACCGGCCGCCGGGTTGCACCGAGCGCTCGGCCGGGTGCTGGCGTTGCGACCCCGACCGGCCTGCGTGGTGATCACCGGCGATCTGGTCGACCACGGCCAGCCCGACGAGTACGCGGGCCTGCGCGAGGTGATCGGCCGGTTCCCGCTGCCGGTGCACCTGGCCACCGGCAACCATGACGACCGGGAGTCCCTGCTCGACGCGTTCGGGGGCACTCCGTGGCTCGGTGGCGGCTTCTCGGCCTACTACCACGTCGACCACGAGGCGGCGTCGGTCGTGGTGCTCGACTCGCTCGTCCCCGGCAGCGACGGCGGCCAACTCGGCGAGGAGCAACTCGGCTGGCTCGACGGGGTGCTGGCCGGGCGGCCCGAGGTGCCCGCCGTGCTCTTCCTGCACCATCCGCCGGTCGCGGTCGGCATCCCCGCGGCGGACTCCATCCGGCTCGCCGACGGTGACGCGCTCGCCGAGGTGATCGGCCGGCACCCCCACGTCGTACGGGTCGCCGCCGGCCACCTGCACCGCCCGGTCACCACGGCGTACGCGGGCACGGTCCTCACCGTGGCGCCCAGCACGTGGAAGCAGAGCACCCTCACCATGAGCGCCGACGAGCAGATCGGTTGGGTCAACGAGCCCACCGCCTTCCTGCTGCACTCGGTCGAGGCCGGCGGCTGCGTGACCCACACCGTGCAGGTGAGCCACTCCGCCGGGCAGACCTGCGGCTTCTGAGGGCGTCACCATGCTGGCCTGGTACGTCTCGTACGGCTCGAACATGCACGCGGCCCGACTGGGCTGGTACATCGGCGGCGGCTGCCCACCCGGCGGAAAACGGACGTACCCGGGCTGCCGCGACCGGCGGCCACCGAGCCGGTCGACGCCCGTGTCGCTGCCCGGAGGCATCTACTTCGCCGGCGAGTCCGGTGCCTGGACCGGCGGCATGGCCTTCTACGACCCGCACCTGCCGGGCGAGGCCGCGGCCCGCGCCTACCTCGTCACCCTGGAGCAGTTCACCGACATCGCGGCACAGGAGATGTACCGCCCGCCGGACGACACGACCGCACTCATCCCGGCGACCGGCACGGCCATCGACGCCGCCGTCGCCAACGGACGAGCCACGCTCGGCCCGGGACGGTACGAGACGCTGATCTGCCCGGGCAGCCGCGACGGCGTTCCGCTGCTCACCTTCACCGCCCCCGAGGGGGCGTCAGCCGTGCCGTGCCGACCACCAGCGCCGATCTATCTCGGCATGATCGCCCGGGGCCTACGCGAGTCGCACGGCTGGCCGGCCGAGCGGATCGCCACCTACCTGGCGGCCCGGCCCGGCGTGGCGGGCGCCTGGCCGCCTGACGCCGTAGCGGCTTTGGTCGAGAAGGCGCTGGTCATCAGCTGACCTGCCCAGGGCCGCCGCCCGCCGGCCGGGTGGTGCGCTGGTGGCGTCAACCGAGGAGGAACTCGCGCAGCGCGGGGGCCAGCGTCGTCGGCGGCACATCGTGGTAGCCGCCGTCGAGGCTGACGGACCGGCCACCCGGAACCGCCTCGGCCGCCGCCAGGCTCGCGTCCCGCAACCACTGTGGACTGCCGGTGCTGTCCACCGCGAGGGTCGGTGTGGTGATGGCCGCCAGCTGGCCCTCGGGGAGTCTTCCTCCGGCGGTGATGATCGCGTCGTACACCAGGGTGTGCGCGACCGCCGTCAACCCACCCCACATCGGTTGCGACCTCATCGCGGTGATCTGCTCGGCCGGCAGCCCCACCGAGGCGCTGAGGAAGGTCTCCACCGCGCCGTCCCGGTCGTCGGCGGCGATCAGCTCGATGAGCTGTGGGGTGATGTTCTTGCGGACGCCCACGTGCGAACCAACCTGGAACGGCGGCTCGAACAGGACCAGCCCGGTCACCGGCAACCCCTCAGCGGTGGCGAGGGCGGCCAGGACGGCGCCGGAGGAGATGCCGTAGACGGCGGCGGAACCACCTGCCGCCGCGATCAGGGCAGCCAGATCGTCGATCTCGCGGCCGATCTCGTACGGCGTGGTGTCGCCGCTGTGGCCCCGACCCCGACGGTCATAGCCGAAGACTGTGAAATCCGGTGCCAACGCCGCACCCAGGTCGCGGGTCGCGTTGCGATCACTGAACGCGCCGCCGACCAGGACGACCGCCGGCCCGGCACCGGACCGTTCGAACGCGATGGGTGTGCCGTCCGCCGATCGCACCTGCTCCACCACCGGAGTCGATCCGCTCACGATGCCTCCTGCCCGCGTTGGCTGTCCCGTCCTTTCTAGACCCTGGGTCCGACACTGTCCGGCAGACCGCGTCAAACGCCGATCGATTCGGGCCTCGGCGTACGCGCTGCTCCGATGTGCTGCCCGGGTCGACCGGTCGGCATCCGGATGAGAGGCTGTCGGGGCGGGGGCCATGCTCAACCGCCGCCATCCGCGACCCTTTCGACGGCGTCCGTCGGCGGCCCCGGTCGACCCACAGGCCGGGCACCGTACGCGCCGATTCTCACGAGGAGATCCATGTTCATACCCGGGATGCGTCGGGCCGCTGTCGGCCTGACCGCGCTCGCGGTGGCCGCCCTCGGCGCGGTCGCCACCAGCCCTGAGCAAGCCGACGCGCGGCCGAAGCCGGTCGACGTCACACTGCTGGCCCTCAACGACTTCCACGGCAACCTCGAACCGCCGACCGGATCCAGCGGCACCATCGCCGGGCAGCCCGCGGGTGGTGTCGAGTTCCTGGCCACCCACCTGGCCGAGCTGCGCGCCGCAGCCAAGAAGAAGAACACCATCACGGTCGCCGCCGGTGACCTGATCGGCGCGTCCCCGCTGCTCTCGGCCGCGTTCCACGACGAGCCGACCATCGAGGCGCTGAGCATGGCCGGGCTCGACTACGCCAGCGTCGGCAACCACGAGTTCGACGAAGGCGCCGCCGAGCTGCTGCGAATCCAGAACGGCGGCTGCCACCCGGTGGACGGCTGCGTCGACGGCACCCCGTACCGCGGGGCCGGCTTCCAGTACCTGTCCGCGAACGCCTTCAAGACCGCGACCGGCAAGCCGCTGATGGCCCCGTACGCGATCCACAAGGTGCAGGGCGTCAAGGTCGGCTTCATCGGCATGACCCTGGAGGGCACCCCACAGATCGTCAGCCAGCAGGGCGTCGCGGGCCTCAGCTTCGCCGACGAGGCGGACACCGCCAACCGGTACGCTCGCGAGCTGCGCCGCAAGGGCGTACAGGCGATCGTTGTCCTGCTGCACGAGGGCGGCACCCAGGCCGCGACCGGTGGGATCAACGACTGCGTCGGCATGACCGGCCCCATCGTGGACATCACCAACCGGATGGACCCGTCGATCGACGTGGTGGTCAGCGGGCACACCCACCAGGCGTACAACTGCGACATCAACGGCAAGCTGGTCACCAGCGCCAGCTCGTTCGGTCGCCTGGTCACCGACATCGACCTCAAGATCGATCGTCGGAGCGGGGACGTGCTATCCGCCGCCGCGAACAACGTCGTGGTCACCCGTGACGTCGCCAAGGACCCGCGGCAGACCGCGCTGATCAACCGGTACAAGACGGTGCTCGGCCCGGTCGCCGGACGCCAGGTCGGCGTGACCAGCCAGGCGATCACCCGGAGCCAGGAAACCCTCTTCGGTACGAGTCTGGGCGAATCGCCACTGGGCAACCTGATCGCCGACGCGCAACTCGCCGCCACCGACAACGAACAGAACGCAGTCGCCGCCCTCATGAACCCGGGCGGGGTCCGGGCCGACCTCGACGCCGGCCCGGTCACCTACGAGGAGGCGTTCACGGTGCAGCCGTTCGCCAACAACCTGGTGACACTGGACCTCACCGGCGCGCAGCTCTACTGCGTCCTGGAACAGCAGTTCGTCACCGGTCGGACCCTGTACCCGTCCGCCACCGTGGGCTACGTGGTCGACCCGAACGGCACCACCGGCACGGTCGCCGACCCGTGCGCCGGCACCCGCGTGGTCCGGGGCAGCCTCACCCTCGGCGGCACCGCCGTCGACACCGCCGCCACCTACCGGGTGACTGTGAACAACTTCCTGGCCGGCGGCGGTGACGGCTTCAGCGCCCTCACCGGCGGCACGAACCTGGTCACCGGCCAGATCGACCTGGACGCCTTCGTGGACTACCTGACCGCCCAGTCGCCGGTCTCCGCACCGACGCTGGACCGGATCCGCACCACCGCCGAGGTCCCCGCCGCCTGACGGCCGACCCCGCGATCATCGGGCCCCGGAGCACCAGCTCCGGGGCCCGACCCGTCCCAGACACCGCACCACCCGTGCCCGTGTGCGTGTGCGCGCCCGCGCCCGTGTGCGCGCCCGCGCCCGTGTGCGCGCCCGCGCCCGTGTGCGCGCCCGCGCCCGTGTGCGCGCCCGCGCCCGCACTCGCGCCGCTCCGGGCAAGATCAATGAGGAAGATCCGCGCAACATCAGGGTTGTTGGTGCCTCCCGCGCGCCCGAGGCACCAACATCCGGGAAGTTGCTCGGATCTTGGCGCGGGTCGCGGGTCGCGGGTCGCGGGTCGCGGATCGCGGGGTGTTCGAGGTCAGACGGCGGGGGCGGGCGCGGGGTTGGGGGACGCCGCGATGGTCGTCGCCAGGCCGTCCTGCTCGGTGGTGAGCAGCCGGCGCAGGGACAGCGCTACCAGCGAGGCGAGCAGGCAGCCGCCGACCACTGTCGCAACCCAGACCATGCCGTTGGCGGCGGCGAGGAGCGGGCCGGCGGTCACCGGGCCGATCACACCGCTGATGCCGAAGATCATCGAACTCATCGCGTTGTACCGGCCGCGCAGCTCGTCGGTGGCCAGCGCGTTGGTCAGAGCGGGCATCACCGGGGACAGCATCGTCTCGCCGAAGCCGAAGATCGCCGAGCAGAGCACCACGCACAGGGCGGCCAGCACAGCGTTCTCACCGCTGACCAGGCCGGCAGCGCCGAGGACCAGCCAGGCGGCGGCGAACACCGCACCCACCACGGCCAACGCCCGGGTGCGGCTGCGCCCTTCGATTCGGCGGATCACCAGCAGTTGCGCGAGCACGATCATCACGGTGTTGGCCGCGAGCGCCCAGGCAACGACCCGGGGGTTCACCTCGGCCACCCGCACCGCGTACGCGGCGAAGCCCACCTCCACTTGCGCGTACCCGCAGGTGGTCAGGATCAGCCCGAAGATCACCAGTCGCCGGAACGGGCGGTCACGGAGCACCGTCAGGTAGCCGCCGGGCGACGGTTCGTCGGCGCCTCGACGTTTGCCTAGTCGGTGGCCCACGCCGGGCAGGGTGAGCAGGATCAGCGCCGGCATCAGGTAGGTCACCGCGTCCAGCAGGTAGATCGTGTGGAAGGTGCCGGGCCGGGCGGTGTCGACGATCGCGCCCGAGGTCATCCCACCGATGCCGATGCCGAGGTTGAGCAGGGCGAAGTTCAACCCGAAGACGCGTTGCCGCTCGTCGTCGTCGGTCAACGACGCGAGGATGGTGTTCTGCCCGGACCAGATCGCCGAGCTGCCGATGGCGATCACCGTCATCACCAGCAGGGCCGAGCCGGTCGAGTGGACCAGCGCCAACGAGCCGGTGCCGATCGCCTCGATGAGCAGGCAGGGCACCACCACCCGGCGGGCGCCGATCCGGTCGATCAGCGTCCCGCCCAGCGGCGACAGGGCCAGGGTGACCACGCCGTACCAGCCGATGACGAGCCCGGCCCGGGTGTCGGTGAGCCCGCGTACGTCGGTCAGGTAGATGAACAGGAACGGCAGGGTCAGACCCCGCCCGATCGCCGACAGCAGAGTGCCGAGGAGGATCCGGCGAGCTTCCGAACGGCGGGGCAGGGCACGACGCAACATGCCCGCATTCTGTTCGGTGGGTCTGACGCCACGCGAACCGTTTTGGCCACGTCTCGCGGTCACCGGGGCCGCCGGGTGACCAACCCCACGTTGATCCACCCGCCTTGATCGCGGTCGGGCGGTGTCCGCCGGGTCTGCGATGCTGGCTCGATGACCGGCACCTGGCGACATCTGCCCGCTACCGCCCGCGCCATCGCGGTGACCGCAACGACTGCCGTCGCCGCCGCCCAGGCACGCGACGGTCAGGCGTACGACGAGGCGGTCGGCGGTCTCGCCGCGGACGAGCGTTCCGGCCTGGTGCTCGGCGCGGTGGTCCGGTTGCTGTTGGAGGAGAGCCATCCGGACGGGTTGACCGGCGACGACATCCGCCAGGTGTTGACCCGCTGCGTGCAGGAGTCGACGCGGTGGCGAACGGACGTCGACCCGCACGTGGTGCTCGTCCTGCTGGCCGGCGCGTTGGGGGTGTACGACCCCGACGGCGACGAGTCACCGCCGGACGCCTCGGCGCTGGCCCGACACGCCCCGCTGCTCGTGGCCGACCTGTTGGCGGCGACCAGCGTGCCGTTGGACGACTACCTGGCCGCCGCGTTCACGGAGATCGAGCGCACCGAGCGGCAGGACTGAGATCGCGCGTACCGACCGGCAGGACTGACCGGTTCGCGTCACCTCGAAGGGCGTGGCGCGGACGTGCGTCAGGCCGGGTCGGGGGCCCGCCGCGCCACGACCTCCAGGTATCCCGCCGGGATGCGGACCGTGGCGTCGGTGGCGCGGTTGTGGGTGCGGGCCAGCTCCACCAGATCGGCGTGCAGGTCCGGGCGTCGTTCCTCGGGCAGTGCCTCGAACGCCTTCAACGTCGGCCCGTAGTTGACCCGGAAGAAGTCGGCGAACTCCTCGGGTGTGCCGAAGCGGAAGACGAACTCCCGGCGTACCGCCCGCAGTTCACTGACGGCCGCGCCGAGCAGCTCGCGGACCCGGCCCTCGTCGCCCCACTCGGCCGGCGGGCGCAGCCCCGCCGGTGGCGGCACGTGCCGCCCCACCGTGCGGAACAGGTCGCCGATGAAGCCCTGCGGCGTCCACGCCGCCAGCGCCACCGTGCCGCCGGGCCGGCAGACCCGGACCAGCTCGGTCGCCGCCCGCTCCTGGTCCGGCGCGAACATCACGCCGACGACGGAGAGCACCGCGTCGAAGGACCCGTCGGCGTACGCCAGGCGCTCCGCGTCGCCGGTCACGAACGTGATCGGGAGTCGTTCCGCAGCGGCGCGGGCCTTGCCGCGTTCCAACAGTTCGGGTACGTAGTCGACGCCGGTCACGATGCAGCCGCAGCGGGCGGCGGCGATGGCGGCGTTGCCGGACCCTGTCGCCACGTCGAGGACGCGGGCGCCGGCCGACAGGTCGGCGGCGGTCACCAGAAGCTCGGAGATCGGGTGGATGAGCGCGGCGACCGCGCCGTAGTCACCGCTGGCCCACGTCACCTGCTGGCGTGCCTTCACGGCGATGAGATCGGGTGCGATGGTCATCGGTGGTCCCCCTCGGACATTGTGGTGTGCCGCTGACGTTAGGGGCGGCCGCCCCTCGGGGGATCGGTAGAAACACCTATATTCGCAGCTGAAGGCCGGTCGGCCTGACGTCCCTGGTCCTGCCATCGCCGAGCTTCGCGTCGATGCTCGCTACGAGCCGGCATTCGCGGTCGTCGAAACCCAGATCAGGAACACGATCGTCGCGACAACCCCGGCGACCGCGGCCAGCCCGGCCACCAGGGCCGCACGAGGCGAGTTGCGCCCGCGCAGCTCCGAAGCGGCGGTGATGGTAAACAGCAACGCGAACACTTCAAACCCAGCGAGCCCGAGCAGTCCGACGAAGCTCAGCAGACCCTCGACCATGTCGCGGCCAAGAAAGATCACCTGGGCGCTGTACGCCGCTCCCGCCCAACACACCGTCGCCAGGCCCGCCAACACGTACACGGCCAGAAAGGAGATGGCGGTGGCGCGGCCGGCCCCCGGGGTCACAAGGGGTGCCCCTGCCGGGCCGTCGGGCGGGATGAACGGTTGAGGCGTCTGAGGGTGGGTCATACGCGGACGCTAGCCACGCGGCCGTGGCACCGGAATCGGTCGACAGGGCTTGCCGCGGCAGACAAAAAGGCCAGGTGAGAGAAGATCTCACCTGGCCTTTTACCTCTGGTCGGGGTGGCCGGATTCGAACCGACGACCTCTTCGTCCCGAACGAAGCGCGCTACCAAGCTGCGCCACACCCCGAGGCGTGCCGACAAATAGTAGCCCACCCGCCCCGATGGTCAAACTCGGTACCCCTGCCGCCCGACCCCGTCCGGCGTGGCCAAGATCCGCGCAACTCCCGGGATGTTGCTGCCTCACGACACGCCGAGGCAGCAACATCCCTGATGCTGCCCGGATCTTGAAGCAGGCGGCGTGAAAGCGCGCGGCGGGGCGGTCAGCGGGGGATGAGGGTGAGGATGCTGGCCTCCGGGGGGCAGGCGAAGCGGATCGGGGCGGTCGGGTGGGTGCCGAGGCCGGCGGAGACGTGCAGCCAGGAGTCCGACCCCGGCCACCGGTGCAGGCCGCGCGCCATCGAGCGGGGCAGGCCGCAGTTGGTCACCAGCGCCCCGAAGCCCGGTACGCAGACCTGACCACCGTGGGTGTGCCCGGCCAGCAGCAGCCCGAAGCCGTCCGCCGCCATCTGGTCGAGGACCCGTGGTTCGGGTGAGTGCGTCAGCGCGATGGAGAGGTCCGCCGAGGACGACACCGCGCCGGCGACGGCAGGGTAGTCGTCCCGGCCGATGTGCGGGTCGTCGACGCCGACCAGGTCGAGCTGTCGGCCACCGGCCTTCAGCGTGGTCCGGGCGTTGTTGAGGTCCGCCCAGCCGGCGCCGGTGAACACCTCACGCAGCTCCTCGTAGGGCAGCTCGACGCCCTCGGTGTACTCCCGGTCGGGCAGGAAGTAGGTGAAGGGGTTCTTCAACACCGGCCCGGTGTAGTCGTTGGAGCCGAACACGAAGGCGCCCGGGTAGTCCAGCAGCGGTTGCAGGGCCCGCAGCACCCCGGGCACCGCGCCCGGGTGTGCCATGTTGTCGCCGGTCACCACCACCAGGTCGGGGTCGAGGGCGGCCAGCGACGCCACCCAGCGCTGCTTGCGCGCCTGGTCGGGCATCATGTGCAGGTCCGACAGGTGCAGCACGCGCAGCGGCTCCGCGTCGGCCGGGAGCACCGGCACGTCGTACCGCCGCAGGGTGAACATGTTGCGCTCGACGAGCGACGCGTACGCGAGGGTGGCCGCGCCGATCGTGGCGGTTCCGGCGGCGAGCCGGAATAGTGTGCGCTTTCGCATGGCGTTCAGGGTAGTTTGACCGTCCATGAGCACGCTGAAGGACCGCCTCACTGCCGACATGCGTTCCGCGCTCAAGGCGCGCGACGAGCTGACCACCTCCACGCTGCGGATGGCCCTGGCCGCCGTCGGCACCGCCGAGGTCGCCGGCAAGGCCAAGCGCGAGCTCACCGATGACGAGGTGCTCGCGGTGCTGACCAAGGAAGCCAAGAAGCGTCGGGAGGCGGCCACCGCCTTCGCCGACGCCGGCCGCGCCGAGCAGGCCGCGAAGGAGAGCGCCGAGGGTGAGGTGTTGGACCGCTACCTGCCCAGGCAGCTCTCGGACGCCGACCTGACCGAGCTGGTGTCGGGGGCGCTCGCCGCGGGCGGCTTCACCGGCAAGGCCCAGATGGGCCCGGCGATGAAGGCAGCCCAGGCCGCGGTGGCGGGCCAGGCCGAGGGTGGCCGGGTGGCCGCCGAGGTACGCCGACAGCTCGGTCTCTGACCCGCCAGGGCCGGCGGGGCGGCGCGACGGTTGTCGCAGCCGCTCGCCGGTCCGGACAGACGAAACGGGCGGGCACCCGAGGAGGGTGCCCGCCCGTCGTGTCCTACTCGTCGGCTCAGCCGCCGGGGCGACCACCGGGTCGACCCCCGGGCGGGCCGCCCGGAGTGCCGTCGGTGTTGCCCGGCGTGCCGCCGCCGCTGCTGACCTCGATGGTGACCACGCCATTCTTGATCGTGCGTCCGTCTGGGCTGGTGCCAGCCGCGTCACCCGCCTTGCAGGAGGACGGCACCTTCGCGCTGGAGACGACCGGCTCGAAGCCGGCGCCCTTGAGCCGGGACTTCGCGGTGTCCACCGAAACGCACTTCACGTCGGGGATGCTGCGCTGGTCACCCTGGGAGATCTTCTGACCCGGCTCCTCAAACTGGATCCGCGGTTTGCCCTTCATGGCATCCCGCAGGGTCTCGTACACCGGCGGGTTGATGCCGTCCTTCTGGGAGTGCTTCATCTTCACGTTGGTCTGCGGCCAGTCCGGGTCGGCCATGATGCCGGCCACCGAGTACTGCTTGGTCATGGCGACCAGGGCGGCCGTCTTCTCCGAGTCGGTGGTGCCGGACTTACCGGCCACCGGCGCGTCGACGATGCCCTTCACGACGGCGGCCGTACGGCTACCACCGCACTTGCTGGTGCTGGAGTTGTCGCCGACCGGGCAGCGGGCGGCATCCACGGCGGCCCGGGCCACCTCGGTGCTGAACCGCTTCTCACAGCGCGGGTTGGCGATGTCCAGCTTGTTGCCCTCCGGGTCCCGGATTTCCTGCACCGGGATCGGCTCGCAGTACTTGCCGTCCGCCGCGAGAGTCGCGTACGCGTTGGCCAGGTCGAGCGGCGTGGTGGAGGAGACACCCAGGGTGAAGGCGCCCCACTGGTGGGCGGCGTCCTTGGTCGCGGCGAACTTGGCGTCGTTGCTCGCCCGGAACTGGATGCCAGCCCGCCGGGCGGCGTCGACCACGTTCTCCGCGCCGACCTGCTGCTGGAGCGGGACGAAGTAGGTGTTGATCGACGCGCTGAACGCGCTCCACATGCTCTGCACGCCGCCGGCCTTGAGGCCGGAGTTGGTCGGGCAGTAAAAGTGGGTGCCCTTGCAGGCCGCCGGGCTGCTGCTGTCGATGATGTATTCCGACTTGAACTGCTGCGGCGCGTTCATCGTGTAGCTGAGCGGGATGCCCTTCTCCAGCGCGGCGACGATGCTGAAGATCTTGAAGGTCGAGCCGGCCTGGTATCCGGTGATGCCGTTGCCGCCGGTGAGCAGCGGGTTGACAGTCGCCGGGTAGTTGCCCCGGATCTTCTTCTTGCTCTTCGCGGGATCGCTGGAGATCTTGTTCTTCGGGTTCTTCGGGTCGTCGAGCTTGAACTGCCGGTTGACCGCGAGCGCCCGCACCCGGCCGGTGCCCGGCTCGACGACCGCGACCATTGCCGCTTCCTTGCTGTTCACGCTCTTGGCCTTACGGACCGCCTTGTCCGCGCCACGCTGCGCCTGGATGTCGATCGAGGTCACGACGGTGTAGCCGCCGCTCTTCAGCCGGCGCTCCCGGTCGTACGTGGTCGAGCCGAACGTCTCCTGATCCATCCACCAGCGGTAGAAGTAGTCGCAGAAGAAGCCCCACTCGTTGACGTTGGCGGCGACGCAGCCGTTCGGGGTGCGCTTGTCCTTCACCACCAGCTTGGCCGCCTTGGCGACGTCCGCCTCCTGCTGGGTGATGGCCTTGATGTCGACCATGTTCTGGATGACGTAGTTGCGCCGATCCAGCGCGAGCGGGTAGCCGGCCTCGGTGGTCGGGTCGTTCGTCGTCGGCGCCTTGACCATGCCGGCCAGCAACGCCGCCTCTTCGATCTTCAGCTTGCTCGGCGGCTTACCGAAGTAGACCTGGCTGGCGGCGAAGATGCCGTACGCGCCGTTGCCGAACGAGGCCAGGTTGAGGTAGCGGGTGAGGACCTCGTCCTTGGAGAACTCCTTGTCGACCTGGAGGGCCAGCTTCATCTCGCGCAGCTTGCGGGCGCTGGTGTCCTCGGTCGCCGCGACCACGTCGGCCGGGTGGGTGGCCGAGTAGGCGATGGCCAGCCGGACGTACTGCATGGTCAGCGTCGAGGCGCCCTGCTGGCCGGAGCCATCGGTCTGGTTGTTGACGAACGCGCGGGCGACGCCGTTGATGTCGACGCCGTTGTGCTTGTAGAAGTCATGGTCCTCGGCCGCGATGATGGCCTTCTGCATGAACGGCGAGATGTCGGCGAGCTTCACGTCCCGTCGGTTCTCGTCGTACATCGTCGCGAGCGGGGTCTTGCCGTCCGACGCCAGCAGGTAGCTGATCTGTGGCGCGCGGGCCACCGTCAGCTCCGTGGGCAGGGCACCGAATGTCTCGGCGCCGGCCTTCGCGGCCAGGCCGGACATCGCTACCGCGGGGAAGGCCGCCGCAGCGACCACCACGCCGGCCAGCAGGCCGCACACGAGTAGCGATGCGGCGTTGGTCAGCACATTGTGGTCACGTTTCCGCATCCAGGTCACCTCGGCATGGTACGCGAGTAGGGAACGAGGGGCGCTGGGGCGTTCTTTCCCCATTTCCTGCGCGCGCTGCCCTCGTTGTGCTAAACGCACGACCCCCGGTGCTTGGTTGCGTGTGACCTGGCGTGAGTCTCCTCCGATTCATTGAGGCGGCCCAGCGTTATCGCTGACCTCGGCGGGGTAACCGGCGGTCGAAGGCCCGGGAAGCCGGGACTGTCCGAAATGATGGATTTCGTCGACAACGTTGCGTAATCAGTCGACTACAGAGCATGATGGGGGCGGCGACAGCGCCACATGTCGTCCGTGCCGCCTTGGGGAAGGCAGGCCGGGCGATCGGGGGGAATTGCCGGCTGACGTGCATCGACGAGGTCGGTAGGTACTGCAAGGGGGGACGTGTACACATGGGCATGATCACTGACTGGCCGTCGCTGGCGGCGTGTCAGAACGGGGACCCGGACGCGTTGTTCGTACAGGGCGCCGAACAGAACGTGGCGAAGCGGATCTGCCGGAGCTGCCCAGTTCGGTACGAGTGCCTGGCCGACGCGCTGGACAACCGGATCGAGTTCGGTGTGTGGGGCGGCATGACCGAACGCGAACGGCGGGCGCTACTGCGTCGTCACCCTCAGGTGACGAGCTGGCGCAAGATGTTCGAGGCCGCGATGAAGAAGAACAGCAAGGACAAGGCCGGCAAGGACAAGATTCTGGTCAGCGCGGCCAACTGACGCCGGTCACGGCCGGCTGATCGCCGCGCCGATCGTTCGTAGCCCGTCGACGTCGTGCACGTCGGCGGGCTGCGCCGTGACCGACACCGCCGGCACGGCCGGGAACGCCTCGGTGAAGCGTGCGGCGACCTGCTGCTCGCGTACCGCCTGGCGAGCCAGCGTCGCGTGCGCCCGCAGCACGTCGGCGGTGGCCTCGTGCCCACCCAGCTCGGTCAGCCGCTCGGCGGCGACCCGGCTCTGCTCGGCGTCCAGCTTCGGAACCGCCGGGCGGTGCACCCGGTTGAGCACCAGCCCGGCCAGCGGCATCCGCTCGTCCCGCAGGCGGCCCGCGAAGTAGGCGGCCTCCCGGACCGCGTCCGGCTCCGGTGTCGCGACCAGCAGAAAGGCCGTCTCCCGCGCCTGCAGGATGCGGTACGTCTGCTCGGCGCGCTGCCGGAAGCCACCGAACATCGAATCCAGTGCCGCCACGAAGCCGGACAGGTCGGTGAGCAGCTGCGCGCCGAGCACCTTCTGCACCACCTTCGAGAACATCCCGAACGAGGCCGTGACCAGGCTGAACATGCTCCGGCCGCCGCTGCGCGCCGGGGCCAGCAGCAATCGCAGCATCCGGCCGTCGAGGAATCGGGAGAGTCGAGCCGGCGCGTCCAGGAAGTCAAGTGCCGAGCGGGACGGTGGTGTGTCCACCACGATGAGGTCCCATTCGCCCCGGGCGTGCAGCTGGCCCAGCTTCTCCATCGCCATGTATTCCTGCGTGCCGGCGAAGGTCGAGCTCATCGCCTGGTAGAACGGGTTCGCGAAGATCTCCGCGGCCTTCGTCGGGTCGGTGTGCTGCAACACGACGTCGTCGAAGGTGCGCTTCATGTCCAGCATCATGGCGTGCAACTCGCCGCCACTGCTCTCGACGTCGATGCCCTTGACCTGGCGGGGGGTGTTGTCCAGCTCGGTCAGGCCCAGCGACTGGGCCAGCCGGCGGGCCGGGTCGATGGTGAGCACCACAGTGCGCCGACCGTGGTGCTCGGCGGCCCGCAGCGCCAGCGCCGCGGCCGTGGTCGTCTTTCCCACTCCGCCGGCACCACAGCACACGACGATCCGCACGCCCGGGTCGGCGAGGATCTGGTCGACGTCCAGCTGCGGCGCCGCGTCTTCGGAAGGCACCAATCGAGCGTATCGGGCCGGTGGGTCCGCGCGCCCGTGCTGCGCTCAGGTGTGAGTCATTCGGCGCGGACGAGGGCCTGGGCCAGCGTCGCGAGCCCAGCCCGGTCCACCCCGTCGGGCAGCAACGGCAGCTCGATCATCGGCAGCCCCAACTCCACCAGGTCGGCGCGGAGCGAATCCTCCAGTTCGCGCCGGATGAGCTGGTCACGTGCCTCGTCGTGCAGCCCGGTCACGATGTCCCGTTCGGCCGGCAGCCCGGCGGCGACCAGCCCACGCCGCAACTCCGCGGCGGTGACCGCCGGCCCGGCGGGCAGCGGGGGTCGGACACCGTTGACGAGCACCCTCCCGACGCCGAAGCCGAGGGCGGTCAGGTCGGCGATCGCGTCGACCGTCTCCTGGATCGGCATCTCCTCCAGCAGCGTGACCACGTGCACCGCGGTAATCGGGGACCGCAGCAACGCGGCGACCCCCTCGCTCTGGGTCTTGATCGGGCCCACCTTGGCCAGCCGGGCGGTCTCCGCCGTCACGTTGAGGAATCGGCCGATCCGCCCGGTCGGCGGGGCGTCCAGCACCACCGCGTCGTACGCGCGCCGCTGCCCGGTGGTGCGGGTGGTGGCCTCCTTCACCTTGCCGGTGAGGAGGACGTCCCGTAGGCCGGGGGCGATGGTGGTGGCGAAGTCGATGGCGCCGAGCTTGCGCAGCGCCCGGCCCGCCGCACCCAGTTTGTAGAACATGTCCAGGTACTCGAGCAGCGCCTCCTCGGCGTCCACCGCCAGCGCGCGCACCTCACCGCCGTCCGGCGCGTCGGCGAGGTGCCGCTCCTCGTAGGGCAGCGGGTCGATGCCGAACAGCTGGGCGATGCCCTGCCGCCCCTCGACCTCGACCAGCAGGGTGCGTCGGCCACCGGCGGCGAGCGCGAGGGCCAGTGCCGCCGCCACGCTGGTCTTACCGGTGCCGCCCTTGCCGGTCACCACGTGGAGGCGGGCGGGCCAGCCGGTACCGGCCGGGTCGATCGGGCGCTCAGCTGCACACACCCGTCGAGCCTATCCAGGCGTCGCGGTCACGCGACCTCGCAGACCCACCAACCCGTCTTCTGCACCACAGTGAAGCGCAACTCCTGGTCGGCCACCTTCTCGTCGGCGGTGGTCATGGTGAGCCGGGTGGAGACGGTGGCCCGTTCCCCGGTCTGGTTGTCCACCTTCGGGCTGGTCCACCGGAAGCGCGGGTTCTGGTACGTGGAGGCGTACTTCTCCACCTCGGCCACCTTCGCGGCGATCTTGTCGTCGTCGCGGGAGGCGGCGCAGACGCGACTGGCCGCCCTGGTCGCGTCGCGATCCTTGTAGACCGCGGTGAGGAACTCGTCGACAGCGACCGTCGGCTCCTTGGCGCCCTCGCCGGTCTCGGCATCGCGCAGGGTCAGGAAGGCCACCACACCGCCGCCCACGCAGAGCACCATGATCACGACCAGTGCGATCGCCGCGATCAGCAGCCCGCGCTTCTTCTTCGGCTCGGCCGTGCCCGGGTAGGGCGGGTAGGCCGGCGGGGGCGGGGGGATCGACGAGGGGTTCGGGGCGCCCGACTGCGTCGATGCGGCGGCCGAAGTGGGCTCGCCGAGCCCTTCCGGCTGCCCGGCACCGGTGGGCTGCCCGGGGAAGGCCGGTGAGGTGGGGGCGGCGGGGAGCGCCGGCGGAGCGGGGGATGCGGGGAGGGCGAGCTGCCCGGGCGGCGGGGCGGGGGTTGGCTGGCCGGGGATGGCCCGCGCGCCGGGCTGACCGGCGGGATCCGGGTGGGCCGGCAGGTGAGCGGGTGGGCCGGCCTGGTCGCCGCTGGGCGGGTGGGTCATGTCGTTCCCCCAGGGGTGCGGCGCCCGCCGCCACCCCTGGCGTCGAGCGTGATCGAGCGGGCGGCCGGGCGCTGCGCGACCGTCCGACCGGAAGGGTAGCGGTCGATGACCGGCTCGGTGTCGCCCCTGCCGGTCGGTTGGCCCCAGCGGTCCGGTGAGCGGTACCCGCGTCGGTTTCGGTGTCAGGCCCCCGACCTGCGGTGTGTCGCATATGTGACTGTTGGTGACCTCTTGTGCGCGTCCTGCTGGCGGGACTGCGGCCACAGACCTACCTTCGTCCCGGTGCGGGGGCCGGAACGGACGAATGGGTCCGGGCCGGAAGCATGGTCCGAGAGGTACGACCGGAGGCAGTGCATGCGCGACGCGGACAACATTCCTCGCACCCAGTTCCCGACGAACGACCGGCCCCGCCGGCCCGGGTCCGTGGTCGAGGCCGGCGGGCAGGTCACCAACCAGCCGATCAACGAACGGTCGTACCGCCGGATGCCGGAGCAGGCGGAGACGGCCCAGGTGCCGAGCCAGCCCGCCGAGCGGACCCGCGACGACGACGAGCCGGGCTTCGTCATCCACCTGCCGATCCGGGTGCCGAACCTGGCGGCGGCGACAGTGCTGGCCGGCCGGGTCGCGGTGTCCCTGGGGTTCCTGCCCGAGCTGGACGCCGGCGAGACCACAGTGTCGAACGCCGACGATCAGAACAACCGGCACCGGGTCTTCTGTGACCTGCTGCTGCCCGACCGGTCCCGCTGCCCCCAGGGGTACGAGCACGAGGGGCACTGCGGGGAGCTGCCGGCCGCGCCGGAGCAGCGTCCCGTACCTCGCCCGGCCAGCGGACCGTAGGCTGTCCCACGAACAATTCCGCACCAAGAGGGAGCCCTTCAGCGATGCAGAAGTGGGAATACTCCACGGTCCCGCTGCTGGTCCACGCGACCAAGCAGATCCTCGACAACTGGGGCGAGGACGGGTGGGAGCTCGTCGCCGTGGTCCCCGGCCCGAATCCGGACCAGCTGGTCGCCTACCTGAAGCGGCCCAAGGCGTGAGTAACGGTCCGCACGCGAAGCTCGCCGAGTTGGGTCTCGAACTGCCCGAGGTCGTGCCGCCGGTGGCCAGCTACGTCCCAGCGGTGCAGTCCGGGCAGCACGTGTACGTTTCCGGCCAGCTGCCGATCGCCGAGGGAAAGCTGCTCGCGACCGGCAAGGTCGGCGCCGGAATCTCCGCCGACCAGGCGAAGGATCTGGCCCAGCGGTGCGCGCTCAACGCGCTGGCCGCGGTCGACTCGCTGGTCGGCCTGGAGAACGTGGTCAAGGTGGTCAAGGTGACCGGGTTCGTGGCCTCCGCGCCCGGCTTCACCGGTCAGCCCGCCGTGATCAACGGTGCCTCCGACCTCTTCGGCACCGTCTTCGGGGAGGCCGGCCGCCACGCGCGCAGCGCGGTAGGTGTGGCCGAGTTGCCGCTGGACGCCCCGGTGGAGATCGAACTGATCGTCGAGGTCGCCTGACGCGTCCCCAACGCCCCGCGATCTTGCACTTTCTGCCCCGACGAAAGCCCTGAACGGGGATGAATCAGGGGCCGCAAGTGCAAGATCGTGGGGTGTGGCGGGCGGGGTCGTACGATCGCAGCCATGAGCGGGCACGTGACGGGGGCGGTGGCGGCGCTTGCCGACGAACTGCCCGGCTGGGTTTCGCTGCTGCGTGCGCCCAACCCGGGGCCGATGACCCTCGACGGCACCAACACCTGGGCGCTGCGTGCCCCGGCAGCCGAGTACGCCATCGTTGTCGACCCGGGGCCGGCGCACGAGGGGCACCTGACCCGGATCGCCGAGCACGGGCCAATCGGGCTGATCCTGATCACCCACGGCCATGCCGACCACACCGAGGGCGCCGCACGCCTGAGCGAACTGCTCGGCGGGGTGCCAGTCCTCGCCGTCGACCCGGCGCACACCATCGGCGCCGAGCCGCTGACCGGGCCGGGCGAGCGCTTCGGTGACGTCGGTCTGCGCATCCGCCTGTTGCAGACGCCAGGGCACACCGCAGACTCGGTCTGCTTCCTGGTCGAGCACGACGACGAGCGGGTGGTGCTCACCGGTGACACCATCCTCGGCCGGGGCACCACCGTGGTCGCCCACCCGGACGGGCATCTCGGTGACTACCTGACCAGCCTGGAGCTGCTGTCCGCGTACCGGGGAATCCCGGCGCTGCCCGGACACGGCCCGGCTCTCGCCGACTGCGCCGCCGCCGCCGATTTCTACCTCGCCCACCGCCGGGCCCGGCTCGACCAGGTCCGGGAGGCGGTCGCCGCCGGCGCCCACACCCCCGCCGACGTGGTGGCGACGGTCTACGCGGACGTGGACCGCTCGCTCTGGTGGGCGGCCGAATGGTCGGTCCGTGCCCAACTGGAGTATCTGGGCGTCGACACCGGGGAATCCGCGCCCGGGGTCAGTGGGTTGGAGCACATGTGACCTGCCCCGTGTGTGGAACCGTTGCCGTTCCCGGCGCGCGGTTCTGCCACAACTGCGGTGCCGCGCTGCCGGCCGCCGCCACGTTGCCGGCAGCCGAGCGCCGGGTGGTCACCGTGCTCTTCGGTGACCTCTCCGAGTTCACCTCCTGGTCGGAGGACCTCGACCCGGAACGCGTCGGCGCGGTCACCGACCGGGTGCTCGCCGCCCTCGCCGGTGCGGTGAAGACGTTCGGCGGGCACGTCGACAAGCTGACCGGTGACGGCATCATGGCGGTCTTCGGCGCCCCGGTGGCGCACGAGGACGACGCCGAACGCGCCGTCCGGGCCGCCCTGTCCATGCAACGGGCCGTCCGCCGGGTGCTCGACGACGAGCGGGGCGGCGGCGCGCCGCTCGGGCTGCGGGTCGGGCTGAACACCGGCGACGTCATCGCCGGCATCCAGGCCGCGATCGAATACACGGTCATCGGCGACACGGTGAACACCGCGGCCCGGCTCGCCGACGCCGCAGCGGTCGGGGCCGTCTACGCCGGTGGACGCACCGCCGCCGCCACCAGGCACGTCTCCTCCTGGCGGGCGCTGCGCCCGCTGCGGCTCAAGGGCAAGCGTGAGCCGGTCGAGGCGTACGAGCTGTTGGGTCTGCTGGACGCGCCGGGCACCCGCTCGGGGCTCGGCGACGAGGCACCGTACGTCGGCCGGGAGACGGAGATCGGTCGGGTCGCCGGTCGGCTCGCCGAGGTGATCGACCAGGGCGACCCGCGGGTGCTGCTGATGACCGCCGAGGCGGGTATCGGCAAGTCCCGGTTCGCCGCCGAGGTGGAGCGCCTCGCCGCCGGGTACGACGTCGGTGCTGGCCGCTACGCGGCGCACACCGGCGCCCGGGTGCTCTCGGTGCGCTGTGCCGCGTTCGGTGAGCGGCGACGGCTCGCGCCCCTGGCCGACCTGGTGCGTGCCGCCGTCGGTCTGCCCAGCGACGCGTCCACCGCGCTGACCCGCCCGGCGGTGGAGGAGCGGCTGCGACGGCTCGGGCAGCGGCTCGCCCGCTCCGGTGCGGAAACCGCGCCGATCGCCACGGAGCAACTCCTCGCCCTGCTCGGCTATGCCGAACTTCCGGCGCACTCTGGCACCGACAGCGGTGAGTGGGGCGGGTCGGGCATTCCGGCCGCGGATGCCGAGGTGGTGCCGAACGCGGTCGCCGACCTGCTCAGCGGGCTCGCCTCGGAGGCGCCGCTGGTGATCGTGGTGGACGACCTGCACGATGCCACCCCCGAGACGATCAGCGCCCTCGGGTTGACCCTGTCCAGGCTCACCGGCCCGGTGCTGGTGCTGCTGCTCGGGCGCCCCGAGTTGGTGCGTACCGCCGGGGCGCTGACCCGGGTCGCGGACGCCGAGGTGCACTCGCTGCCGCCGCTGCGTGGCGCTGACGCGGCCCGACTGCTCACGACCTACCTCGGCGGCGGCAAGCTGCCACAGGCCGACGCCGACCGGTTGCTCGCCACCGCGCAGGGCAATCCGTTCTACCTGGCTGAGCTGGTCACCCTGCTGATCGAGCGGGGTGCGCTCACCACCGAATCAGTGCGCGGCGCTGCCTCGACGCGGGGTGCCGCGGGGGATCGGTCCGGCTCCGGCGAGCGGGAGCAGAGCGGGTCGGCCGGCTGGCGGTTGGTGCCGGGTTCGCTGGGCAGCCGGCTGCTCTCCCGGGACCTCGCCGCAGTGCTGGCGGCCCGGATCGACGCGCTGCCGCCGGACGCCCGGTCGGTACTGCGTGACGCGGCGGTCACCGGTGACACGGTGCCGACCGGCGCGTTGGAGGCAATGCGGGAGCAGTACGGCCGCCGGGACGGCCGACCGTCGGCAGTGGTCGCCGTGGAGCTCGACCGGGCGGTCGAGGAGTTGCTGCAACGTCGCATGCTGCACCGCTCGCGTACCGGCTACTCGTTCGCGACACCGCTGATGCGGGAGGCCGCGTACGCCGGGGTGAGCAAGGCCGAGTTGGCCGAGCGGCACGCCGCGCTGGCCCGCTGGGCGGCGCCGGTGGACGACGCCACGGCCAGCACTGTGGGCGGCTTCACCGACGAGGCCCGGGACGACTTCGTGGCGACGCATGTCGAGCGGGCCGCCACGCTCGCCGACGCGGTGAAGTTGCGCCCGGACGCGCCGGCTCGGGCGGTGGTTCCGCTCGGTGTCGCCGCGCTCGGTCGGGCCGCCCGCCGGTCGCTGTCCGCCGGTGAGCCGGCCATGGCCGTCGAGTACGCCGAGCGCGCCACCGAACTGGCCCGCGACGGGGTGCCGGCAGCCGATCGGGTGGTGCACGCTCGGGCGTTGCTCCAGGTCGGCCGCGTCTCCGACGCGTTGGCGTACGCGGAGAAGATCGCCGCTAACGCGGGGGACGAGGTCACCCGGGTCAGCGCCCTGCTGTTGGCGGGGCAGGCGCAGGAGACCCTCGGCGACCAGGGCCGGGCGGTGACCGCCTGGCAGGAGGCGTTGCAGGTGGCCACCGAGGGTCGGCTGCCCACTCAGCGGGCCACGGCGATGCGCCGGCTCGGCATGGCCGACTTCGTGGCCGGGCGGCTGAGTCAGGCGAGCAGCCGGTTGGCTGCCTCGTACCAGGTCAGCCTCGGCGCGCAGGACCGACGCGGGCAGGCGTGGTCCCTGCAGAACCTGGCCTGGGTGACCACCACCCGGGGTGACTTCGCCGGCACCGACGCGGTACTCGGCCGAGCCGCCCGGCTCTTCGCCGAGCTGAAGGACCCGTACGGGCGGGCCTGGCTGCGCGGCACCACGGCGTTCGCCCGGCTGCTCGCCGGCCGTCTGCGCGAGGCGTGTCGGATGGCGCAGGTGTTCCTGCCGTTCGGCGAGCGGGTCGGTGAGGCGTGGGCGGTGGGAACGTTGCGCGCGGTGGCGGCGTTCGCCACTGCCGAGCTGGGTGACCTGGCCGAGGCGGACCGGGAGGCCCGGCGGGCGTACCGGGAGTTCGCCGCCGCCTCCGACGACTGGGGGCGCGGGTTCGCCCTGGTGGTCCGGGCGGTGGTGGCGCGCGGGTTGGGCGAGCCGGAGCACGCGGCGGACCTGCTCACCGACGCCCTGGCGTACGCGGAGCGCACCTCGCATCCGCTGCTCACCGGGATGGCCGGGACACTGCGTGGCTTCGTCGCGTTGGACATGGGCGACTGCGAGACGGCCGAGCGGGTGGCCCGCTCGGTGTTGACCGCCGTGGAGCCGCACAACCCGCAGGCTCCGGCGCAGGTGGCACCCCGGGTGTTGCTGGCGACGGCCCGTCTCGCCGCCGGCGACTCGGCGACCGCAGTCGGGTTGCTCGCCCCGGTTGCCACGGCCGCCGCGAACGCACCGTCGTTGCTCTTCTCCCGCCGCCAGACGATGGCCCAGTACGCTGCGGCGCTGCTCGCTCACGGCCAGCGGGAGCAGGCGCTGGACTGGGCCCGCCGAGCGGTCACCGCACCGGCCGAGGACGTGCGCAGCCAGGTGATCGCGGCGAGTGTGCTGGCCGAGGCGTTGGCCGCCTGCGGGCGCCCGGCGGAGGCTCTGTCCTGTGCGCAGGAGGCGGTCCGCCTGGCGTACGCCACCGAGCAGCGCAGCGAACGCGCAGCAGCCGACGCCCTACAAGCCCGCCTAACAACCGCCCAGGTCTAACCCACCCCCACCCACCCCGTTGATCATGAAGTTATTGCCCCGACACGCCGACGCGCAGGGCAATAACTTCATGATCAGCGCGACCCCCCGGGGTGAGGTGGAGGGTTTTGCCGGTTCTGGGGATGTGGTGGTCGGGGTGAGCGGCTAGCGTGTCACCACCGCGTACGGGTCCACAGTGGTGACCGTCGCCGTGCCTGGGGAGGCCCTTCATGAAGCTGCCGCGATCCATCGCGGGCTGGACCATCGCGGTCTTCGGCGTGTTGGCGCTGGTGATGGGCGCGGTCGGGCTGCTCTGGCCGGAGGCGCAGCTGCGCATGCTCGGTTTCGAGGTGCCGGAGACGCGGGCCGTCGGTGATCACACCGGGACGTTCCTGCTGGCATCCTCGATGGCGGCCTTCAACATGGGCGTCTACTACCTGCTCGCCACGGTGACCGAGTGGCGGGTGTTCTACCGGTTCACAGTGGTCTTCCGACTTGTCACGTTCACCGTGTTCACCATCGCGGTGCTGGCCGACATCGCTCCCGACCGGTTCTTCGGGGTGGCGGCGTGGGAAGGGCTGGGAGCGGTGGCCACCGCCATCGGTCTGCGCCTGGATGCCCGCCGGGGCATCCCGGCAGGTGGGGTCGGATCGTCCGAGGGTGCCGGAACGACTGCGGTCGCCGAGGAGGGTACCGGTCCCGCCGGTGCCGCTCCGGCGGACGCGGTGCGCTGAGCCATCGGTCGGGTTGGGTATTTTCGAGCGGTGACCGACACCCCGACCGGCGGCCTGCCAGTGCCGATCGTGCCTGGCCTGACTGATTTGCGGGTCTTTGCCCGGGGCGGGTACGCGACCGTCTACCAGGCCACCCAGATCTCCGTGGGCCGCGAGGTCGCCGTCAAGGTGGAGAACCGCACGCTGGACAGCGAGCGGGACCAGGCCCGCTTCCTGCGCGAGGCGCGGGCGGCCGGCCGGATGTCCTCACACCCGCACGTGGTGGACCTCTTCGATGTCGGGGTCACCATCGACCAGCACCCCTACCTGATCATGGAACTCTGCGACGGTTCGTACGCCGAACGGATGCGCACCTCGCCGCTGGGCCCGGTGGAGGCTCGTGACCTCGGCATCAAGATCGCCGACGCGCTGGCCCACTCGCACGCCGCCGGGGTGCTGCACCGGGACGTGAAACCGGCCAACATCCTCTACTCGCACTTCAACTCGGCGGTGCTCGCCGACTTCGGGCTCGCCGTCCTCGCCGAGCACCGGGACGCCTCGGTCACCCTGGAGGTGCTCACCCCGGCGTACGCGCCGCCGGAAATGTTCAGCCACAGCCCGCCGTCCCCGGCCGTCGACGTGTACGCCCTCTGCGCCACCCTCTACGCCGTGATGCACGGCCGGCCGCCGCGCTGGCAGTCCGAGCGCAACCCGAGCCTGGTCACCGTGCTGGAGATGTTCAACCAGCCGCTCCCCGCCCTGCCCGGGGTCCCGGACGAGCTGATCGACGTGCTGCGCGTCGGCATGGCCAACGAGCCGACCGAGCGTCCCTCCGCCCTGGAGCTGCACGACCTGCTCACCAACCTGCCACTCGGCTCGACGGCGACACCTGTCAGCGGTGCTCCGGTCAGCGGTGGCGCGACGCTCTCCGGCCCGTACGCGGCAAGCCGGCCGGTGCCCCGCCCGCCCATCGAGGACACGCAGGGAACTCTGCCCACCGGTCGGCGTTGGCGGCGTTGGCTCTTCGGCGGCGCCGGGGTGCTCGCGCTGGCCGCCTCCGCGACCGCCGGGGCCTGGGTCGCCGACCGGACGCCACCAACCCCCCCGTACCCGTCGGCCACCCAGATCGCCGCACCGGCGACCGGGCCGCTGCCCGGCTGCGCGACCGGCACCGGTGCGCCCACCGCCCTGCCCGAGGGCGCCCGCTGCCTGCCCGAGCTGGAATGCTTCGGCCCGATGCGGATCCGCGGTAGCCGCGCCGAGGCGGCACGGCTGTCCTGCGCGGGCCGACACACCTGGGAGACGTACGCCGAGGGCATCCTGCCGGTGTCGCTGGTCGGCGCCGACTACGAAGAGGTGACCGCCGCCGAGCCGGTGCGGCAGGTGTGCAGCGCCACGACGTTCCGCTTGACCACCGGGATCGCCGAGGCGACCGGCTGGCACCTGGAGGTGCTACCGCCGGTCGACGGCAGCATCGACCGGACCTACCGGTGTCTGGCGGGGCGCGGCGTGGACGCGCTCACCGCGCCCACGCTCACCGGCCGCTGAGCCCGTCCGACCCGCGTCGGCGGTCACGCACCGCACGCAACGCGTCCCGGGGATCCAGGGCGTCGAGGGTGTCCGCGTCGATCCCGTACGGCATCAGCTCAGGCGGCCCGAACGCTGCCGACCGGTCCGCCGGCTCCGGATCGTCGACCTGACGAGCGGCGGAGACCGCGACCCCGGCGACCATGGTCATCAGCACGCAGAGTAGCGCGAGAACCACGCCGAGGAGATCCTGTCGGCGCCACACGACCAGCATGACCAGCGGCGCGAGGGCTCCCAGCGCGGCGAGCACCGCCACCGCGCGTGCATCGGGTCTGGACAATCGGCTCACCCGTCCAGCATGTCGTGACGAGGCCCGCTGTCAACCGCTGAGCCGACCGCCGCGCCGATCGGCGTCGATCCGAGCACCGGTCCGACATGGCCCACGGCGTCCACACGGATTGGACAAGAACGGCTACTCTCGGTGTCCCGCAGGCTCTTCCGGCAGCGAGGTCGCCCATGAGCTCAGGCAGTTCGCAACCCCGACTCCGGTCGATCGCGTCGACGCTGGCGGTCGCCCTCACCCTCGTGCTCGCCGCCGCCGCCGGTTGCGACAGCCGGAAGGAACCGGAGCTGTCCTCCGTGCAGGAGAAGATGCGCGAGACGCACATCTACGGTTCGTCGAAGCTCCGGATCGGTGTCGCCACGAACGAGCCGCTCATGGGCGATCTGCGCAACGGCCAGCACGTCGGGTTCGACGTCGAGATCGCCAGATACGTCGCGGCCTCCCTCGGCTACGAGGGCGACCAGCGGCTGGAGTTCGTGTCGGTCGCCACGGAGGACCGCATCCCGTCGCTCCAGGGCGGCACCGTCGACCTCGTGGTGTCCAGCTTCTCCATGACGGAGGACCGTAAGCAGTTGGTCAGCTTCGCCGGGCCGTACTTCGTCACCACTCAGGAGGTGATGGTGCCGGTCCGGCTCAAGGACAAGGTCCGCACCATTGAGGATCTGCGTGACCCGGCCTACAAGGTCTGCACCAGCGGCGGCTCCACCACCGAGGCCGAGTTGGAGAAGCACCAGGTCAGGACGTTCGTGGTCAAGGACGTCGGCGACTGCGTCGATGGCATCCGGAAGGGCCGGTACGACGCGGTCAGCTCCGACGAGTCGATCCTTGCCGGTTTTCTGGCCAGCTTTCCCAAGGAGTTCGAGATCGTCGACATGCCGTTCGGGACCAGCGAGTTGCTGGGCGTCGGCGTGCCGATCGGTGATCCCGCGCTGCGCGACCTGGTCGCGTACTTCCTGCAGAAGAGCTACGAGCAGGGCCGTGACGGAGATGCCAGCCCCTGGCAGACCGCGTACAACCGGACCCTGGGCCCGTGGTTGAAGGCCGAGAAGCGCCAGCCGCAGCCGCTGGAAGTGCCGAAGCTCGTCGACTTCGACGACAAGGCGCCCGCGAAGTGAGCACGGCGTCGACCGCCACCGGCGGCGACGGGCCGGTCCCGCCGCCCCGCACGTCCGCGCCCGGCGTCGCCGCCGACTCTTCGACAATCGACGGTACGGCCGCAGCAGCGCCGGTCGTCGACCGCCCGGCGGTCGGTGACGTCACCTGGCCGGCCGGCGTGCCGGTCGCCGAACCGGCCGAGCCGGTCGTCGCCGACGTCGGGCGGGTTCGCTGGGATCCGGCCGAGCGACGTGCACGGGCCAGCCAGTCGTTCTGGACGGCAGTGGTGGGCGTACCGGCGATCTTCTCGGTGCTCCGCCTCGGCGTGGAGGCCGGCGGGGAACTCCAGACCACGCTGCTGCTGGTGGCCAACGTCGGGCCGGTCAACCTGCTCGCCGGCTTCCTGACCACGGCGGCCCGGCTGCTCTCCACCGGCCTGGTCGCCATCTTCGCGCTCGGCGCGGTGCTGGCCGTCAGCGCGGATCGACTTCCGCCGGGCACCCGTCGCCGTCCGCTCTTCGCCCGCTGGGCCGACATCACCCCGGCCTGGGTGGTGCTGGCCAGCTTCCTGCTCGCCCTGATCACCTGGCCGTTGCTCTACCTTCCGCTGCTGTTGCCGGCGTTCGTGGCCGCGTTCCAACTGCGTCCCGGGCGGCTGCACGAGCGGGTCGTGCCTCGGCTGCTACTGATCGGCGCTCTGCTCGCCGGGTACGGCTGGCTGATGCTGCCCACCCTGCGTGCGGCGGTGCGGCAGGGCGACGAGTGGTTGGTGCTGGCGCTCGTCGTGGTGCCTCCGTTGCTGGCCCTGTTCATCGCGGGGCCACTGCCAGGCATGGTGATCCGGCCGCTGGCATCGGTGACCGAGGTGGCGGTGCTGGCCACCCTGGTCTGGGCCGCGGTACCGGTGATCAGCACACCTGTGTTGCCGCTGACCGTCACCACTGTCGGTCCGGAGAGTGGGCCCACCGAGGACGTACGCGGGCATGTGGTCACCACCGACGACGTCAACATGGTGATCCTTCAGGAGAAGGGCGGCGTCCGGTACGTCCCGGTCGGCCTGGTCCGCGCCCAGGTGCTCTGCCCGAGCGAGGAGGAACTGCCCCGCCACCAACTGCGCATTCACGACTTCCACGTCGAGGATTCACTGTTGGAGGGCATGGGTCGCCGGGTCCGCCCGGTGCACCGCATCGACGCCGCCTGCCGTACCCCGGCCTGAGCGCCGACGGCGCAGCTCGTGCGAGATCCTGGATGGAACGCGTCCGGTAGGCCCGGATCTTCCAGGATCTCGCGCGCCCCCGATTGGCTACCTGTACTCGATCTGCCTACTGGTCATGACGAAGCCGGGCCCCGCGCACTCGGCCCAGCTGATCCCGTTTGGCGACCGCCACGGGCCGACTCGCCAACCGCCGCCGAACCAGCCGCAGTTCCCCTTGACGCGGTACTCACCCGTGCCGCTCTGGCACTGCCCCCACGCGTCCCAGGGCAGCACATAGCCGACCGAGCAGTTGGACGGTGCGGCTTGCGCCGGACTCGCCGCCAGCACCCCGGTGGACAACGCCAGGGTCGCTACAACGGCGACCCGTAGCGCCTTGGTTCCAATGCTTGACATACGGTCCACTCCGATCGACGACGTTCTGTGGTCATGAACAGAATGGAACGCCGGGGAGCCGCCCTCATTGACGCTGAGCGCACACCCCTTGACCGTCAGCGCACTCTTCGGGTCCGACCTGCTGACGGCGATAGTCACCGGGCGGGACCCCGTACGCCTGCTTGAACGCCCGATTGAACGCGGTCGGGTCGGAGAATCCCCAGCGGGCGCCGATGGCGTGCACCGGGCGCGCGGCGAGTGCCCGGTCACGCAGGTCGCGACGACAGCGATCAAGGCGGCGCTCGCGGATCCATCCGGAGACCGTCAGCCCTTGGTCCTGGAACAGCAACTGTAGAGACCGCACGGAGATGTTGTGCGCCGCCGCGACCACCGATGGCGACAGAGCCCGATCCGAGAGCCGCTTCTCGATGAAGTCGAAGATCCTTCGTTGCAGCAGCCGTTGCCCGGCGTCCCGGGCCGCGCCACCGTTGCTGAGATGACCGGCCAGGACGGACGTGACGAGATCGACGACCACGTTCGCGAGCCGCATCCCCTCGGCCGGCTGGTACGCGTCGACCGAGCCCATCAGTTGCTGGGCGACGTTCACCATCAGGGCGCCGATCCCCCTGCCGATCGGAAGGGGGCGTGCCACGGCGGCGTTCAGCACCGACGGCTTGAACGGCAGCGCCACGCGAGGCACCTGCACGATGAGGTGCTTCACCGGCTCGCGGTTGACGACCACCCCTGGCTGTGAGGTGTCGATGACGACGAAGTGGTCGGTGTCGACCTCGGCGTCCCGGCCGACATGCCGTACGCCGAGCCGACCGCGCAGCGGCAGCGACACGTAGTAGAGGTCGGGGTCGGACCGTCGGATGATCCGGGCCGTACGGGTCGCGCGTAGTGGTGGATAGGACACCGTGGACAGCTGTACCGGGCCGAGGTCGAGCACCCTGACCGTGGCGGTGAAGTCGTTGACGCTGTCGGTGGTCACGACTGTGCTGATAAGCGCGTTGGACGTCATCTCGTGCCAGGCGTCGAAGCGATCGCCTGCCGGAAGGTCGGCTGTACGGAACTGAGCCAGCTGCACGCCCGTCTCCTCACGCGTGGCTACCCCGGCATGTACCGCTGCGCCGGACTACCTCGGAGGCTGGCAGGGCGGCCTGACCAAACCCTTACCAAGATCGACTCGGTTTTCGGGAAGTCGGGGAGTCGCCGGCCCTCGGACCCCCCCGGATTCAAGAAGACCGAGTCGATCTTGCAGTCGGCCGGCCAGGCAGCCAGGCAGGCCGGGCGGCGTCAGTACGACTTGTCCTGGCCGAGGACGTGTTGGGCCACGAAGTTGAGGATCATCTCGCGGCTGACCGGGGCGATCCGCCCGGCCCGGACCGCGCCGAGCAGGGTCGCCACCCCGTACTCGGTGGTCATGCCGGCCCCGCCGAGCACCTGGACGGCGGTGTCCACGGCGAGCGCGGCAGCCTCCCCGGCCGCGTACTTGGCCATGTTGCCGGCCACCCCGGCCTCCAGGTCGCGGCCGGCGTCGTACAGGGTGGCCGCTTTCTGGATCATGAGGCGGGCCAGCTCCACCTGCACGGCCGCGTGTGCCAGCGGATGCGACACCCCCTGGTGGGAGCCGATGCTGCGACCACCCCAGACCTTGCGGGTGGCGGTGTACTCACTGGCCCGCTCGATGGCGTACCGGCCGGTGCCGGCGCCCATCGCGGCCACCGTGATCCGCTCCGGGTTGAGCCCGGCGAAGAGCGCCGGCAGCCCGGCGTCCAGCGACTCACCGAGCAGCGCGTCGGCGGGCACCCGAACGTCGTCCAGGTAGAGCAGGAACTGGTTCTCCGGGGACACGATCTCCATGTCCAGCTTGGACCGGGTCAACCCGGCCGCGTCGGTCGGCACCAGGAACAACGCCGGCTTCAGCTTCTGCGGAGACGCATCAGCTGAACCGGCTGGGCCGTCATCGACGGCGACACGCGCCACCACCAGCACGTGACCGGCCTCGTCGACCCCGGAGATGTAGCACTTGCGGCCGTTGAGCAGCCAGCCGTCGCCGTCGCGGCGAGCCACAGTGCCGAGCCGGTGGAAGTTGGAACCGGCCTCCGGCTCGGTGATCGCGAAGACGATCTTCTGCGAGCCGTCGGCGAGGCCCGGCAGGTGCCGTTTGCGCTGCTCCTCGGTGCCGTGCCGGCTGAGGACTGTCGCCGCGATGGCGGGGGAGACCACAAGCAGCAGCAGCGGGCAACCCGCCGCCGCCAGCTCCTCGCAGACGATGGCCAGCTCGGTGATGCCGCCGCCCCCGCCGCCGTACTCGGTGGGGATGTTGACCCCCAGGTAGCCGAGCCGCCCGGCGTCCGCCCAGAGTTCGGTGGTGTGTTCGCCAGCCTTCGCCTTCTCGACGAAGTAGGCGTGGCCGTAGCGGCGGCCGAGCGCCCGCACGGCGTCGCGCAGCTGGTCCTGTTCGGGGGTGAGGTCGAAGGTCATCGGCTGTCCTTTTCGTCGACAACTGCCAACACGGCGCCCGTCTGCACCTGACCGCCGGTCGGCACCGGCAGCTCGGCGACCACGCCGTCGATCGGGGCGAGCACGGGATGTTCCAGCTTCATCGCTTCCAGCGTGAGCAGCGGATCGCCGGCCGTGACCCGCTGGCCTACCTGGACGTGCACCCGGGTCACCACGCCGGGCAGTGGCGCGAGCAGCGACCCGCTCGCCACCGCCGCGGTGGGCAGCGGGAGACGCGGCAGCTCGGCCAGGCTCGCCGCCCCGTCCGGACCGTCCACGAAGACAGCCGACCCCGCCCGGTGTACGCGGTACGCGCGCCGAACTCCGTCGACGTCGAGCACCACCCGGTCCGGGGTGACCTCCACAAGCGCCACGTCCGAGTCTCCCGCTGATTCGGCGGGGTCCCTGGTCGGTGTGCTGGACCAGTCGGCGAGCCGGCCGGTCCGGTCCAGGCGGTAGCGGATCTCGATCTCGTCACCGCCCGGCCCGACGAAGCGGGTGACCTGCGGGACGGCTGGCACGTTGCGCCAGCCGGAGGGGAGCCCGCCCAGCACCTGCGCGGTTGCTCGGCGATGGGCCGCACCCGCCAGTGCGGCGGCGAGGGCGGTGATCGGCAGCCGGTCGGCGGGGAGCAGCGGGGCGAAGACCTCCGAGTGCCGGTCCAGGAAACCCGTGTCGATCTCCACGGCGGCGAACGCGGCGCTACGCAGCACCCGGACCAGTAGGTCCCGGTTGGTGGTCACCCCGTGCAGCTCGGCCCGGGCCAGCGCACTGGCCAGCAGCCGGGTCGCCTCCGCGCGGGTACGACCCCACGCGATCACCTTCGCGAGCATCGAGTCGTAGTGCACCCCGACCACCGAACCGGCCACCACACCCGAGTCGAGCCGCAGACCCGGCCCGGCCAGCCCACCGAACTCGGTCGCCACCGCGCCAACTGTGAACCGGTGCAGGGCCCCGGTGGCCGGCCGCCAACCCGCCGCCGCGTCCTCCGCGCACAGGCGTACCTCGATCGCGTGTCCGGTGCTCTCCGGCAGGGTCGCCGGCAGCGGCTCGCCCTCGGCGACGAGCAGTTGCAAGCCCACCAGGTCCAGCCCGGTGCACAACTCGGTGACCGGGTGCTCCACCTGGAGCCGGGTGTTCATCTCCAGGAAGAAGAACTCACCGCCCGGGGCGAGCAGGAACTCCACGGTGCCCGCGCCCAGGTAGTCCACAGCGCGCCCGGCGGCCACCGCCGCCTCGTGCAACGCCGTCCGCACCCGCTCGGGCACGACCGCCGGCGCCTCCTCGACGATCTTCTGATGGCGCCGCTGGATCGAGCACTCCCGGTCACCGAGGGCCACCACCCGACCGTGCGAATCGCCGAAGATCTGCACCTCGACGTGCCGGCCGCGCTCGACGTACCGCTCGATGAAGACAGTGCCGTCGCCGAACGCGGCAGCCGCCTCCCGGCTGGCGCTCGCGGCGGCCTCGGCCAGTTCGTCGGCCTCCCGCACGATCCGCATCCCGCGCCCGCCGCCACCGGCGGACGCCTTCACCAGCACCGGGAAGTCAGTGACGTCGTCGGTGTCGGTCCAGCTCGGCAGCATCGGCACGCCCGCCTCGGCGAGCAGTGCCTTCGCCGCGAGCTTGTCGCCCATCGCGGCGATCACCTTGGCCGGCGGCCCGACCCAGGTCAGTCCCGCGTCGGTCACCGCCGCCGCGAACTCCGCGTTCTCGGCGAGGAAGCCGTAGCCCGGGTGGACCGCGTCCGCGCCGCTGCGCCGGGCCGCGTCCAGGATCAGGTCGACCCGCAGGTACGTCTCGGCCGGCGAACTCCCCGGCAGGCGTACACCCAGGTCGGCCTCGGCCACGAAGGGCGCGTCGGCGTCCGCGTCGGAATACACGGCGACGGTCTGCACGCCCATCGCCCGGCAGGTGGCGAAGACCCGGCGGGCGATCTCACCCCGGTTCGCCACGAGCACTCGGTTGATCATGAGTCGTCCGCCCCCTACATCCGGAAGACGCCGAAGCTGTCGGCGCCCTTCACCGGTCCGTTGTGGATCGCCGAGAGGCAGAGCCCGAGGACGGTCCGGGTGTCCCGGGGGTCGATCACCCCGTCGTCGTAGAGCCGACCGGAGAGGAAGAGCGCGCCGGACTGCGACTCGATCTGCTGCTCGACCATCATCCGCATCGCCGCGTCGGACTCCTCGTCGTAGTCGCGCCCCCGTGCGGCAGCCGCCTGCCGGGCCACGATCGACAGCACCCCCGCGAGCTGCGCCGGGCCCATCACCGCCGACTTCGCGTTCGGCCAGGTGAACAGGAACCTCGGCTCGTACGCCCGGCCGCACATGCCGTAGTTGCCGGCCCCGTACGAGGCGCCCAGGTTCACGGTCAGGTGCGGCACCGTCGAGTTCGACACCGCGTTGATCATCAGGGCACCGTGCTTGATGATGCCGCGCTGCTCGTACTCGGTGCCGACCATGTAGCCGGTGGTGTTCTGCAAGAAGACCAACGGGGTGTCCGAGGCGTTCGCCAGCTGGATGAACTGGGCCGCCTTCTGCGCCTCCGCGCTGAACAGCACCCCTCGGGCGTTGGCCAGCACCCCCACCGGGTACCCGTGCAGCTCGCCCCAACCGGTGACCAGCGCATCCCCGTACGCCGGCTTGAACTCGTCGAAGTCGCTGCCGTCGAGGATCCGGGCCAGCACCTCCCGGGGGTCGAACGGCACCTTCAGGTCGGCGCTGGTGACGCCGAGCAGCTCCTCCGGGTCGTACTTCGGCGGCTGCGGCACCGCCGTACGCGGCGACGGGCCCCGCTTGCGCCAGTTCAGCCGGCGGACGCACTGCCGGGCCAGCCGGATGCCGTCCCGTTCGTCCGCGGCCAGATAGTCGGCGAGCCCGGACGTGCCGGCGTGCATCGCCGCGCCACCCAACGACTCGTCGTCGGTGACCTCACCGGTCGCCATCTTCACCAGCGGTGGACCGGCCAGGTAGACCTGCGACCGGTCCCGAATCATGATCACGTGATCGGACATCCCCGGCACGTACGCGCCACCGGCCGTCGCGTTGCCGAAGACCACGCTGACAGTGGGGATGCCGGCCGCCGAGAGCCGGGTGAGGTCACGGAACACCCGACCACCGGGGATGAAGATCTCCGCCTGGGTGGGCAGGTCCGCCCCGGCCGACTCGACCAGGTTGACCATGGGCAACCGGTTGGCCAGGGCTATCTCGCCGGCCCGCCGGGTCTTGGCGAGCGACCACGGGTTGACAGCGCCCCCGCGTACCGTCGGGTCGTTGGCCACGATCAGGCACTCCACGCCCTCGACGACCCCGATACCGGTGACCACGCTGGCTCCGACCGGAAAATCCGAGCCGTACGCGGCGACGGGCGACAACTCCAGGAAGGGGCTGTCGGCGTCCACCAGCAGCTCGATCCGCTCCCGGGGGAGCAGCTTGCCGCGTGCGTGATGCCGGGTCACGTACTTCTCGCCGCCACCCGCCCGCGCCTGATCCAGCGCGGCGTCCAACTCGGCCAACCGCTCCAGCAGGGCGGCCCGGTTCGCGACGTACGAGGGTGCGGACGGATCGACCGCGCTGTCCAGGATGGTCACAGGCCGATGCCTTTCGCGATGATCTCGTTCATGATCTCGGTGGTGCCGCCGCCGATGCCGAGGATCCGCGCGTCGCGGTAGTGCCTCTCCACCTCGGCGTCGCGCAGGTAACCGAAGCCGCCGTGCAACTGCAACGCCTGGTCGACGACGTGGTCGCAGGCGGCCACCGCCACGTTCTTCGCCATCGCCACCTCGGTCACCACCGGCTCGCCGGCAGCGACCCGACCCGCGACCTCGTGCACGTACGACCGGGCCGCCTCGGCCCGCGTGTGCATCTCGGCCAACCGGTGTCGGATCAGCTGCCGGCTGGCCAGCGGACGCCCGAAGGTCTCCCGGTCCCGGCACCAGCGCACCGCCAACTCGACACAGCGCTGCGCGGTCGCGTACGCCTGCGTCGCCAGGGACAGCCGTTCCGCCGCGAAGTGCTGCATGATCGCCAGAAAGCCGGTGTTCTCCGCGCCGATCCGGTTGGTGACCGGCACCCGCACGTCCGCGAACGACAGCTCGGCGGTGTCCGAGCAGTGCCAGCCCAGCTTCTCCAACCGGCGTCCCACTGTGAACCCGGGCGACCCCTTGTCGATGACCAGCAGGGTGAGTTCACCGCTGCCGGGGAAGTCGGTACACACCGCGGTGGTCACGAAGTCGGCCCGGTGCCCACTGGTGATGTACGTCTTCGACCCGTTCACCACGTAGTGGTCGCCGTCGCGGCGGGCGGTCGTGCGGATGCCGGCCACGTCCGAACCACCGTCCGGCTCGGTGACGGCAAGCGCGCCGATCATCGTGCCGGACAGGGTGGGCCGGACGTACCGCTCGATCAGACTGTCGTCGCCCGGGGACGCGGTGCCGCCGAGTCGACCGCCCAGCGAGCCACCGGTGCGCGCACCGGCCGCCGCGACCATGTGCGGCAACGCGATGCCGTGCGTGAACAGGGCCGCCACCAGCCCGGACGAGCCGCCGGAGCGGATCAGCTCCTCGGTCACGATGATCGAGTCGAGCAGGTCACCGCCGCTGCCACCGACCGACTCCGGGAAGCCGATGCCGAGCAGGCCGAGCTTCGCGGCGGTGGCGTGCAGCGCCCGGGGCACCTCGCCGGCCCGCTCCCAGTCGTCCAGGTGCGGCAACACCTCCCGGGTCACGAACGCCCGGGTCAGCTCGCGTAGCTGCCGGCGCTCCGGGGTGTCCACGATGCTCACCGGCTTTCCCCCGTCGGAAGGTCGACCGGCAGGTCGACGATCCGGGCGCGCAGCAGCTCGCCGAGCGCCTTGGCCTGCGGGTCGAACCGGGTGGAGGCGGCCACCCCCGCGCCGAGCAGGCCCTCGATCACGAAGTTGACCGCGCGCAGGTTCGGCAACTCATAGCGCCGTACCGACAGCGGCGCGGTCTCCGGCAACAGCTCGGCCAGCCGTTCGACTGTCAACCAGGTCCGCAGCCACGCGTACCCGGCATCGGTTCGCGCCCAGACACCGAGGTTGGCGTCGCCGCCCTTGTCTCCGGAGCGCGCGCCGACCACCTCGCCGAGCGCCCCGCGCCGGGTCGGGCCGTCGACCGCCGCGTCGCCACCCGGGGCGGACTCGTCCTGCGGGGTGGGTGCGGTACGGATCGGCGGGGCGATCGGCACCCGCTCGCCACCGGGCAGCACCGCTACGTGCGCCACAGCGTCCTGCGCCACCGCGTCGGAGGTGAAGACGCCGTACGGTGTCGCGTCGCCGGGCAGCGTGGTCAGCGTGCAGCCCGGATACGAGGCCAGGGCCAGCTCCACCGCGGCGGCCGAGAACGCCCGCCCGGCCCGCGCCTTGTCGCCGTCGCGCAGGTGTACGTGCAGCAGGGCGCTGGCAGCCTCGGTGTCGGCGGCGTCCGGATGGTCGGTCCGGGCCAGCGTGAACTCCAGCCCGTCCTTGCCCACCGCCTCCTCGACCTGCCCCCGGACCAGGGCAGCCTTCGCCTCGACGTTCAGCCCGCAGAGGACGAAGGTCATCGAGTTGCGGAAGCCGCCGAGGTTGTTGACGCCCACCTTCAGCGTGAGCGGCGGCGGTGCGCCCCGAACGCCTGCGACCCGGACCCGGTCCGGCCCGTCGGGGCGCAGCGTCACAGTGTCCAGTCGGGTGACCACGTCCGGCCCGAGGTAGGACGGCCCGCCGATCTCGTAGAGCAGCTGGGCGGTGACCGTCTCCACTGTGACCGCGCCACCGGTGCCCGGATGTTTGGTGACCACGGACGAGCCGTCGGAGTGCACCTCGACGATCGGGAATCCGGGCCGGTGACCGCCGTCGGGCAACTCGGTGAAGAAGCTGAAGTTGCCGCCGGTGACCTGTGCGCCGCACTCGACGAGGTGCCCCGCGACAGTGGCTCCGGCCAGCTCGTCGAGGTCGTCGCGGCCCCACCCGTACCGGGCGATGGCAGGGCCGACCACCAGCGACGCGTCGGTGACCCGACCGGTGACCACCACGTCCGCACCGGCGTCGAGGCAGGCGGCGATCCCGAACGCGCCGAGGTAGGCGTTCGCGCTCAACGCGTCCGGTCGCTGGATCGTGTCACCCTCGACGTACCCGATCTGGGCCGGCAGCCCGAGCCGCTCGGCGAGCTTCGCGATGGCGGCGGCCAGGCCGGCCGGGTTCAACCCGCCGGCGTTCGTCACGATCCGCACCCCTCGGTCGAGGGCGGTGCCGAGGCAGGTCTCCAGTTGCCGCAGGAACGTCTTCGCGTAGCCCAGGTCGGGGTCGCGCAGGCGGTCGCGGGCGAGGATCAGCATGGTCAACTCGGCCAGATAGTCGCCGGTCAGCACGTCCAGCTCACCACCGTCGAGCATCTCCCGCCAGGCGGTGAACCGGTCGCCGTAGAAGCCGGAGGCGTTGCCAATGCGGATCATGCCCGTACCCCGTTTCCGCCGGCCGGCTTCCGGCCGTCACCCGGCGGCCCGGCGAAGGCCTGAGCCACGTCGAGCCACTCGTCGGCGACCGGCCCGGTGGCGACCAGCGCGAGGTCCGCGCGGTGTCGGCGCTGGGTGACCAGCTGGCAGAAGTCCCGGGCCGAGCCGGTGACCCGATCGCCGGCGTCCGCCGGACCCCAGGTCCACGTGTCGCCGCCGGGCCCGACCAGCTCCACCCGGACCGGCGCCGTCGGCGCCTCCCGGCCGTGCGCGGCGAAGCCGTGCCCGAGGGTACGCACACCCAGGTGCGCCACGTGCCGAAGTCGGTCGCTGTCGGGGCGAACCACGGCCAGGGCGTCGGCCACGTCCGCGCCGTGCGCCCACGTCTCCATGATCCGGGCGGTGGCCATCGAGGTGGCCGACATCCGGGTGCCGTACCAGGGCAGCTTGCCACCGGCCGGAACGGCGGCCAGTGCGTCGACGAGCGCGGTTCGCCCGGCCCGCCAGCGGGCGAGAAGGTCGGCCGGCGGGGCGAGGAATTCCTCGGCGCCGACGTCGACGAGTCGGGTCACGTCCGACGCGGCGGTCACCGTCGCGTAGAACGCCTCGGGATCGGTGGCGGCCAACAGAGCGACGTGGTCGGTCCAGGCGAGGTGGGCGATCTGATGCCCGATGCTCCAGCCCGGCGCGGGGGTCGGCCTCGCCCAGTCGTCCGCGGGCAGTGGTGCCACCAGGGCGTCCAACTGGGCGGACTCGTCGGCCAGGTCCGTGAGCAGGTCGCTGAGGTCGACCATGGTGCCTCCGGTCGGTGGTGGCCGGTGCGGCCGGCGGTCAGGGCGTGAGCAGGGTGGCGAGCTGGCGCTTCCAGGTGGTCAACAGGGCGGCCCGGCGGGCGGAGTCGTCGCTGAGCAGGTTGGCCACCCCGAGCCCGCGGAGCAGGTCGAGCGTGGCCTGCACCGCTTCGCGGACACCGGGTCGACGCTCGTCGACACCGAGCAGGGCGACGGTGAGCCGGTGCATCTCCCGCCCGACCGTCGCCTCCAGCGGCACCAGCGCGTCCCGGAGCTCCCGATCGGTGCGGGCGGCGACCCAGAGTTCCAGTGCGGCCACGAACAGCGGCCCGGTGAACGCCACGGCGAGCAGGTCGACGACCCGGTCCAACCGTTGTGGCCCAGCCGGCAGCGCCTCGGCCTCGGTGCGCAACTCGTCGGCCCGTCGCTCGGCCAGATGGGCCACGGCGGCCGTCACCAGCGCTGCCTTCGTCGGGTAGTGGTGCAGCTGCGCCCCACGCGAAACACCGGCCCGCGCCGCGACGACGGTGGTCGTGGTGCCGGACCAGCCGTGCTCGATCAGGCAGTCGACGGTCGCCTCCAGCAGCCGGGCCTGGGTGGCGCGGCTGCGTTCCTGCTGAGGGACACGCGTCGATGTGGTGGGCACGGGGACAGCCTGGGGCCTACGAAACAAACAGTCAAGACTGACTTTTTTCAGGCCCATGTCCCTCGGGTGGGCGCGGCGGGTGGACTCGCGATGGTGTGGCGGGCGCACGAGGTGGCTCGGGTGCGTTGGTCTCGCTTTGGAGCTGATGTCACAAACGAATCGCCCCTCGACCTTGCCGTCGACCTTGCCGTCGACCGCGCACCCGCTGGCCGCACCCGCTGGCCGCACCCGCTGGCCGCACCCGCTGGCCGCACCCGCTGGCCGCACCCGCTGGCCGCACCCGTCGAACTCGCCCGCCGATCACCTGCGGCTGATGCCGCAAACGATTCAGCTCCAAAGGCTTCCCGACCCATATCCCGGCTCCCGGCCCAGCGGTGCTCGGACTGCCGCCCAGTCGCGCTCGGACCGCCGGCTCAGTGGCGGTCCGACCGCTCGCTCAGCGGCCGTCCGACCGCTCGCTCAGCGGCCGTCGCGGGGGCCGAAGGCGGTCAGCGCGTCGGCGTCGCTGTGCTGGGAGCGCAGGTACTCGTCGGCCCAGGCGGCGGCGTCGGGAAAGGTCGACTCCGTCGCCACCCGGGCGCAGGCCGCGTCCACGTCGAAGGCGGTGCGGCGCAGCTGGACGCCCGACCCGAGCAGCGCCCACCACGCGCCCACACCCCCGTACGGCATGCCGATGCTGCCCGGGTTGACCACCAGACGCCGATCGACCAGCCGGGTGAAGGGCATGTGCGTGTGGCCGCAGACCACGGTGGAGACCTCGGCGGGAAGACCATCGAACACCTCGGCCCAGCGCGCCATCCGGGAGTCGACGAGCACGACCTCCTCGTCATCGCGGGGCGTCGCGTGGCAGAACAGCGTCGGCCCGAGGCCGTCGACCTCCAGCGTCACCGTCGCCGGCAGCGCGGCGAGCCGGGCGACCTGGTCGTCGCGCAGCTGCCCGGCGGCCCAGTTCGACACCTCGATCGACGCGGGGCGGCCGGTCCGGGCCTCGACCAGCTCGCGATCGGCGTTGCCGCCGACCCAGCACACCCGGTCGCCCAGGCCGGCGAGCACGTCCAGCACCTCGACCGGTTGCGGGCCCGCGGCGATGTCACCGGTGAGCACGATCAGATCGGCGGCGGCGACGTCCGGCTCGGCCAGTACAGCCTCCAGCGCCGGCAGGACGCCATGGATGTCGGAGAGCACGGCAACACGGTTCACCATGGCCCCACCCTCACCGCTGACACCGCACCCGGGCCAGCGATTCTGCGTCGGGCAGACATGGCAAACGTCCCCGCCTGCTGTTGGTGGCGGCAGGCGGGGACGTTTCGTGCTGCTCAGACGTCAGACGCGGGCGCGACGGGCCAGGCGCTCCGGGTCCAGGATGATGATGCTCTTGCCGTCCAGGCGCAGCCAGCCGCGCGAGGCGAAGTCGGCAAGCGCCTTGTTGACGGTCTCCCGGGAGGCGCCGACGAGCTGGGCGATCTCCTCCTGGGTGAGGTCGTGGGTCACCCGCAGAACGCCGCCGTCGCGGGTGCCGAAGCGGCCCGCCATCTGGAGCAGGTTCTTGGCGACCCGGCCCGGCACGTCCGTGAAGATCAGGTCGGCGAGCGAGTCGTTGGTCCGGCGCAGCCGCCGGGCGAGCACCCGGAGCAACTGCTCGGCGATCTCCGGGCGGTTGTTGAGCCACGGCCGCAGCGCCTGCTTACGCAGCCGCACCAGCCGGGTGTCGGTAACCGCGGTGGCGGTCGCCGTACGCGGACCCGGGTCGAAGAGCGACAGCTCACCGACCATGTCCGACGGCCCCATCACCGCGATCAGGTTCTGTCGGCCGTCCGCTGCGCGGCGACCAACCTTGATCTTCCCGGACAGCAGGATGTAGAGGCTGTCACCGGGCTCGCCCTCATTGAAGACGATCTCGCCCTTGCGGACTTCGATCGTCTCCATCTCCTTGGCAAGCGCCTCGGCAGCTTCCGGGTCAACACCCTGGAAGATCCCGCTGCGGGCCAGTACCTCGTCCATTGCGCACCTCCGGTTGCGCGTGCCGTCCGTCGGCCGGGGCCGCCGTCCGCTGATCCCCTCGCGCGCCGCCAAGTCTAGGCGCACGTGAGCATGAATCAGAGGTCGCCCCTGGAATCTTGATCGGTGGGCGTAACCTGCCCGACGTGCTGAGCGAGCCGATTCTGACCAGCCGCGCCGAGGACGGGCGGCACGTTCCGCTGCTCGTCTGGCGCGCGGGCGCGCCACTACGGGCGGTCAGCAGCGGCCCGCTGGGCGGTGGCATCGGGGTCCGGCGGTGGGTACTGAACGCGACAGTATCGATGTCGTACGACCGGGAGGACCCGGCGGCGCACCTGGCCTCGCTCGCCGCTGAGCTGGCCCTCGACGGGCCCGGGGTTGGTCTGCTGACCGGTGTCGACGTGACCGAGGTGGTGGCGCGGACCGACACCGGGGTGCGGGCCTGGGCGACGGTCGGGCTCGGCACGCCGGTGCCCGCGGCCGCGCCGACGCCGGCCGCGCTCGCCCAACGGGTCGGCACTGTCAACATCGTGGTGTACGTGCCGGCCCGGCTCGCCGACTCGGCACTGGTCAACGCGGTGGCGACCGCGACCGAGGCGAAGACCCAGGCGATCACCGAGCTGGGGATGCCGGGGACCGGCACGCCCACCGACGCGGTCACAGTGCTCTGCCCGGCGGTCGGGCCGGAGGCGGCGTACGGCGGCCCGCGCTCCACCTGGGGCGCCCCGCTCGCCCGAGCGGTGCACGCAGCGGTGCTCGCCGGTGGCGCCCGGTCGGTCGTGCCATGGTCCGAGCAGGTCAGGGGCGCAAAGTCCACCCGATCGGCTGTCGTTAGCGCGTTTAACGACCGGTAGGGTCGCGGGCGATGTATGCTCCCGCCCCCCTCGCGTCCCGCCCGCGCCGCCGCGTCGCCCTCGGCCTCGCCGCGCTGCTGGCCGCCCTCCTCGTGGCCGGCTGCGCCGACCCCGGTGGAGAGGCGCCCGTCTGGCAGCCCGGCGCGGGAGGTGGTGGCACCGGCGCTCCGGTGTCCACGGCCGGCCCGAAGGCCACCGGGCCCGCAGCTTCCGGTCCGGGTGGCGCGATCTCGCTCTCCGCCACCGGCGACATCATCATGGGCAACGCGCCCAGTCGGCTGCCCGCCGGCGGCGGTAAGGGCTTCTTCAACTCGGTCACCGAGGCGCTCAAGGCCGACCTGGTGATGGGCAACCTGGAGGAGCCGCTGACCGTCGACACCGGCACCGGCAAGTGCGGGGCCAACTCCACCCGTTGCTTCCAGTTCCGGGCCCCGCCGGAGTACGCCGCGCACCTGCGCGACGCCGGCTTCGACGTGCTCAACCAGGCCAACAACCACGGCTACGACTACGGGCCCAAGGGCTACGAGAACACCCAGAAGGCGCTGAAGAAGTACGACCTGGAGCACACCGGCGCACCGAACGAGATCACCGTGGTCGACGTCAAGGGCGTCAAGGTCGCCGTCGCCGGCTTCTCGTCGTACGTCTGGTCCAACAGCCTCGTCGACATCGCCAAGGCGAAGGCGGTGGTCGCCAAGGCCGCCACCATGGCCGACCTGGTCGTGGTGCAGGTGCACATGGGCGGCGAGGGTGCCGACAAGACCCGGGTGAAGCCGGGCACCGAGATGTTCCTGGGCGAGAACCGGGGCGACCCGGTGAAGTTCTCGCACGCCATGATCGACGCTGGCGCCGACCTGATCGTCGGGCACGGCCCGCACGTGCTGCGCGGGATGGAGTTCTACAAGGGGCGCCTGATCGCGTACAGCCTGGGCAACTTCGCCGGCGGCGGCAACTCGCTGAGCAACGACGGTCGCCTCGGCTGGGGCGGGGTGCTGAAGGTGTCGCTCAAGCCGGACGGCAGCTGGGCCGGCGGCTCGTTCACCTCGACGTACATGAACTCCGCCGGCAAGCCGACGATGGACCCGGACGACCGGGGTCTGGGTCTGGTCACCGAGTTGAGCCGCGCCGACTTCCCGAAGGGCGGCGCTCGCCTCGACGGGCAGGGGAAGATCTCGCCGCCGGCCGCCGGCTGACCCGAGGAGGACCGTCCGGGGTGCGACGTAGGCTGACCGTCGTGACCAGTAGCCCTGCCGGTGTCAGCGAGACCGATCTCGGGCGCAAACGCCGTGCCCGCAAGATCGGCCGGGTGCTGACCGAGACGCACCCCGACGCGCATTGTGAGCTGGACCACTCCAACGCTCTGGAGTTGGCCGTCGCCACGATCCTGTCCGCGCAGTGCACGGACAAGAAGGTCAACGAGGTCACCCCGAAGCTCTTCGCCCGCTACCCGAGCGCTGCCGCGTACGCCGGCGCCGACCGGGGCGAGATGGAGGAGCTGATCCGGCCCACCGGCTTCTACCGCAACAAGACCGACTCGCTGCTCAAGCTCGGTCAGGCCCTCCTCGACCGGTACGACGGCCAGGTCCCGGGCCGGCTCGTCGACCTGGTGACGCTCCCCGGCATCGGCCGCAAGACCGCCAACGTGATCCTCGGCAACGCCTTCGACGTCCCGGGCATCACCGTCGACACGCACTTCCAGCGACTGGTCAACAGGTGGCGGCTGACCACCGAAACCGACCCGGTCAAGATCGAGCACGCGATCGGCGCGCTGTACGACAAGCGCGACTGGACCATGCTCTCGCACCGGATCATCTTCCACGGTCGACGGGTCTGCCACGCCCGCAAGCCGGCCTGTGGCGCGTGCACCCTCGCGAAGCTCTGCCCCTCGTACGGCACCGGCCCGACCGAGCCGGCGGCCGCCGCCAAGCTGCTGAAGGGCCCCCGGGCGCGTGACCTCGCGGTTGCCGCCGGGATCGACCCGGAGCTGGTGCCGGCGCAGGCGATCACTGCGGAGGTGCCGTGAACCGCCGCCTCGCCCTCGCCGTCCTGCCGTTGTTGCTGGCCCTCACCGCGTGCACCAGCGGCACCGTCGACGACGATCCGGCACCGCGTCCGGCCGCAGCTGAGCGCCCATCCCCGTTCCAGGACTGCGCCACGCTGAGCACGGCGCCCGCGGCCGCGTCGTCCGGCTCCGGCACGGCGACCCCGGCGTCGCCGGGCTCCGACCCGACGGCCCGCGCCACTGGCGGGTCGGCGCTGCCGGAGCTGACGCTCTCCTGCTTTACCGGCGGCGCCCCCGTCGTGCTGCGGGAGGTGGCCGGGCCGGCGGTGATCAATGTGTGGGCCTCCTGGTGCCCGCCGTGCCGCAAGGAGTTGCCCGCTTTCCAACGCCTCAGCGAGCGGGCCGCAGGTCAGCTCCAGGTGGTCGGGGTCAACAGCCGGGACAGCCGCAGCGGCGCCCAGTCCATCGGTGAGGACTTCGGCGTCCGGTTCCCGATCCTGGTGGACCAGGGCGAGGCCTTACAGCGTGAGCTGAAGCGCAACGCCATCCCGCTGACCCTCTTCGTCGCCGCTGATGGTCAGGTCCGGCACATCGACGCCAGCGGCGCTCTCGACGACGCCACCCTCGCCAAGCTGGTCCGCCAGCACCTCGGCCTGGCGGTGCCGGCGTGACCCGTCGGCCACCCGAGTGGATCGAGCCGTTGCTGACCCGGCTGGGCACCGCCCGCGCCGAGGACTTCACCCGGCTGATCACCCCGGCCGAGGGCGGTCGGGAGAGCGCGGTGCTGGTGCTGCTCGGCGAGCAGCCCGGCGCGGGCCCCGACGTGCTGGTCCTGCAACGCGCCGCCACCCTGCGCAACCACGCCGGTCAGCCCGCCTTCCCCGGCGGTGCGGCCGACCCGGAGGACGCCGACGTCCGCGCCACGGCCCTGCGCGAGGCGAACGAGGAGGTGGGCCTCGACCCGGCCAGCGTGACAGTGCTGGCCGAGCTGCCGAAACTGTGGATCCCGGTCAGCGACTTCGTGGTCACGCCGGTGCTGGCCTGGTGGCACGACCCGCACCCGGTGCACCCACGGGAGCCGGCCGAGGTGGCACACGTCGCCCGTCTGCCGGTCAGCGAGCTGGTCGATCCGGCCAACCGACTGCGGGTCCGCCATCCGAGCGGCTGGATCGGGCCGGCGTTCTCGGCGCGCGGGATGCTCGTCTGGGGCTTCACCGCCGGGGTGCTCGCCACCCTGCTGGAGATGGGCGGCTGGGCCCGTCCGTGGTCGCGCGGCCGGGTGGTGGAGCTTCCGCCGACCGGGGCGACACCGGCCCCGTCCGCCGGCACCGACGACGCTGACGAGAACGCCCTGCGCTGACCGCGCGGTCACCATCCGCAAGCGGTGGTCATCCGGCGGGCACACTGCCCGTACGCTTGACCCGTGTCCGTCGTGGATCTCGTCCTGCTGCTGCTCATGCTCGTGTTCGCGATCAGCGGATACCGCCAGGGTTTCGTCATCGGCGTCACGTCGTTGTCCGGCTTCTTCCTCGGTCTGCTGCTGGGTCTCCAGCTCGGGCCGCTGTTCGCCAGACAGTTCGTGGACGCCGGCACCCGCGTGCTGATCTCGCTCGTGGCCATCTTCGGGCTGGCGGTGGTCGGGCAGGCACTCGCCGGTTGGCTCGGCTCACACCTGCGCAAGACGATCACCAGCGACGTGGGCAAACGGATCGACGACGTCGGTGGGGCGTTCGTCTCGCTGTTCGCGGTGCTCCTGCTCGCCTGGCTGGTCGCCGTGCCGCTCGGCTCGTCCTCGGTGCCCTGGCTCGCCGCCTCGGTCCGGAACAGCGCGTTGATCACGGTGGTCAACCAGGTCCTGCCGGAGAAGGCCAACCAGTTGTCCACGGCGTTGGAGGACACCGTCGACACCGACGGGTTCCCGGACGTCTTCGGTGACCTCGCGCCCACCCGGGCCCGGCAGGTCGACCCGCCGGATCCGGCGCTGGCCGGCTCGCAGGTGGTGGTCAGTGGTCGGCAGTCGGTCGTCAAGGTGCTGGGCTCCGCGCCCAGCTGCTCACGCCGGATCGAGGGTTCCGGCTTCGTGTACGCGGACGACCGGGTGATGACCAACGCGCACGTCGTGGCAGGCACCCGCTCGGTCTCCGTGGAGTTGGGCGGCGAGCGGTACGACGGCAAGGTGGTGGTCTACGACCCCAACCGGGACCTGGCGGTGCTGCTCGTGCCCGGGCTGCCCGGGCCGTCCCTGCGGTTCGCCGCCGGCAACGCGGGCAGCGGCTCCGACGCCATCGTGCTCGGCTTCCCGCTCGACGGCCCCTACAACGCGCAGTCGGCGCGGGTTCGGGACGTCGACCGGATCAAGGGCCCGGACATCTACTCCTCCAGCGACGTGACCCGGGAGATCTACACGATTCGGGCGCTGGTCCGCAGCGGCAACTCGGGCGGTCCGCTGCTCTCCGCCAACGGCCTGGTGCTCGGCGTGATCTTCGCGGCGGCGTCCGACGACCCGAACACCGGCTTCGCGGTGACGGCGGCCGAGGCCCGCCCGGTCGCGTTGGCCGGGGCCGAACGCAACCGGCAGGTTGCCACCGGTGAGTGCACCTGAGCGTCGCCGCCGGGTCAGCTCAGCCCTGAGCTGGCAGGGCGCGACGCCCGACGGTCGGTAGTTTCGCCCGTCCCCACCGCAGCCCCCGGTCGAGCACCGCACGGGCCATGATCGCGACGCACGTGCCGCCGTTGAGGAAGGACGCCAACACGTCGCTCGGGTGGTGCATCCCCCGGTACATCCGGGTCAGCGCCACGCCCAGCGGCACCATCAGCAGCAGCGTCCACCAGGCGACCTTCGCGCTGGTGCTCCGTGTCCGCAGCGCCAACAGCACGGCGATGCCGACGTAGAGCGCCACCGCCGCCGACGTGTGCCCGGACGGAAAGCTCGACGTGGGTGGCGAAACGTCCATGTGCTCCACCGCCGGCCGCTGTCGGTCGATCGCCAGCGTGGTCAGCAGGAACACCAGCGCCTGGGCGGTCACCGCCGCGCACAGGAACAGCGGCTCACGCCAGCGTTTCAGCCAGAGCCGCAGCGCCAACGCCACCAGCACGGTGACCACGACGATCATCTGGGTGCTGGCAAGCGTGCTGAACACCAGCGAGACGTTGTTCCAGTCGCCGGTACGGTCGGCGGCCAACTCCCGGTTCACCGCGTCCTCCACGGTGAACGGCCAGGTCCGGGCGAACACCCGGGTGACCAGCACCCCGAGCAGCACCATGAGCCCGAGCAGGAGGGACACCGGCAGCAGCACCCGCCGGACGATCTGGACCACGGTCTCGGACATGGGTCGGCCAGTACCCGGCCGACGTCGTCGTCACTCCTCAGGCCGCTCCCGGGTGCCGCTCGATCTCGGGCGCGACGCCGTCGCGGGTCGGCCGGACCGGCCGAAGACCGGTGTGTGCCCGCCAACTGGTGAACGCGGCGGTGGTGGCCGCGACCACTGCCACACCCAGCAGCCATCCACCCACCACGTCGCTGGTGAAGTGCACGCCGAGCGTCACCCTGCTCAGCCCGGTCACCACGGTGAGCAGCACCGCCGCGACCCAGAGCGCGCCCCGCGCCGCCCCCCGTCCGGCGTAGGGCAGGAGCACCAGCAGCAGCACCCCGGCCGCCAGTGTGGCGTTCAGCGCGTGCCCGGAGGGGAACGAGTAGCCGGCGGCACGGGCCACCGGGTCCAGCAACTCCGGCCGGTCCCGGCCGACCAAAAGCTTGAGCAGCGGACCGATTAAACCGCCGACGACAATTGTGGTGGCCGCCCAGAGGGCCAGGCGGCGGGCGCCCCGACGCAGCAACCAGACCACCAGGAGCAGTGCGACGGCGCGCAGCGGCATCGGTGCGAACACCTCGGTCCAGACCCGCATCAGCACGACCCAGGCCGGGTGGTCCTGCGCGTAGCCGTGCAGGGCGTCGGTGACCGCCGCGTCCAGCCGGTGCAGCGGCGCCCAGGTGCCGAGCACCAGCAGTGTGAGCAGCGCGAAGGGCACCAGCACCAGGAACGCCGCCGTCGCGGCCAGAGTGAGCCGCAGCCCCAGCGCCTGATCCCTGTCGAATCGGCGCTGCCGCCAGGACGGCTGGCCGGTGCGGGCGAGGACGGGCGGCCGGTGCGTACTCATGGGTCCGTTCTACCCGGCCGGGCGGCCGGTCAGGCCTGCCGGGTGGCCGGGATCAACGGGTTCGCTGGCGGAGGCGACGGACCACCAGCGCCGCACCGCCGACCAGAGCGACGAGCAGCACGACGCTGATCCACAGTTGCTCCGGCGCGGACGTGTCCTGACCGCCCGCCGCCCGAGCCGTCCACCGGCTCTGCTGACCGGATGCGGCGAGACCGAGTGGGTCGCTGCCCGCACCGGCCACCGGAGCGTCGTCGACCGAGCCGGGCGCCGGACCGAAACCGGTCACGCCCGGCGACGTCTGGTCGTCCAGCGGGTTGACGGTCACCGGCGGCACCTGAGCGGTCAACGCGGCCACCGGGTCGACCACCCCGTACCCGAAGCGGTCGTCCCGCCCGGTCGGCCCCACATCCCGGGCGGTGGCCAGCAACCGGTTGACCACCTCACCCGCAGGCATCTGCGGATAGCGGGACCGGACCAGCGCGGCGGTCGCCGCCACCAGTGGCGCGGCGAAGCTGGTGCCCTGCACCCGCCAGTACCCGCCGGGGGGCTTGGCACCGACCAGCCCGCTGGCGGGAGCGGTGAGCACCGTCGCCCGACCGGTGATCGAGCCGGACCACAGGTTGTCGCTGCTGCGTTCGAGGCCGGCGACCGCGATCACACCCGGCTCCCGAGCCGGGTACCAGACCTTGGTGCCGCTGGAGGTGGCCAGGTTGCCGGTGCAGGCGACCACGACGACGTCCCGGACGAACGCGTAGTCCAGGGCGGCGGCCAGGGCAGGGCTGTCGCCGCTGCCGCCCAGCGACAGGTTGATCACGCGGGCGCCGTTGTCGACCGCCCAGCGCACCCCCTGGGCGACGATCAGCGCGTCGTCGTAACGGTTCTCCTCGTCGAGCACGCGGACCGGCAGGATCCGGGCGTCCGGTGCCAGCCCGACCACACCCCGCTTGTCGTCGCTGCGCCCGGCGATCAGGCCGGCGACCGTGGTGCCGTGGCCCACCGGATCCGGGCCCGGAGCGCCACCGGGGCCGACCAGGTCCTTGCCGGGCAACACCTGGCCGACCAGGTCGGGGTGGGTGCCGTCCACTCCGGAGTCGACCACCGCCACTGTCACGCCCCGCCCGGTCGAGCTGCGCCACGCCGTCTCGGCCTGCAACTCGTCGAGCTGCCACTGCTCGTCGCGGACCTGGTCGGTGCGGGCGATGGTGTCACCGGGAGCGAACGCCATCGGCGCGCCGGCGAGCTGTCCGCCGTTCGTGGGCGCGGCGACGGGCAAACCCGCTGCGGTCGGGGCCACGACGGCGAGCGCCGCGGCCAGGCCGAGCAGAGCCCGGCCGGTCGCTCGTCGGGCCGCTGACGGACCGCTGTACCGCACCCCAGTCACATCCCCAGCCATTCATCCCGACGGAACCATGACGATCGGAGATTACCGGTTTCCCCACCAGTCACGGGAAGAACCGGCGAGTCAGGTCATTGTGGCGGCAGTTGCGCCAGCTGGACGAGGCGCACCCCCTCCCGCCGGGTGACCAGCCGACCACGCCCCGGCGGCAGCGGTCCGGGCCGCACCGGCCCGACGAGCGCGCCCTCCTCGGGGCTGCCCGCCATCACCAGGCCGGAAGTGGACAACTCCCGCAGCCGCTGCACGATCGGCTCGTACTGCGCCCGGCCCGCCCCACCCGACCGGCGGGCCAGTACCAGGTGCAAACCGATGTCCCGGGCGTGCGGCAGGTGCTCCTCCAGCGCGTGCAACGGGTTCGCCGGCCCCGTCGCCACCAGGTCGTAGTCGTCCACCAGCACGAACAGCTCCGGCCCGGACCACCAGGACCGGTCCCGCAGCTGTTGCGGAGTGACCTCCGGCCCGGGGGCCCGCCGCTCCAGGTAGCCGGCGGCCGACTCGACCAGGTCGGCGGTGTGTGCCGCGGCGGTGCCGTACCCGATCAGGTGTGGCGTCTCGATGGCGCCGAGCAGGCTGCGCCGGTAGTCGACGAGGATCACCCGGGCCTGCTCGGGAGTGAACCGGGTGATGATCGACGTGGCCAGCGCGCGCAGGAACGACGACTTGCCGCACTCCGAGTCCCCGAAGACCACGAAGTGCGGCTCGCTGGCGAAGTCGAGCAGCACCGGGCGCAGGTCCGCCTCCGCGATCCCGATCGGCAGCCGCAGCCCGGTCGTCGAGGTGAGGTCCAGATCGGCGTACGGCAGCACCGGCGGGAGCAGTCGTACCCGGGGCGCCGGAGGACCCGCCCACCCGTCGGCTGCCCTCTTGACCAGATCGGCGGTGTCCCCGCCGGCGGCACCGAGCTGAGGCAGCGCGGTGAGGAAGTGCAGGCCCTCCGCTGTCACCCCGCGGCCGGAGCGCTCCGGCACGTTCGCGGCCGCACGTCGGGCCACCAACGAGTCCGCCGGGTCACCGAGGCGCAGCTCCAGCCGGGAACCGAACAGATCCCGGATCGCCGGGCGGAAATCCAGCCAGCGCAGCGCGGTGGCGACCACGTGCAGCCCGTACGACAGACCCCGGGTGGCCAGATCGGTGACGAGCGGCTCCAGGTCGTCGTACTCGCCCCGGATGGTGCTCCACCCGTCGATCACCAGGAACACGTCGCCGTACGGGTCGGCGCCCGGTTGACCTGCCGTCCCCGCCGTCGCTCGGCGCTGCCGGTACGCGGCCATCGACTCCACGCCCAACTCGGCGAAGCGGCGTTCCCGGTCGACCAGCAGGGTGGTCATCTCGCCGACGGTGCGCCGTACGGCGGTCGGGTCGGCGCGGCCGGTCACCCCACCCACGTGCGGAAGGTCGCGCAGCGCGGCCAGCCCGCCGCCACCGAAGTCGAGGCAGTAGACCTGCACCTCGGCCGGTGTGTGGGTGAGCGCCAGCGCGCAGATCAGCGTGCGCAGGGCGGTGGACTTGCCGCTCTGTGGCGCACCGACCACAGCGACGTGCCCGGCAGCGCCGTCCAGCGCCAGCCAGAGCAGGTCCCGGCGCTGCTCCAAGGGTTTGTCCACGACCGCCATCGGCACGCCGAGCGCGCCGTGCAGCTCCGGGTTGCCCACTGTGAGCCCGCGCCTCGGGTGCACCTCGACCGGACCGAGCAGCTCGTCCAGGGCCGGCGGCTGGCCGAGCGGCGGAAGCCAGACCTGGTGCGCCGGCGGGCCCTGCCCGACGAGCCGGTCCACCAGCAGGTCGAGCAGTGTCTTACCGCCCTCCTCCTCCGCCACGACGGGCACGACCGGGGCCGTCGGCTCGGGTACCGGTACGACGTGGGTGGTGAAGGTGAGCAACCGCGCGCCCCCCTCGGCGGCGACGCCGCCCGACGCGGCCCGACGGCGCACGGCACCGGAGACGTACGCGGCCTTGAAACGGGCCAGCGGGTCGGTGCCGGCGCGCAGGTAGCCGTGGCCCGGCGAGCGGGGCAGCTCGTGCGCGTCCGCCACGCCGAGCACCGTCCGGGACTCCAGCGCCGAGAAGGTGCGCAACCCGATCCGGTACGAGAGGTGGGTGTCCAACCCGCGGAGGCGGCCCTCCTCCAGCCGCTGGCTGGCGAGCAGCAGGTGCACGCCGAGCGACCGGCCCAGCCGGCCGATCTGCACGAACAGGTCGATGAAGTCGGGCTTGGCGGAGAGCAGTTCCGAGAACTCGTCGCAGATCAGCAGCAGCGACGGCAGCGGTGCGAGAGGGCTGCCGGCCGCCCGGGCCCGCTCGTAGTCGCGCACGCTGGCGAAGTTGCCCGCCCGCCGCAGCAACTCCTGGCGGCGGACCAGCTCCCCGTTGATCGCGTCCACCATGCGATCGACCAGGGGTAACGCGTCGGCCAGGTTGGTGATCACGGCCGCGGTGTGCGGCAGCCGGTCGAACGAGGTGAAGGTGGCGCCACCCTTGAAGTCGACGAGCACGAGGTTGAGCTGCTCGGAGCTGTGCGTGGCGGCGAGCCCCAGCACCAGCGTGCGGAGCAGCTCGGACTTGCCGGAGCCGGTCGCCCCGATCAGCAGGCCGTGTGGGCCCATGCCGTCCTGAGCGGACTCCTTGAGGTCCAGCTCGATGGCGCCGCCGTCCGCGCCCACCCCGATCGGCACCCGCAACCGGTCCCGGGCCGAGCGCGGCAGCCAGCCCTGTTCCGCCGTAAAGCTCTCCGGGTCACCGAGACCGAGCAGCTCGGGAAGGCCCAGGTCGGCCTGGAGCGGGGCGTCCGGCCCGCGGGCCGTGCCGGCGAGCCGCAGCGGCGCCAACCGTCGGGCGACCGCCTCGGCGTCGGCCAGGTCCAACTGGTCGGCGGTGCCCACCTCGGCGTGCCCGTCCGACGACCATGAGTGCAGCCGCCGGCCGTGCAACTCCAGCAGCAGCGCGTACCGGTCCAGCAGTCGGGGCGGCGGGGTGTCCAGGTCCAGCACGGTGACCGCGTCGATGCCGCCGTCGCCGGTCAGGTCACTGGCGCCGGTCAGGTCGCCGCCGTCGAGGACCACCACCACGTGCGGGCCGTCGGTGGCTGCGCCGGCCGGGCTGAACCGGGACCGGGTGGCCAGCACGTCGGCCAGCAGCGCCTCCAGTTCGGCGGCGGAGCTGGTGACCAGCCGTACCGGGCCGAGCGCGTCGGTCCGGCCGGGATGGTGAGCGTGCGGGAGCCACTTCACCCACTCCCAGCAGGCGCGGCGCTCCGGCCCGGCGCAGACCGCGACGAGCAGCTCGTCGGGGGCGTGGAAGACCGCCAGCTGGGTCAGTACGGCCCGGACCAGCGCCTGCGCCGCCGGGTCGCCGGTGGGTGGCCCGCCGGTGGTCGGGGTGGTCGCCCGACCGCGGCCGGCGGGACGCACGTGCACCCGGGCGAAGCTGCGCAGCGACAGCGCCACCGGCAGGTCCGGCACCACGGAGTACGCGTCCAGGAAGCGGCGAAGCGCGCCGGCGGTCATCGGCTCAAGCTCCTCCAGCGGCCGGGTGACCGGTGGTACGAGTGGGGTGGCCAGGGTCTGTGGCCCGACGGCGACCCGCACCACAGCGAAATCCGGGTCGGCGGGGCGCCGCTCCCAGACCCGGTGGCTGTCCACCGTCGACCAGAGCCGACCCGGATCCGGGTGCCGGTAGTAGAGCCCGGCCCGTTGCTGGCCCGCGGTCCGCCGGACCCGCCGCCGCAGCGTGGCCAGGTGGCGCAGGTACTCCCGCCGGGCGGCCATCATCTCGGACTTCTTCGGGGTGCCGGAGGCGCTACCCCAGGACGTCACGAGCATCGCCAGCGAGGAGAGCCCGAACATGCCGCCCACCACGTACGAGTAGGCGCCGCCGCCCCGGCCGAACATCATCGCCATCGCCACCGTGCCGCCGAGCATGGGCAGCAGCATGAGCATCTGCTGCCACCGTCCGCCGGTCACGACGGGAATCTCCGGCGGTGCCTCGACCGGCAGCTCACCGGCGGGGATCCCCGGTGCTGGTCGGCGCGGCGGGCGCTTGATGACGACTGTGGACACTCGGCCTCCTGACAGCGCTGGGTAACCCGAGCCTGGCTCATGGTAGGTAAAGTCCTGTCGTCCGCGCAGCCTCCGATCCCAGTCGATATGGAGATCAGTCGATGACTACCGGGCTGGCACGCGTCACCATCAGCGCGCCGCAACGACGGGTGGACGTCGCCCTGCCGGAGCAGGTGCCCCTGGCCGAACTGCTGCCCGACGTGCTCCGGCACGCCGGTGTCGGGCTGGCCGACGACGGCGAGCAGCACGGCGGCTGGGTGCTCCGCCGCACCGACGGGGCGTTGCTGGTGACGGCACAGGCGCTGCTGCCGCAGGGGGTCCGCGACGGTGAGGTCCTGCACCTCGTGCCGGCCCGCGCGCACTGGCCCGAGTTGGAGTACGACGACGTCATCGAGGCGATCGCCGACGGTGCTCGCCGCCGCGGCGGCGCCTGGTCGCCCACCGCCACCCGGGCAGCCGGTCTGGCCGGTGCCGCCGTACCGCTCGCGGTCGGACTGCTCGCGCTGCTCGCCGGTGGCCCGACGCACCGGGCCGGTTGGCTGGTGGCCGTCGCGGTGGCGCTGGTGCTCACAGTGGCCGGGACGGTGGCCTCCCGCGCCAACGGCGACGGCGCCGCCGGGGCGACGCTCGGCGGTTACGCGCTGCCCTACGCGTTCACGGCCGGCGCCCTGGCGGTCGGCTCCGGCGACCCGGTCGGGCCGTTCGGGCCGGTCCGCTGGGTGGGCGCTCCCGAACTGCTGGCCGGCTCGGTCGCGCTGCTGCTGGTGGCCCTGATCGGTCTGCTCGGGGTGGCCAGCCGGCTGCGGGTCTTCGTGGCCGGTGTCACTGTCGGCCTGGTCGGCGCGGGGGCCGCGCTCGGTGGGCTGCTGATGACCACTGCCGGTACGGCGGCGGTGCTGCTCAGCGCACTGGTCTTCGCCGTCGGCGTGATCCCCCTGCTGGCCATCCGGCTGGGCAAGCTGCCCCTGCCGCCGATCAACCTGCCGACCTCCACCCCGGCGGAGGAGCCGGAGCGGGTCCGGGATCTGCCGGACCGGGGCCGGGTGCACGCCGCGGTGATCCGCACCGAGGAGATGCTCACCGGGATGCTGATCGGCCACGCCCTGCTGGCGGTGGCCACCGCCGTCGTACTCATGGTTGCCGGTGGCACTGCCGGGCGGGTGCTGGTGGCTGTCACGTCGGCCGTGCTGCTGCTGCGGTCGCGGCTGTTCGTGGCGCTGCGACACCGGGTGCCGACGGTGCTCGCCGGGCTGGCCGGCTACGCGGTGCTGGGTGCGGTGCTGGTCGGTCGGGCCGACGAGACCGGGCGGTTGGTGCTGGTCCTCGGTGGGGCCGCGCTGGCCCTGGTGACGGCCGCCAGCGGCACCGGGTACGCCCGCCGGCCGGTCTCGCCGTACCTCGGGAGGGTCGCGGACCTCACCGACACGGCCCTGGTGGTCGCCGTGGTGCCGATCGCCTGCGCGGTGCTCGACCTGTACGACCGGGCCCGAGGGCTGCTCGGTTGAGCGACCCTCGGGCCCGGTGCGTCAGCAGTCGTCAGTGCATGGATTCGCCGCGCGCCTCGGCGTCCCTGGCCCGCTGGTAGGAGGCGTGGATCTCGGCCTCGGCCTCGGTGCGGCCGACCCAGGTCGCGCCCTCCACCGACTTGCCGGGCTCCAGGTCCTTGTACACCTCGAAGAAGTGCTGGATCTCCAGGCGGTCGAACTCGCCCAGGTGGTGGATGTCGCGCAGGTGCTCCTGGCGGGGGTCCTCGTAGGGAACGCAGAGGACCTTGTCGTCCCCGCCCTTCTCGTCGGTCATCCGGAACATGCCGATGGTGCGGCAGCGGATCAGACAGCCCGGGAAGGTCGGCTCGGGGACCAGCACGAGGGCGTCCAGCGGGTCGCCGTCCTCGCCCAGCGTGCCCTCGATGAACCCGTAGTCGGCCGGGTACTGGGTGGAGGTGAAGAGGGTGCGGTCCAACCGGATCCGGCCGGTCTTGTGGTCCACCTCGTACTTGTTCCGGTGACCCTTGGGGATCTCAACCGTCACGTCGAAATCCATCTGCACGCTCCCTCGTCTGCCCACGCTGGCTAACGGAACCACTGGCGGCCCCCCGGACAGGTGAATGCCCACCCGCCGACTCCGGCCGCCGCATAGTCTTCGGACCGAAGTAGTGTCACCCAAGCCGATTTTCGCTGGGGGAGGAGGGGGTCGTGGGGAGGGAAGATTCACACTACCGCCCGGACGGTGGCTCCGCGCACGGTACCGGACGATCCGGCTCCGGCAGTGCCAAGGGGCGGGTCCCGGTGCCGGAGGCGCACCTCCCGCGGGCTCCCGAACCATCGACCCCGGCACCGGAGACGGTGCCCGAGCGGCCCCCGCCGCTGCCCTGGCGCCCACCGGCCGGTTCGGCGTCGCCCACTCCGAACACCGGCCACTTCCCGGGAGTCGGCGGTGAACGGCCGGTGAGCGGTCCGCCGCGCGGCAGTGCCACGGTCCCGGTCAGCCCCGCGCCGGTCAGCCCGTCGTTCGGCCCCGGGCCGGTCACCCCCGGCCCCGGCGGGGTCCCCCCGCTGGGCCCGCCGATCTCCGCGCTGCCGGCACCGGCCGACTCCGCGCCCGCGCCCGCCGCGCCGCGCCGCCGGAGACGACTGCCGCTGGTGCTGGTGCTGGCCTCCGTGCTCCTGCTGGTGCTCGTCAGCGTCGGAGTCGTGATCATCCGTCCCGGCCCGGTCGCCGGGTGGCTGGGCGACGACGCCGGGTCCGGGCCCAACGCGGCCGGCGTGACCCAAGATCCCGCCCCGTCGGACGTGCTGGCCGGCCCGGATTCGAACGCCCCGGTGCCCAGCCCGGACGGGGTCCGTGCCGCGCTCGATCCACTGGTCGGCGTCGCCACGCTGGGTGGCCGGGTGAACGTCTCGGTCGCCGACGTGATCACCGGTCAGACGCTGTTCGCCAAGGGGGCGGACGACGGCACCGTCCCCGCCTCGGTGACCAAACTGGCGACCGCGGTGACAGTGCTGGCGGCCCGGGGGTCCGGCTACCGGATTCCCACGCGTGCGGTGGCCGGCGCGAAGGCCGGCGAGGTGGTGATCGTCGGGGGTGGTGACCCGACCCTCGCGATCAACAAGAAGGGCTACTACCCGGGTGCGGCGCGCCTCGACGACCTGGCCGCCCAGGTGCGTGCCGCGCTCGGCGGCACGCCCCCGACCAGTGTCACGGTCGACGGTTCGGTCTACTCCGGCCCGGTCTACGGCCCTGGCTGGGACGACGACATCCCCACCGGCGGTTCGGGGGGCGCGGTGACCGCGTTGATGACCGACGGCGCGCGTACCGACCCGGGCGTCGAGCACGGGTCCGCCCCGCGGTTCGCCGAGCCGGACCTGGCCGCCGGCAAGGCGTTCGCCCGGTTGCTCGGGGTGCCGACCGACTCCGTGAAGCGGGGCGCGGCCCCGCCTCAGGCGGCGACCGGTGCCAGCCCGGCACCGGGTACCGAACTGGGCGTGGTGCAGTCTCCGCCGCTGATCCGGCTGGTCGACGTCATGATCAGCGAGAGCGACAACCTGGTGGCCGAGGCGCTCGCCCGGCAGGTCGCGTTGGCCCGCGGTCAGCCCGCCTCGTTCGACGGCGGCGCCGCCGCCATGGACGCCGAGGTGGCGGAGCTGGGCCTGCCCGCCGACGAGATCAGCGTCTCCGACGGCAGCGGCCTGTCCCGGCTCAACCGGATCAGCCCGTCGCTGCTGACCGATCTGATCCGCTTGGCCGCGAGTCCGGACCATCCGGAGCTGGCCGGGGTCTTCGGTGGTCTGCCGGTGGGCGGCTGGTCCGGAACCCTGAACGAGCGCTACCGCAACACACCGGGCACCGCCGCGGGCGCGGGCAGCGTCCGGGCCAAGACCGGCACCCTGACCGGCGTGCACTCCATCGCGGGCCTGGTCACCACCGCCGATGGTCGGCTGTTGACCTTCGCGGTGCTCACCGACAAGGTGCCGGGTGACCGGGACACCGCCCAGCCGGCGCTGGACCGGATCGCCGCCGCGCTGGCCGGCTGCGGCTGCGGCTGACCGTCGCCGGTCCGGGGTGCCGCGGTCGCCATCGGAGTCGATCGAGGGCGCGAGCCCGGGCCGGGGTGTCGCGGCGCGGGTACGGTGGGTCCATGGCGCAGTTCGTGGACTGGGATCTGGCCGCCGCCACAGCGGGGGCGTTGAGCAAGTCTGGCCCCCGCGTGTCGTACGCCGAAGCCAGTGACGTCGTCGGCGACCTGCGCCGGCTGACCGACGAGGCGGCCGGGCACGTGGCCGACTACACGGGGCTGCGGGCGCAGGTGTCGCATCCGCCGGTCCGGGTGGTCGATCGCCGCGACTGGGCAGCGACCAACATCGCTGGGCTCCGCGAGGTGATCACTCCGCTGATGAGTCGGCTCTCCGGCGACAAGCAGGCGGGCGCGTTGACCGAGGCGATCGGGTCCCGGCTGACCGGTGTGCAGGCCGGCACGGTGCTGGCCTACCTCTCCGGCCGGGTGCTCGGCCAGTACGAGGTCTTCTCGGCTGACCCGGGCCAGTTGCTGCTTGTCGCACCGAACATCGTCGAGGTGGAGCGCAAGCTCGGCGCCGACCCTCGGGATTTCCGGCTCTGGGTGTGTCTGCACGAGGTCACCCACCGCACCCAGTTCACGGCCGTGCCGTGGATGCGGGCCTACTTCCTCAGCGAGGTGCAGGCGTTCGTGGACGCCTCGTCCAGCGGGAGCGAGCACCTGGTCGAGCGGTTGCGGCGCGGGGTGGCCACGTTGTCCGAGGCGGTCCGTGACCCGGAGAGCCGCACCAGCGTGCTGGACATCGTGCAGACCCCGGCGCAGCGGGCCGTACTGGACCGGCTCACCGCGTTGATGACCCTGCTGGAGGGGCACGCCGAGTTCGTGATGGACGGCGTCGGCCCGCAGGTGATCCCGAGCGTGGAGCGGATCCGGGCGTCGTTCAACCGACGCCGGGAGACGGGAAACCCGCTGGAGAAGGCGATCCGCCGGCTGCTCGGGGTGGACGTCAAGATGCGCCAGTACGCCGAGGGGCGCAAGTTCGTGCACGGCGTGGTGGAACGCGTCGGCATGGACGGTTTCAACTCGATCTTCAACTCGCCGCTGACCCTGCCTCGACTGTCCGAGTTGGGCGACCCGGACGCCTGGGTCGCCCGGGTGCACGGCCCGGCCGGCACCATCCCGGCCGCTGGCTGACCCCCCGCCGGTGGCCGCGCTCGCTCCGCCGGTGGCCGCGATCCGGGTGGCGGTACGCCGTGCCCTGACCGGTCTGCCGTCCGGCGGTCCGGTGCTGGTCGCCTGTTCCGGTGGCGCCGACTCGCTCGCGCTCGCGTCGGCCACCGTGTTCGTGGCGCCCCGGCTGGGCCGCGCCACGGTGCTCGTCAGCGTCGACCACGGCTTGCAGGACGGCTCCGCGGAGCGCGCGGAGGCGGTGGCCACCTGGGGTCGGGAAGTCGGTTTCGCATCGGCCACGGTGGTCCGGGTGGAGGTGGCCGGGCGTCCCGGCGGGCCGGAGGCAGCCGCCCGCGAGGCCCGCTACCAGGCGTTGGCCGAGGTGGCCCGACAGCAGAACGCGGTCGCGGTGCTCACCGGGCACACCCGCGACGACCAGGCGGAGACGGTGCTGCTCGCGCTCGCCCGGGGCGCCGGCCCACGAGGGCTGGCCGGGATGCCCGCCCGACGCGATCTGGGCGGGGTGCCGCTGCTGCGCCCCCTGCTGGAGATCAGCCGGGAGCAGACGCGTGCCGCCTGCGCGGTGCTCGGGCTCAGCCCGTGGCAGGACCCGCACAACACCGACCCGTCGTACGCCCGGTCGAGGGTGCGGGCCGACCTGCTGCCGGCGCTGGTGCGGGCGCTCGGACCCGGCGTGGTCGACAACCTCGCGCGTACCGCCCGGTTGGTGGCTGCCGACAACGCCGCGCTCGACGAGTTGGCCGGGACGGCGCTCGCGGTGGCCCGGTGTCCCGACGGAGGGCTGTCCGTACCGGTGCTGCTCGGCCTGGTCCCCGCCGTACGCGGACGGGTGCTGCACTCCTGGGCCCGCGAGCTGGGCGCGCTACCCGGTGCCCTGTCCCATCGGCACGTCGCCGCTCTGGACGCCCTGGTCACCGATTGGCACGGTCAGGGTCCGGCCGACCTGCCCGGGGGTGTCCGGGTGCTCCGCCGGGCCGACCTGTTGGCCCCCGTCGTCCCCGGTTGAGCCCTCTGGTCAGCCGCTGTGCGCCCGGTCCCGGAAGGTCGTCCGGTAGCTGTGGGGGGTGGCGCCGACCCGGCGGCTGAAGTGGTGGCGCAGCGCGGCCGCGTCGCCGAAGCCGGACTGGTCGGCGACCGCCTCCACGCTCAACGGGGTCTCCTCCAGCAGCCGCCGGGCGAGCAGCACCCGCTGGTTGGTGAGCCAGTCGTGCGGGGTGGTGCCGGTCTCGGCACGGAACCGGCGGGCGAACGTGCGAGGCGCCATGCCGGCGCGGGCTGCCAACTCCTCCACCGTGATCGTCCGGTCCAGGTGACCCATCAGCCACTCCAGCACCGGTTCGAGGGTGGGTGCCTCGGGCGCCTTCGGGATGGGCGCCTCGACGTACTGGGACTGACCGCCGTCGCGGTGCGGCGGGACCACCATCCGCCGGGCCAGCCGGGTCGCGGTGGCCGAGCCGTGCTCCTGGCGGATCAGGTGCAGGCACGCGTCGATGCCCGCCGCCGTGCCGGCGCTGGTGAGCAGCCGGCCGTCCTGGACGTAGAGCGAGTTGCACCGCACCCGGGCGCGCGGGTGCCGACGTTGCAGCTCGTCCACGTACCGCCAGTGGGTCGTGCACTCGCGGTCGTCGAGCAGCCCGGCCTCGCCGAGCAGGAAGGCGCCGGAGCAGACGCTGAACAGGTGTGCTCCGCGGGCGTCGGCCCGGCGTAGCGCGTCGAGAACCGGGCCGGGGACGGTGGTGCCCTGGCTGTGCGCGGGGATGGCCACCAGGTCGGCCTCGTCGACCGGGCCGAGGTCCGCGTGTGGGGTGAGGTGGAAGCCGGACGAGGTACGCACGGGAGCGCCGTCCGGGCTGCACACCTGGAAGCGGTAGGCGGGAAAACCGTCGGCCGTCCGGTCGGTGCCGAACACCTCGGCGAGTACGCCGAGCTCGAAGGGGGCGACCTGGTCGAGGGCGAGGACGGCAACGGACCGCAGCATGTGACGAGGGTAACCCGACAGGTGGCAGTAAATCGATGACCAATGGCATTCCTGCCACTGTCCGATCGCTTCGTGAGGTCGCAGACTGGTCTCAGTCCGGTGCGCACCGGCGGCGAAACCGACAGCAATCATGCGAAAGTGAGCGCCGCCATGGAGTTCCTCGTCTTCCTCCTGTTCCTCGTCCTGCTCGTCGCCGCCTCGGCGGCCGGCCTCACCGTCGACAGTCACGATTCGGCCGACTGGAAGCCCACCGACGACGGCCGCCGCTGGCGGTCACGCACCAACTGACGTGATTAGCCTCGTTTGCGCAGAAAATCCTTGGCGGGACCGCGCCAAAAGGTGCGGCCCCGCCGACGGAGGCCATCCGACGTACGGCAGGCTAGGAGTCATGGCTGACGGCTCCTGGTACGACGCCGACATCGACCACGTGATCATTTCTGAGGCGCAGATCCGCGAGAAGACGGCGGAGCTGGCCAAGCAGGTCTCCGCCGACTACGCCCACGTGGGCGACGGGCTGCTGCTGGTGTGCGTACTCAAGGGCGCGGTGATGTTCATGGCGGACTTCGCCCGGGCGCTGGGCCGCAACGGCCCCCCGGCGGAGCTCGACTTCATGGCCATCTCGTCCTACGGACAGGGCACCACCTCCTCCGGGGTGGTCCGCATCCTCAAGGACCTGGACCGGGACATCGCCGGTCGGCACGTGATCGTCGTCGAGGACATCGTCGACTCCGGGCTCACGCTCTCCTGGCTGCTGCGCTACCTCGAGTCGCGCTCGGCGGCGAGCGTCGAGGTGGTCGCCCTGTTCCGCAAGCCGGACGCGGTGAAGGTGCCGGTCCCGGTGAAGTACGTCGGCTTCGACATCCCCACCGAGTTCGTGGTCGGGTACGGCCTCGACTTCGCTGAGCGCTATCGGGAGCTGCCCTACGTCGGGGTGCTCAAGCCCGAGGTCTACGCCCGCTCCTGACGACCGACCCGACCCCGTTGGGCGGCCCGCCGGCCGGCATGAGCCCAACTCGCATCGGTACTCATCAAGCCGACGTTCAGCGCGCTCTCAGCTGATGCGGTTACCGTGTAGCACGGTGGCCCGGAGGTTACTCCGCGCTCGACCCCCTCGATCGCGTGACCGGGCGCTCGGGTGGCCGAGCCGGACTCCCCGCCACGCCGGCTTTTGATGGTGCACGACTGCGGGGCTCGCAAGCTCACTCCTCGCGTGCACGGTGTACCGTCGAATGACCGCGGCGCGGCAGTTTTCGCGCCTCGGGGTCGAGGCCGGCCCGCACGGCGGCTCCGGCCGCCGCTCAGCGCGGCGACACCATCAGACGGTCAGGACGTCGATCAGGAGGATGCGGGCGCTCCGCGCTCGACAACAGTATGGAACGTACGCGTTTCTTCCGCCGACCGGTGGTCTGGATCATCCTGGTCATCCTCGGCGCCGTTGTGCTCAGTCAGCTGTTCACCGCTGGTCCCAGCTACCACCGCGTGGACACTTCCGTTGCGCTCGATCAGCTGCACACCGCCAAGATCAACAAGGTGGTCTTCCAGGACAAGGAGCAGACGCTCCAGCTGGACCTGGCCCAGAAGACCAAGTTCGGTAAGACCGAGACCAACAAGATCGAGGCCCAGTTCCCGTACCAGGCTGGCGACCAGATCTGGAACGAGGTGCTGGACGCCAAGGCGAACAACCGGGTCACCGGCCCGGCCGACGCCAAGGTCTCCTCGGACAGCATCTGGGTGAGCCTGCTGGTCAACCTGCTGCCGATCGCGCTGCTCGTCCTCCTGCTGCTGTTCTTCATGTCGCAGATGCAGGGCGGCGGCTCCCGGGTGCTCAACTTCGGCAAGTCCAAGGCCAAGATGATCACCAAGGACACTCCGAAGACGACCTTCGCGGACGTCGCGGGTGCCGAGGAGGCCGTCGAAGAGCTGTACGAGATCAAGGACTTCCTGCAGAACCCGGCCAAGTACCAGGCCCTGGGGGCCAAGATCCCGAAGGGTGTGCTGCTGTTCGGCCCGCCCGGCACCGGCAAGACGCTGCTGGCCCGCGCGGTCGCCGGCGAGGCCGGGGTGCCCTTCTACTCCATCTCCGGCTCCGACTTCGTGGAGATGTTCGTCGGCGTCGGCGCCAGCCGGGTCCGTGACCTGTTCGAGCAGGCCAAGACGAACGCCCCGGCGATCGTCTTCGTCGACGAGATCGACGCCGTCGGCCGGCACCGTGGCGCCGGCATGGGCGGCGGCCACGACGAGCGGGAGCAGACGCTCAACCAGCTGCTCGTCGAGATGGACGGCTTCGACACCAAGGGTGGGGTCATCCTCATCGCGGCCACCAACCGGCCGGACATCCTCGACCCGGCGCTGCTGCGCCCGGGCCGGTTCGACCGGCAGATCCCGGTGGACGCCCCCGACATGGAAGGCCGCAAGGCCATCCTGCGGGTGCACGCCAAGGGCAAGCCGTTCACGCCCGACGTCGACCTCGACGCGGTGGCCCGTCGCACGCCGGGCTTCAGCGGCGCCGACCTCGCCAACGTGATCAACGAGTCGGCCCTGCTCACCGCTCGCAAGGAGCAGCGGGCGATCTCCAACGACTCGCTCGAAGAGTCGATCGACCGGGTGGTCGCCGGTCCGCAGCGGCGGACCCGGGTGATGAGCGACAACGAAAAGAAGATCACCGCGTACCACGAGGGTGGCCACGCGCTGGTCGCCTGGGCGCTGCCGCACGCCGCGCCGGTGCACAAGGTGACGATCCTGTCCCGTGGTCGCTCGCTGGGCCACACCCTGGTGCTCCCGACCGAAGACAAGTACACCCAGACCCGCGCCGAAATGATCGACACCCTGGCGTACGCACTGGGCGGTCGCGCCGCCGAGGAACTGGTCTTCCACGAGCCGACCACCGGCGCCGGCAACGACATCGAGAAGGCCACCCAACTGGCCCGCGCGATGATCACCCAGTACGGCATGAGCTCCAAGCTCGGCGCGATCAAGTACGGCACCAGCGGGGACGAGCCGTTCCTCGGCCGCAACATGGGCCACGAACGGGACTACTCGGACTCGGTGGCCGCCGAGATCGACGGCGAGATGCGGGCACTTGTCGAGCTGGCGCACGACGAGGCCTGGGAGATCCTGGTGGAATACCGGGACGTCCTGGACAACATCGTGCTCGAGCTGATGGAGAAGGAAACCCTCTCCACTGCCGACATGGCGCGGATCTGCTCCCGGGTGGTCAAGCGCCCGCCGCTGGCGCCGTACAACGGCTTCGGCAAGCGTCAGCCGTCCACCGAGCCGCCCGTGCTCACCCCTGCGGAGAAGGACAAGCTCAAGGCACAGGCCCAGGCCGACGGCGCGCAGGCGTCGGTCGGCGGGGTGGCGCCGTCCAACAACTCGGACGGCACGCACTGAGCAACGACCCGACGGCGACGACGAGCTGGACTACGTGGCCGCACGGCTGATCAGCGGCAGGCTGACGGGTCGCCCCGTCGAAGACGCGGTGGACCTCGGCCGGATCGAGAAGGCCGTCCGCGAGATCCTCATCGCGATCGGCGAGGACCCGGACCGCGACGGACTCCAGCAGACCCCGGCCCGGGTCGCCCGCGCGTACGCCGAACTCTTCGCCGGCCTCCGGGTCGACCCGGCCCAGGTGCTCAGCACCACCTTCGAGGCCAACCACGAAGAGTTGGTCATCGTGCGGGACATCGACGTGATGAGCCTCTGCGAGCACCACCTGCTGCCCTTCCGGGGCAGCGCGCACATCGGCTACATCCCCGGCCCCGACGGGCGGATCACCGGCCTGTCCAAGCTGGCCCGACTCGTCGAGGTCTTCGCCCGTCGGCCCCAGGTGCAGGAGCGACTCACCTCGCAGGTCGCCGACCTGCTGATGAGCAAACTCGCACCACGCGGCGTCATCGTCGTGCTCGAATGCGAGCACATGTGCATGGCGATGCGCGGCATCCAGAAATCTGGTGCCAAGACCATCACATCGGCCGTACGCGGAACACTGCAGTCGGACTCCAAGTCGCGGGCCGAGGCGATGGCGCTGATCATCCCCCGCTGACACAGCGACGCACCACGGCCGGCCGACGCCCTTCCGGGACGGCCGGCCGTTGCGTTCCCGCACCGCCCGCGTTGTTCAGGCCGGACGGTCCCGGCCCAGGGCGGGTCAGCCGGCGAGCAGGGCCAGCAGCAGGCCCGCCGTGGCCAGCACCGCCGGCACCAGGCACACCAACGCGCCGAAACGCACAGTGCGGTCCAGCCGTTCGGTGGGGCTGACCCGGAACAACCGCCCAATGGCGATCCAGCCGGCGACGAACGCGACCGCCGGCATCGGCAACCCGCAGATCAACGCCGCCACAGTGGCCGGCCCCACCCCCGTCGCCGCCAGAACTGCGACCTGGATCAGTGGCACCAGCAACGCAAACGGCCCGTACACCAGGAGGTTGCGCATTCGCGCGGACCAGGACGCCGGCCGGATCCGGCGGCGCGCCGCCAGCGCCGCGTCCGCCGCCTCGGCCCAACCTCGCGCTGCCCGCAACGCCGCCAGCACGGCCGCCGGGCCACCCACCATCGAACGGGCCGCCTCGGTCAGCTCCGGCGGCGACGGCACCAGGGAGATCGGCGGTACGCCCAACTCGCGCAGCCGATCCTGCTGACTCGCCAGCCCGGTACGGACCACCGTCAACTCCTCCCGGGCGGCGTCCGCCGACCGGGCCTGCTCACCTGCGGCGGCAGCCGCGCTACGGCGTACCCCGTCGAGTTGGCGGGCGGCCGCAAGATACCCCGCCCAGGCCGTGCTGGGCTCGAGCACCGGCCGCGTGGCGTCCCCGGTCGCCGCAGCGGCCCGCTGCCGCCCCGGCCCGGTCACCGTCGCGTTCGGATTCACCTCGACACCCTCCACGCGCGCCACCCGATCAGCCGGCCACGTCGGCGAACGGCACCAGGACCGTGCCCCGCTCGTCCGGACCGTCCCAGAGCACCGCCCGGTCGGGGCGCGCCTGCCACTCGACCGGCCGACCGAAGACCGCTGTGAGCTGCGCGACCGGCACGTCCATCACGACCACCGCGGCCAGCTTGTCGACCTCGCCCGCCGGCTCGAACAACGAGGCGAACGGCGGCACCGCACGCCACCAGCCCAGCAGATGTCTCCCCGCCGGAGGCCCGTCCCGCAGAAGCGACCGCAGCCGTTCCACCGGCAGCTCCCGAGGACCAGGCCGGTCCAGCCCGAAGACCACCAGGTACGCGGGCAGTTCGTCGGCCGCGTCCGCGAGCAGCGTCGGCAGATCCACCAACTCGGCCGAATGCCGGGCCGCCAACTCGGCCGTCAACGCCTCCGCGAGCGCCCGGGAGCCCGGGTCCGGTGCCGCCACCAGGAAGCGGGCGCTGCCCGGTGCGTGGTGAGCCGCCGTGCTCCGCGCCGCCGTCGCCAACAACCCGCCCGCCGCGGTACCCGAGCCCAGCACCGCGAGGTTGCGCCCGGCCGCCGGACCCAACGGCACAGCCACCGTCGAGCGGGCCACGTCCACCGCACGGCCCAGCAGAGCCGCCGGCCCGTGCGCCTGCCCCGCCAGGGCCGCCCGCTGACGCGGGTCGTTGCCCAACAGGGGCCGGGCGTAACCCGCGAAGACCACCGGCGGCACCGACCCGGCCGGACGCGCCGCCCACAACTCGTGCCGCAACTTCTCCACGACCTCCGGATGATCCTGCGGATCCGGATGACGGATCAACCGTTCGTGACCCCGGGTCGCACCCCGAGGGCCACCGAGCCCGCCGGCCGTGTTCACCACCGCGCTGCCCACCGGCAGACCCGCCGCCGAGTCGTTCGTCGGCTCCAGCACCGGACTGCCGCCCGGCAGCGCCACCCGCACCGGAAACTGCCCGAGCACCGAATCCCGATGACCAGCATCCGCGCGCGTACTCAGCCCCAACTCGCCCGCGCCCGCCAAGACCAGGTGCACGCCGTACGCACGACCGGCCCGGGCCAGCCCGTCCAACTGGGCGGCGACCTCGCCGGCCAGCCGGTCCCGCTCGGCGAAGAGCAGCGGCACATTGTCCACCACACAGACGATCCGCGGCAGCGGCTGATGCTGACGCAGCTCCGCGAAACGTTGCCCCCCGGCCCGGGCACCCGCATCCGAGCGGCGCTGAACCTCGGCCGTCAAATCCTCCAGCAGATCCCGCACGTACTCCCGGTCGGCGGCCATCGCCGCCGCGCGCACCTGCGGAACCCACGACCGATCCCGCTCCGTCTGCAAGAACTCCACGAAGGACTCGCCGTCGCCGAGATCCGCCAGGTAGAACGCCAGGTCATCCGGGCCGTACCGGGCGGCCAGGCCGAGCAGCGCGGTGGTCAGGAACGCCGCACGACCCGCCGCCGACCGGCCACTCACCAGCCAGTGCGGGGTCAACTCGGTGAAACCCAGCGGCACCGCCCGGCCCCCGGCATCGCCGACGGTCGCGGTCAACCCATCGGCCGAGTCCGACTCCCACAGCCGCTCACCCGTCGGCGGCAACAGAGCACCCAACGCCAACCGGGAACCCGCCTCCACCTGCTCGGCGAGCCGCCGACAAACCGCGTCGACCAACTCGGCCGGCGGGTCCGACTCGACGAAGACCGGCGAGTTCAGACCGCCCGGCGGATCGGCCCCCGGCCCGGCGAACGACGCCCCCGGCGGGTCGCCGAGCAGCGCGTACGCATTACGCAGCGCCAGCGAAGTGGTGTGCGGCAGCGGTGCCCGGGCCGAGTACGGGCCGGCGGGAGGCCAACCCGCCACCACCAGGTGCAGCCCAGCGGCCGGCCCCTGCTCAGCCAACGTCTCGATGCGCGCCAGATCAGTCGGGCCGGTCGACTCCGGCAACGCGGCCACCACCAGCAACAACGTCCGATCGTGCCGGCGTCGCCCACTCGCACCCGGCGTGACCCACTGCTCCGCCTCGGTCAACACCGCGCGCAGACCCGCCACATCCACCGCCGGCGGCGGCAGCAGGCCCGCATCCGCGAGCGCCCCGAACGGCGTCAACACCGCCCCGGTGGCATCCACCGCGCGAATCAACAGGGCACCCGCCGGTGCCGCACCCAACAACCGCAGGAGTACGGCCCGGAGCAACCCCGCCACCCGCGGCTCCCGCGCGTCCGCGTCCACACTGAGGTGACCGGTGCCGACAAGTGGCACCAACGCGGGGAAACGAGCGTCGTCCAACGGCGCCGCAGTACCGACCCGAACGAACGGCGGCGGACCATCACCCGCCGGCGAGTTCACAGTGAGCGAATCCAGTGCCGCGCCCGCCCAACCCGGAGCCAACACAGCCGCAGCCGTCCGGAGACGATCGGCCACCTCGTACTGACGGCGCTGATCGGCCGGAGCCGGCCGCGTCTCGTCCAGGATCCCGGCAGCTGCGGTCGCGACCGCCGTCGCCCGACGATGCAGGGCAGCGGCGCGGTTCGTGCGAGCCTTCGGACCGGCCACCGCGTCCACCCCCTCTACCCGAGGTTGGCAACCCCTCCCAAGCAGAGACGGTATCCCAGCCGAGGCCGCACCTCCGGGAGGTGCCTCGGCGCTGCGCCGGTGATGTCGTGGATCTCACCGGTGGGGAGGGGTCCGTCACGATCCGCTGGATCTGAGGCATTGGCTCCGGGGCGTCCAGCCGATAACTTCAGGAGGTGGAATCAGTGCAGCCCCCCGCCGGTTCCCAGGTCTCCCGCGTACCGGCCCAGCGGACACCGTCCGAGCAGCTGCCGCCCGCCCCTGCGCCGCCGGAACCGCAGCCGCCACGCCGCCGAATGCGGACGATGCTCACGGTCGTCGCCGGCGTGCTCGCCCTGCTCTGCCTGGGCGGAATCGCAACCGCCTACGTGTGGTACGACCGCGCCTCAAAACCCGACCGCAGCACACCCGACGTGGTCGTGGACAACTATCTGCGCGCATTCCTCGTGGATCGCAACGACACAAGAGCGGACCTCTTCACCTGCGAGAGCGGTGCCGACCTGCAGACATTGGGTGCTCTGCGGACCGATCTACTCGCACGAGAACAGCGTTTCGGGACCACGATAACTGTTAGTTGGGGGGCCCTGGCGGTGCAGAAGCAGGGTGATGTGGCTGCTGTTAAGGTCACGTTGATCATCTCGGCCCGAATCGACGGGATGAACCAGAGCGATCGTCAGCCCTGGCAATTCGAAACCCGGCTAGCCGACGGCTGGCAGGTGTGTGGCGGCGCGCGAGCTAGCTAACGTCACTCGATCCACAACAGATGAACCGGCACTTCCAACGTGGTGGGTGACTGGCCGCGCCAGGCCCACCGATACCACTCCACCTCGGGTGTGACTCGTACGCAGATGTCCCCTTCGGCACCCGAGTAGGTCTCGGTGACCGCTCGAAGGTCACGGTGCTCCAGGCCGCCCTCGACGTGCACCACCCGCCGACCGGTGACCGCGTCGGCTTCGAAGACCGGTGTGGGGGTCCGGTGTGCCGGGCCGTCCAGCGAGACCAACCGGATGCCCGTATCCCGGGTGCCGTCCACCCCCGGTCGGCTGCCGACGGTCTCCACCCAGACCCGCTCCACCGGCACCAGTGGCGCGAAGACCTCGACCTGGTCGGCTTCGGCCCGGTACCACTCGTGCTCGGGGATCACCGGCACGTAGGTTCGGGCGCTCTGCACCACCCGGTCGTCCGCGCGCAGGTCGCCGCGCCAACCCAACCCCGGCAGCCCGACCAGCACCCGTCGCCCGCGTAGCTCGACAGGTTCGGTCGCGGGGACGATGGCTAGCGGTCTAGGTGGCTGCGGTGCCCAGTCGGGCTGGTCGGCGAACGGGTCGGGCAATGGTCCGGTCATACCCGCGATGGCCTTACTCAGCGGCGCGCAGCGGGGCGCCCCGCTCGCGCATGAACGGGACCGGGTTCACCGCGCCGGACGCGTTGCGGTTGTTGCGCAGGTGCACCTCGAAATGCAGATGTGGACCCGAGGAGTTGCCACTGCTGCCGACCTTGCCGATCACCTGACCGGCCGTCACGACCTGATCCTTCTTGACGAGGGGTTGGACCACCATGTGGCAGTACCGGGTGATGTAGCCACCGGCGTGCAACAGGTCGACGAACCAGCCGCAGCCCCCCTTGCCGGGGAATCCGTCCACGTTGCAGTCTTGGCGGCCGCGGCGGTCCTCGTCGCAGGTCGAAACCAACACTCGACCGGTCGCTGCCGCGCGGATCTCGGTGCCCTTGGCCGCGCCGATGTCGACTCCGTTGTGGCTGGGCCGGCTGGCGGTGCGGAAACCGGAGCCGACTCCGCCAGGGATCGGCGCGGTCCAGCCTGAGGCGGCGATCTGGCCGCGCTCGGCCGCGTTGCACAACGCCTTGCCGTTGATCTCGACGGTGCGTGCTGCGCCGCCGGCCAACGCGTCCACGATTCGACTGGCTACCTCTTCGTGTTTGGCGTACGCGTCCGGGTATGCGCTGACCTGCACCCGCTGCGCGACCGCGGTCAGTGGTAGGCGTTGCCAGTTGTCCACCTTGACGAGCTTCTCGTAGAACTTGCGGGCCGCGTAAGCGGGGGTCAAGCGCTCGGCGACCGTGCCCCACCCCGGCCGCTGTTGGAACAGGCCGAGCGAGTCGTGGTCCGCGCCAACGCCCTCGTGCGGCAGGGCCAGGGACGCGGGCACCCCGCTGTTCGCCAGGTTGCGCAGGGCGGACTCCTGCATCGCGGTGCCGAGGGCGATCACCCAACCTCGCGAGGGCACGCCCATGTCCTGGCCGACCTTGATGATGATCGCGGCATTGCGGACCTGGCTGTCGCCGTACTCGGCGAACCGCGGCAGCTTGCCCGCGACGTTCACCACTCGGACCGGTCCGCACTCCATACCTGCCAGGGTGTCCCCGTTCTCGGCGTCGTCGCCGCCGAGCCCGGTGAGGAAGAACGCCGCGGTGCCGCCGGTGCAGCAGAGCAGGAGCAGCATCCCGGTGAGCACCGCGGCGATCACACCGAGCCGGAGGGGCCCGCGGCGGGTTCCGGCGCTACCAACGTCGTTCACGGCCGCTCCCAGTCCAGAACGTCGACCAGCCAACCATCGTCGGAGGTGACCAGCTCCAGCCGGAGCCCGCCCGCGTCGAGGGGCAGTAGCAACTCGACGAACGTCTCGGTCTGCTCTCGCATGGTTGGCGGACCGGTGACCTTCTCGGCGGGCACGCTCTCGGGCTCGGCGCCGGTCAACTTCTCCCTCAGCGCTGGCGTGGAGAGTGGCCGTAGGCCTGCCTGCCACTCCTCGGCGGTCATCCCGGGACGGCCCAGCCACGCCTTGGCGAAGCGGTCGGCGGTCTGTTCGGGCGTGCGGGCGCCGGGCGACGTCACGGGTGACGGCGGAGCCGCGCTGTTGAGCAGACCGTCATCGCCGGCCGTCGGGTCTACGGTGATGATCGGCCCATCCGGACGGCTACTCAACCCATCGGTTGAGTAGCCCGAGTTGGAGATCAGCCGGGCTGCCCCGATCACACCGACGATCACCACTCCGATCACCAGCGCAACGCCCAGCCGGGACCGCAGCGCCCGAGTGAAGAGGAATTCCAGCGCCCGTCGCATGACCGTCACCTCGCCTCTGAGCGCACCCGAGGTCCGGTCCGATCCGGTGCCCGTTCGGTGGAGCCCGGACGGTAGACCACGAACGACGGGTTCTCAGCCGGTACATCCGGCTCGGTCCAGGTCGCTGGCTGTCGGCGTCGCGGCTGCGGAGCGACCGGGCGGCCGCGCCCCCCGCCCTTTTCCGTCGGCGCCTCGTCGGACCGCTCTCGACCGTCCGGGCGCGCCGCGTCTGCTCGTCGGCCCTCGGCCGCAGCGGCCGGCACCGGGGTCGGGTCCTCTCGCCGCGCCTCCGGACGTAGCCGGGTCTGCGTTGCGTCGGGCGACCGTCGACGTCCGCCCGCCGGCTCGGCGGTGCCGCCAGGCTCCGCCACGTCCAGTCGCGCGGCGGTCCGCATGTCGCGGAAGAACCTGCGGTGCCAGGATCCGGCCGAACTGACCGCTTCGCTGCTGTCCTTGCCGCCGAGTTGGGTGATCCGCCGGTACGGCCGCAGCAGCAGCCATCCGACCACCCCGCAGAGCCAGACCAGCACCACCTGAAGCCAACCGGGCAGGGCTGGGGTACTCATGATCAGATCGACGGCGAACAGGTAGACGGCGGCCCCGGTGCCGAAGATGGCGATGTTGAACACCGCGGCGACCACGGCGTTCGCCAGCCGCCGGAGGCCCGCGCTGGCTGGCCGGAGCAGACCGACGGTGCCGAGGATGGGTGCCGCGATCACCGCCCACCGAAAGATCAGGAAGCCCAGCAGTACCAGCACCGACGCGGTCAGGTCGAACATCGCGAAGAGCACGGCCGCGAGCACGGCGATGAAGCCAGAGCCGATTCGGTCCATATCGCGGGTGCCCGTCAGGAACTCGTACGCCTCCGGGTCCTCGGCCTTGATCTGCTCTGCGACCGTCATCCACTGCTGCTGCTTGGCCTGGATCGTCGCTGGCCGGGTTGCCGGGTTGGCGCGCAGCTTTTCGGCTTCCTCCCAGGAGAACGCCTTAGCGTCGTACAGGGCAGGGCCATACTTGCGGGCGGTCTCGCTATCCGCCGAGCCGAGCACTCCGCGCAGCCAGTTGCGGTAGAGCATCGCCTCGGTGGCAGTGTCGCTGGCCCGAACAGCGGGCGGTCTTTTATCCACACAAGCGTCTGGGTTGGGAACGGCGCAACGATCCGCCGGGGTATCCCGAGCTGCGGGACCCACCGCATCGTGCACCACGCCGAGCGAGGTGATCAGCGTGCCGTCGGCGATGTTCGCCGACTTGACCGGCCAAGCCGCCAGCGCGGTGACCGCCACCATCACCAGTAGCGCCCACCCAGCCGTCGTCATCGCATTGCTCATGTCCGACTGACGTGAGCGCCAGAGCAGATAGAGACCCACCACGCAGAGTGTGACGATCCCGAAGACGCTGAATACCTTCTGATAGACGGCCTTGGTGGCCTTCTCCACCAGTGGGTCGGCCCAATCCCACATCGAGCGAGGATCCCAGGCTCGCTCCCGCAGGGCGTTCGAGGCGCCTACGACCGCCGTGGCGATCATGAGCTCCCCGTTGGCGACGGTGGTGGTGAACTTGTAGTCCGGATGGAGAATGGTGGAGGCACAGCCACCCTCCACGTCATACGTGTTGAAGCTGTAACCGCCGTAGCCGTAGTCGCTGTATATGCCCTTTGGCCCGGCCAGCTTCGACGAGTCCGGGCGAGAGGCGAACCAGCCGGCGAGGCCAGAATCCGGCGCGGACGGCACGGGCGGCTTCCGGCAGTCGATTTCGGCCTGACTGACCTGCTTCAGCTTCGCTACGCAGGCGCGGAAGTCGGCTTGCCATTCCGCGGTCGTGCAGAGGTCAGCGCGGGCCTGGGCGGCGGGTGGTGCGGCGGCTGCGGCCTCCGCGCCGATCAGCGGCCAGGTGAGGGAGGCCCCGGCCAGTACGCCAAGGGCGAGCAGGAACGGCACAGTCCTTGCCCAGGCCCTAGCCATGTCACGCCTCCAGATCTGGCAGGGGGATGCTCGGCAGGACTCCGGCCGCCGCGGCGATCGCGGCGGGCGTCGTGTCGAGGTGGTCCAGCAGCCCTTCGACGTACGAGACGTCGACTCGGACCTTCTGCACCCGGCCGTCGACGTCGCGCATGACGAACTCACGGAAGCCGAGCCGGCTGGACGAGCTGGTGTCGGCGGCGGAGAGGGAGGCGAGCGTGGCCTCGTACCCGTCGTTTACCGGCACCCGCAGCAGTCGCAGAGCTTCGGAGGCGATCTCGGCGTCTTCGGCGATGCGGCCGACGAAGACTGTGGAGACGAGGTTCTGGACGTCGAGGCCGAGGATGTCTTTGGGGTTCTGCGAGGCGACCAGCGCGGCAAGGTTCCACTTGCGGGAGTCGCGGGCGAGTCTGACCAGGAAGGAGCGCCCGGACCGCCAGCCCTCCATGAAGTGCGCCTCGTCGAGGCCGACGAGCTTGCGGGATGACATCGAGCCGCCGTAGCAGCGCCGCACGGCGAGCCGGTGCGCGGTGTGCAGCATTGGCAGGGCCAGGGCCTCTTCGGCTGACCAGTACTCCCGTTCGATCTTGAGGTCGGGCAACCGTAGCCCGGCCATGGTGATCACGGTGAGTGCCGCGTCGGCACCGAGCAGCCCTTCCGGCGGTCGGCCGAAGAAGAGCATGGCCAGTGGCATCTCGGCGGTGTCCAGTAGGAGGTTGGCCAGTTCCTTGCCGGCGTCGTCGTCGAGCCGCCCGAGGCAGCTCACCACGTCGTCCAGGGTGGAGGTTTCCTCGGCGGGGACCTGGCGGACGGCGTGCCGGAAGAGGGTGGCGGTCGACGCCTCCCTGGCGACCTGCGGCGGGACGAGCATCATGCAGATGTCCTGGACGAGCATCCGCCGCTCGGCCCGGGCGTTGGAGACGGCGATCTCGAACTCCCGGTCACCGGCGGCGCCGGTGCCGAACTCGGAGCGCAGCGGCGTCGGGATCAGCGAGTAGGGCGCCAGGGTGCCGTGTTCCGAGCCGGTCAGGTTCAACACCCGGGAGTACGGCCGCAGTTCGGGCATCGCGCAGAGGCGGGCCAGCGGGCCGGACGGGTCGAGCAGGGTCACCTGGACACCTCGGCGGGCGGCCAGGTAGCCCAGGGCGCCGAGCAGTGTCGACTTGCCGCCGCCGGGTTCTGCGACGAAGACCGCGAGCCCGGAGCGTTCCCGGACCTCCATGGGGAAGTGCAGGTCGAGGAAGACCGGGCGGCGGCAGGTGCCGGCGGTGCGGCCGATGAGGTCGCCTCGCCGGTCGCCCACGTTCGACGCGGCCTGGGGGAGCGCGGCGGCGAGCAGTGGCACCGGCATGCGTCGCACGTAGCCGGTGTTGGCGATCGGCTCGCCGGGGATGAACTCGCGGGCCAGCCAGTCCTGGTTCTTCGGGTGCTGCAGCGAGATGCGCAGCTCCCGCGAGTAGAGCTGGATGAGCCGGCGGGCCCGCTCCAGGCATTCCTCCCTGGTCCGGCCGCCGACGGCGATCCGGTGCCAGCCGTGGGCACGGGCCGAGTCGACAGGCAGACCGGTGGTCATCTCGTCGCCGATCACCAGGGCGCGCTTGGCCAGTCGTTCCAGCTCCGGGGGCGCGTCGATGCCGTGTTCGGCGTAGTCGAGCTGTTGCGAGCGGATCATCCGCAGCCGGTGTTCGAGATTACGGAAGGAGTCGCCGGAGCCGAGGATGTCGACGCGGGTGGAGATTTCCATCGGCCAGGGTAGCCGCTCGTGGAAGTGCAGCCAGGGCTCGTGCCGTTCGGGGATCTCCAGCGGCTCCATCCGGCCGACGGCGAGCACGGCGACGTGCCGCTCCTCGCCGGTCATCCGATTGACCAGCTTGACCGTCGAGCCGTACGGGGTGCGGTAGCGCTCGACCTGCTCGGTCATGGCGAGCAGGTCGCCGCGCTCCCAGCGCCCGTCGGTGACGGGGGAGAGGGTGCTCGGCGGCGACATGCACAGCGCCACGGAGCGGTAGAGCAGCCACTCCAGCTCCTGGGCGGTGACCCGCCGGCCGCGCATGCCGAACGCGCCGAGCACCTCGTCGAACTGCTCCACGGTGCGGCCCAGCTTGCGGCGCTCCCCATCGGCGGTGCCCCGGCCGAAGGTGCGCAGCAGCCGCTCGGTGAGCGAGTCGCCGAGGGAACGGCGGGCGAAGGTGACACCCAGGTAGGTCTGCCCCTCGGCGTGGTTGACCGACATCAGGTGCCGTTGGGCGGCGACCAGGTGATCGGCCCAGCCGGTGGTGCCGGGTACGTCGGGAAGTGGTGCCGAGGTGTGCGTGTCGATCGTGCGCGCCCACTCGTCGGCGGGGAACGGCCGGGTGGTGCGGCGCAGGTGCAGTCGGAAGCCGGCCAGGCCGGCGTACTGCTCGGAGATCGCCGACAGCAGCGCCTCGCGTTCGGCGTCCGGCCGGAACGCCCAGCGGACCTCGGGCAGCCAGTACCAGGCCGTGACGGTGTTCGGCGTGAAGGTCAGGTGGCCGGCGATCTCGGTGATGGCCAACTCGACCGACGGATCCCGATCGCCGAATTTGATCTTTGGAGCCCTAACCCGGGTCGGCTTGATCGGTCGGTCCGGTCGGCTCGGCGTGCGCTGTCGGGGCGCGGCGACCTCTTTCCCGGTGGACGCGGTACCGGTGTTCCTGGGCCGATCCGGGTCGGTGGTCCGCCGCGCCGTGCGCTCCAGCGCTGGCCGATCGGTGGCTGCGATGCTGGCCGGGTGCTCGACCGGTGGCGTGGGCCGGCCTACCGGAGCCGCCGGGGTGGCCGTGGGTCGGCTGCCCGGCAGGGCGCCGGCCGTCCGGCCGGCGGGGCCGGTGAGCGCCGTCGGCGAGCCACCGGTGGTCGCCGCCGCCGGGCCACGGCCGGTGGACGGGTCCGGCTCGTCCGGCGGACGCAGCATCGGCCGTCGATCGCCGGCCTGATGTGGCACCCGGGACTCGCTGGCCGGCTGGCCACCGCCGTGCCGCGGCTCGACCGGCCGACCACCGCTGCCGGACTGGTCGGCGGGTGTCCACGGTGGCTCCAGTTCGGGAACCGCGCGGGCTGGTGCGGGGCTGGGGGTGGGTGGCGGCTGGTGCGGGATCGCCGGCTGTTCCCGGGTGCTCGGGCCGGCCGCGACGGCTCGTGCCGTGCCGGGTCGTCCCCCGCCGCCGAACAGGTCCAGGAAGGGGGAGTCGATGTCGGCGTTCTCGCCGGCCGACACGGCGGTGGGCTCGGCCGGTGGCGTCCGGCGGGAGACCGGCCGGGGCGCCTGGAACACGCCGACGGCGCCGTGACCGGGCGACGTCACAAGCGCGGGGTCGAGGGCAACCTCGTCCTCGTCCTCGGTGTAGTCGAATGAGTGCGCACGGTGACCGGTCGGCGCGCCCGGCCGGCCGGCCGGGGAACCCGGCGTGGAGGAGCGGCTCATGCGATCGCCTCGGTGACCGTCGGCAGACCCTTGCCCGCGTCCTGCGACGGACCGTTCGACGTACGTCCGGTCATGCCAGCTCCTCCCGAATCCTGATCCGGCTGCCGACCAGGCGCGGATCGCGCTGCTCGACCGCCGGCTCCCGGGTGCGTCGCCAGTCGGTCAGCGCGGTGCGGATGACCACCCGCGCCGGCCGATCGGGGTCGACGTGCCGGAAGATGAACGACGTGGTCACGATGGCGAGCGCGATCTCCCAGGCTGGGAAGAGCTCGACCGTCAACGTGAACAGCCAGTGGATGAACATGTAGAGGGGGACAAGCAGCATGAAGAGCCCGTACTGGGCGTAGGGCAGGTGGACCGGAAGGGTGTAACCGGGCGGCCCGAGGTAGACCAGGCGGGCCCGGTAGATGTCGTCGTCGGTGCGCAGCCGCATCTGGTGAACGCGCCTATTCGAAGATCAGGTCGATCAGATAATCGCCGACGAAGAAGAGTGTTGCCGCGCCGGCGATGAAGGCGAGCCCGACGATGGCGATCGCGGAGCTGGTCAGCACCTTGGAGATCTCGCCCCGGCTGGCACGGCCGATGAAGATGACGCCCAGGACGGCGAGCAGGATCGGCGCGATCTTGCTGGCGAAGAAGGTGACGACACCGTTGGTGTCGATCCCCTTCGGTGCCGGCTCCGCGAGTGGAGCCGACGCCAGGGTGGAGAGCGCGTGGGCGACGCCGGACGACGCCGTCTCCATGAGCTCGAAGGCGATCACTGGAACCTCCCCATAGCGCGGCCGGCGGTGCCGCGGCGGTGCAATAGGCAAGCCTGGCGGGAAAAGTGCTCCACAGGGCATGGCGTTCTTGACCCTGTGTTCGTTACTCACCACGGAGGGTGGCGAGGTTTGGGCGGTTTTCCCCCGCTTCGGCCCTCCCTCCAAGCTTCGCCATCTCGATGCTGGCCAATTCCAAAGCGTACGGGCCGCCCCGGATTGCGACAAGCCGCGAAGGGACTGCCCGATGCTGCCCGATTGACCGATCGTACACCTGTTCTAATTGGCACGTCAGGGGCAGTGGTGCGGGGGCGACCCGGGTCGCTGGGCGCCGCTGCCGCGACCGGTACCGTCTAGTCGTGACCGATCTGGTGCGGGCCTCGGGCCCGGTGGTGATGGGCGTCCTCAACGTCACACCGGACTCCTTCTCCGACGGCGGACGGTACGCCGACCTGGACGCCGCCGTCGGACACGGCGTCCGTCTGCGCGACGCCGGTGCGCACCTGGTCGACATCGGCGGCGAGTCGACCCGTCCGGGCGCTGAGCGGATCGACGCCACGACCGAGGCCGAGCGGGTGTTGCCGGTCATCCGCGAGCTGACCGCCGCCGGCGTGAGGGTCAGCGTCGACACCAGCCGCGCACGGGTCGCGGAGGCAGCTCTGGCCGCCGGCGCGGCGGTGGTCAACGACGTCTCCGGTGGCCTGGCCGACCCGGACATGGCCCGCGTGGTCCGCGACGCGCACTGCCCGTGGGTGCTGATGCACTGGCGTGGGCACTCCCGTGGGATGCGCGAGCTGGCCACCTACACCGACGTGGTGGCCGACGTCCGGGCCGAGTTGGCCGAACGGATCGACGCGGCGCTGGCCGCCGGGGTGTCCGCCGACCGCCTCATCGTCGACCCCGGGCTCGGCTTCGCCAAGACGGCCGCGCACAACTGGGAACTCAGCGCCCGCCTGCCGGAGCTGCTGGATCTGGGCTACCCGCTGCTCTTCGGGGCCAGCCGTAAGTCGTACCTCGGTGGGTTGCTCGCCGCGTCGGACGGCACGCCGCGACCGACCGCCCAGCGGGAGGCGGCCACCGTGGCCACCAGCGTGCTGGCGGTCGCGGCGGGCGCCTGGGGCGTACGCGTGCACGACGTGCAGGCCACCGCCGACGCGCTCGCCGTCTGGGTCGCCACCGGAAGCCCGCGCCTGGCCGTGCCGCCGCACGACCGGAAGCGAGCGCGACACGACCACGAGCATGGGGTACGGCGATGACGACGGACCGGATCCACCTGACCGGCCTGCGGGCGCGCGGCCGGCACGGGGTGTACGACTTCGAACGCGTACAGGGGCAGGACTTCGTGGTCGACGCCGTCCTGGAGCTGGACCTCGGCCCGGCTGCCGCCACCGACGACGTCACCGCCACCGTGCACTACGGCGAGTTGGCCGAACGCCTGGTCGCTGTGGTGACGGGCGAGCCGGTGAACCTGATCGAGACCCTCGCGGACCGGCTCCTCGCGGTCTGCCTCGCCGACGAACGGGTCGACGCCGCGACGATCACCGTGCACAAGCCGGAGGCCCCGGTGCCGCACACCTTCACCGACGTGGCAGTCACCATGACCCGGGCGCGTGCCAGGTGACCCGGGCGATCCTCTCGCTCGGCAGCAACCTGGGTGACCGACTGGAGCACCTGCGTACGGCCGTCGCCACCCTCGGCGACGCGGTGCTCGTGCTCTCCGGGGTGTACGAGACTCCACCGTGGGGCGACACCGACCAGCCCGCGTACCTCAACGCGGTGGTGCTCGCCCAGGACGAGAGCGCGACCCCGCGCGACTGGCTGGAGCGGGCCCGCGACGCGGAGCGCGCGGCCGGCCGGGTCCGTGACCCGCAGCGGCGGTTCGGGCCGCGCACCCTCGACGTGGACGTGATCGCGGTCTGGGGCGACGACGACGAGCCGGTGCTCAGCGACGAGGAGGAGCTGACCCTGCCGCACCCCCGGGCGCACCTGCGCGCCTTCGTGCTGCGTCCGTGGATCGACATCCAGCCGTACGGTCGGCTGCCCGGTCACGGCTGGCTGACCGACCTGCTGACCACCGGTCCCGCGGCGGACGAGGCGTTGGAACTGCGTCCCCGGCCGGAGTTGGCGTTAGAGTCGACGGCATGACCGAGCGGAACCGGCCGGCATGACGCAGGCGAAGCCCCCACCCCGCGGGTCGGGCCCGGACGGGTCCCGGATGGGCCCCACCCGGATCTCGACGCTTGTCGTGGCCGGCCTGGCTGCGGCGGCCGTGGCCTGGCTGCTGATCAGCTCCCTCTACTACAGCGGCATTCCCCGGCTGCCCTGGCTGCCGGTGGTGACGCTGGCCGGCCTCGCCGTGCTGGAGGCGTACGCCGCGATCAACACTCGGGGCCGGATCGATCGCAAGCCGGGCCGGGAGCCGGTCAACCCGCTGGTGGTTGCCCGGTTCGTGGTGCTGGCCAAGGCGTCGGCACTCGCCGCGGCGATCTTCGCGGGCTTCTACGCGGGGCTCAGCGGCTGGCTCTTCGTGGAGACCACCCGCGCCGCCCTGGACGATCGACCGGCCGCTGTTGGTGGCCTGCTCGCCTCGCTGGCCCTGGTCGGCGCCGCGCTCTGGCTGGAGCGCTCCTGCCGGGTGCCGGAACGCCCGGACGACGAGCGCGAGCAGGACCCATGGGAGAGCCACCCCGGCCAGCGCTGAGCAGGGGGTTACGCCCGGCTGCGGGCGCGGGTACGGTGCCTGCGATCAGAGAGCAAGGGCCGCCCAGGGTCCGTCCGCGCGCCGGACCGGGGACGGCCGGCCACTGGGGAGGCGGCGTCATGGGGAACGAAGAAGCGGGCCGGGACCGGGCGGCCGAACCCTCGTCGGGGGTGCCGGCCGCCGTACTGGACAACGTCTTCGACGACCCCACCCACGGTGAGCCTGGCCGGGACCGGATCGGCGTACACCTGGGGTGGGAGCTGCTGCTGCTGGTTGGGCTGGCAGTCGTGAGCTGGATGCTCTGGCAGGAGGATCCGACCGCCGTGCGCGACGGCAACCTGCGGACGCTGCTGATCGACGCGGTCGGGCTGGGGTTGCTCGCACTGGCGGCGGGGCTGAGCCTGCGTACGGCCGCACCGAACCTGGCAGTCGGCCCGGTCGCGGTGGCGGCGGCCCTGCACTACGCCGAGCAGGGTGATCGGGGCCTGCCGGCGTCGATCGGCCCGGCCCTGGCGGTCGCCGCGGTGGGCGGGCTCGCGCTGGCGCTGGCCGTGGTGGTGCTGCACGTGCCGGGCTGGGCGGCCAGCCTGGCCGGCGCCGCCGCCGTGGTGGTGTACATCGAACGCCGTTCGGCGCCGGTGCTGGTGCAGGGCGACTACGACCCCACCAGCAGCGCGGGGTACCTCTTCGCCGGCTTCGCCGCGGTGGCCGTCCTCGGCGGGCTGTTCGGCGCGATCCGGGCGATCCGCCGGCTCGTCGGCCGGTACCGACCGATGGCCGACCCGGCCCTTCGGCGGGGCGCGGTGTCCGCCGTGGTGTCCGCCGTCGCCCTGGTCGTCTCCACGGTGCTGGCCGCTCTCGCCGGCGTACTGCTCGCCGCCAACGACCCTGGGCCGGTGGCGCCCACCTCGGGGCTGGACTCGACGGTGCTGGCGATCGGCGTGGCCCTGCTCGCCGGCACCAGCGCGTATGGCCGCCGGGGCGGCGTGTTCGGCACGCTGCTGGCGGTCGGTCTGGTCACCGTCTTCCAGGTGTACGCGGTGGAGCGCGGCTGGACGTTGAGCAACTGGGTGGTCGGTGGGGCCGCGCTCGGTGTCGGGCTGCTGGCCACCAGGCTGGTCGAGACGCTCGGGCGGCCTCGACCGGGCAGCCCGGAGAGGCCGGAGCCGGTCAGCGACGGCACGATCAGCTCGGGTTGGACCATGCAGCAGCCGCAGTCCGTGGAGAACTGGCCTCCCACGCTGCCGACCCAGGCCGCTCCCCAACCGGTCGACCCGTGGCGGGATCCGCGCTGGGAGGACGGCCCGCGGCGGTGGGACACAGACGAGCGGTGACCCCGTCGCGTCCGCCGAGCCGGAGCTGATCTCGACCGTTAGGCTCGGCGACATGACCGACACACCTGCCGCCACCCCCGGCGGAACCTCGTTCGAGGAGCTTGACGCGCTGTCCACCGAGGAGCTGCGGGAGCGGGCGTTCGCCCGGGCCCGGGAGCGTCGGGACGTGGGCTTCTACTGGTCGGTGCTGCGCCGCCTGCCGAACGCGGACGAGGCGACGGTGCTGGACGGCGCCCCGAACTCGATCGGCCCGACGATCGACGAGGCCAACGCGCTGTGGCGGGAGCTGACCGGTCACGGCTACGAGGAGTCGGCGCCGCTGCTGCGGGCCGCCTTCATCGACTACCTGATGAAGCACTGAGCCGCTCGGGGCAGCCCAGGTCAGCCCGAGCCACCGGTTCGGGGCCTGGGCGGATCGCGCAGCTCATCCACCGCTCCGGCCCGGTCAGCCGCTACGGCACGGCCGCCGGCACCGGGGCGCTCGCCGTGCTGCTGCTGGTGGGCATCTGCGGCAGTCCGGCGTACACCGGCTGGGCCGTCAGCCTGACCGACCCGGAGTCGGGCGGTGCCTTCTACGCGCGCCTGCTCGCCTGGCCGGCCTGGCGGCTCGACGCGGACGGGCAGGCCGGCGGGTTGTTCGCCGCCGACGTGCGGGCCGTGCTGTTGGTGGTCCTGGCGGTGGCCCTGCTCTACCTGTTGCCCGCCGCCCAGGTCGCCCGGGTGCCCGGCCCGGTCAGCCAGTTCTTCTCCGGCTGGGCCGCGTACGTGCTGGCCGGTGGCCTTGCCGCAGTGCTGGCGGCGCTGCTCGGCCCGGCGCCGTCACTGCTGGGGGCCCTGCAGGACGCCAGCGCCGGTGCCGGTTACGGCTTCCTCACCGGGTGGATCATCGGCATCGCCAGCCTCGGCGGTCGCGCCTGACCCGGCCGGGGCGGGGTCAGGCGCGGCGGTCGTGCCCGACCCGGCCGGAGGGGGTCAGCTGGTCGGGCGGCCGAGGTCGAGGAGACGCTGTCGGCTGAGCGCGCCCACCGGTCGGCCGGCGTCGGTCACGACGAGCCGGTCCCGGCCCGAGGTGAGCAGGACCGCCAACGCGTCGTACGCGGAGCCGTCCAGCGCGACGGTGGGCAGGTCCGCTGCGGCGTCCTCGGGCACCGGCTCCAGCGCCTCCCGGTCGAGCGGGGTGACGGCCAGCCGGCGGATGCCCCGGTCGGCGCCGACGAACTCGCGTACGAACGGAGTGGCGGGTGCGCCGAGCAGCGTGGCAGGGGTGTCGTACTGCTCCAGGTGCCCGCCCTCGGAGAGCACCGCGATCCGGTCACCGAGTCGGACCGCCTCGTCCAGGTCGTGGGTGACCAGCACGATCGTCTTGCGCACCTCGGCCTGCAGGCGCAGGAACTCCTCCTGGAGGTGGGCCCGGACGATCGGGTCGACGGCCGAGAACGGCTCGTCCATCAACAGCACCACAGGGTCGGCGGCGAGCGCGCGGGCGACCCCGACCCGCTGCCGCTGGCCACCCGACAGCTCGTGCGGGTAGCGACCACCGAACTCGGTCGGGTCCAGCCCGACCAGGTCGAGCAACTCGTCGACCCGGGCCCGGGTCTGGCCCTTGGGCCAGCGAAGCAGGCCCGGCACGGTTGCCACGTTGGCCCGTACCGTCTGGTGTGGAAAGAGACCGACGTTCTGGATCACGTACCCGATTCGACGGCGTAGTCGTACCGGGTCGACGTCGGTGACATCCTCGTCGCCGAGTGTGATGCGACCGGCGGTCGGTTCGATCAGCCGATTGATCATCCGCAGCACTGTCGACTTGCCGCAGCCGGACGGGCCGATCAGCACCACCAGCTCGCCGGCCCGGACATCCAGGCTGAGGTCCCGGACAGCTTCGGTGCCGTTCGGGTAGCGCTTCTGGATGCCCTGCAGGGTGATCGACGCCGCGCGAGGTGATTGGGCCACGCTGGCAGCCTCCGGGGTAACGTCCACGTATGTCCTTCCGCCTGAGCTACCGGGCCGACCCGGGTAACCCCTGGTTCTCCTGGCAGTACGTGCGGGACAACTCTGACACGATCCTCGCCGCGGTGCGCGAACACGCCTCCCTCACCGGGCGGGCGGTGTTGATCGCGGTGCTGATCGCCCTGCCGTTGTCCGTGCTGGCGTACTGGGTCCGTCCGCTCGCCGGGCCGATCCTCGCCGTCAGCGGGGTGGTCTACACCATCCCGTCGTTGGCCCTCTTCGCGTTCATCGCCCCCTACCTGGGCACCGGGGCGTCCACGGTGCTTGTCGGGCTGGTCCTCTACGCGCTGCTGCTGATCGTGCGCAACGTGGTGGCCGGTCTCAACCAGGTGCCCCCGGAGGTTCGGGAGGCCGCCGAGGGCATGGGTTACGGCCGGTGGGGGCGCCTGTTCCGGATCGACCTGCCGCTGGCGCTGCCGGGCATCGTGACAGGCGTACGGCTGGCGACCGTCTCGACCGTGGCGTTGGTCACGGTCGGGGTGCTGGTCGGGCACGGCGGGCTCGGGCAGTTGATCTTCGCGGGCTTCCAGAACAACCTCTACAAGGCTGAGATCATGACCGCCGCGCTGCTCTGCGTGGCGCTCGCGGTCGTGCTCGACCTGCTGCTCATCCTGGTCGCCCGACTGGTGACCCCCTGGTCCACCCGGAGGGCACGGTGACCGTCGCGGCGAACCCGATCGGGCAGGCGATCACCTGGATCAACGACCCACTGAACTGGACCAACCCCGGCGGCATGCTGGACCGGCTCGGCGAGCACCTGACGATCTCGGCCCTGGCGGTGGCGCTCGGCTGCCTGGTGGCCTGGCCGCTCGGCCTCTGGCTGGGGCACCTCGGCCGCGGTGGCGGCCTCGTGGTGCTGATCTCCAACGCCACCCTGGCCATCCCCACCCTGGCGCTGCTGACCATCCTGCCGGTGGCCTTCGCCAGCGGCTTCGGGCGGACGCCGGTCGTGGTGGCACTTGCCGTCTTCGCCGTGCCGCCGCTGCTGGCCAACGCGTACACCGGGGTGCGGCAGGTGGACCCGGAGGCCCGCGACGCGGCCCGGGGGATGGGCCTGTCCAGCTCGCAACTGTTGCGCCGGGTGGAGTTGCCGCTCGCGGTGCCATATCTGGCGGCCGGCTTCCGCACCGCGGCGGTTCAGGTGATCGCGACCGCGGCGCTGGCGTCGTTCGTCAACGGCGGCGGCCTGGGCCAGATCATCCGGACCGGCTTCGGTATCGGTATCGCGGCCGGTGGCGGGCAGATCGTCGCCGGCGGTGTGCTGGTGGCCGGGCTCGCGCTGCTCGCCGAGGTGGTCCTCGGCGGCGTCGAACGACTGGTGACCCCCAAACCGCTGCGGCGCGGGCGACAGCGCCTGGGGCGGCCCCGAGCCGCAGATGCCACCGGGAGCGCCTGACCCGTCCGGGTGAGCCTGCGTCCGGCTGGCGACCCAGGTCCGTCCGATCGGTGACGATGGGGTGACGAAGTCCATCCCAGGTTGTCGGTCGGTTGCGGAGCATGTTGGGTGGACATTCGCGGGCGACCGATAGTCAGGATCGTCCGTCGGACACGCGGCCGGCCCGGGACGGGCCGCGCCGGGACACGGAAGGCGGGCACATGCGCGCACGTACACGTCTGGCGATCGGTGCCATCGGCGCCGTCGCCGGGGCAGCGCTCCTCACCGGATGCGGTGACGCCGGCTCGTCCGGCACCGACGCACCGCAGACGAGCGCCTCCGGCGCCGGGTGCGCCCCGGTCGCCGGCCAGCAGCTCATCGCTCTCCAGGACGACAAGAAGCTCCAGAACTCCGATAACGTCATTCCCGCGGTCAACACCAAGGCGGCCAACCCGCAGCTGATCGCCGCACTGGACAAGGTCTCCGCCGCGCTCGACACCCCGAAGCTCATCCAGCTCAACAAGGCCGTCAACGAGGACCGCAAGACCGCCAAGGTGGCGGCCGAGGAGTTCGCCAGCGCGAACAACCTCACCGCGGGCATCGCCAAGGGCCCAGGCGGAGACATCACGGTGGGCGCCGGCAACTTCGCCGAGAGCCAGATCCTGGGCGAGCTGTACCGGATCGCGCTCACCTCCGCCGGCTACCAGGTCAAGGTGCAGCAGATCGGCAACCGGGAGCTCTACGCGCCGGCTCTGGAGAAGGGCGAGATCCAGGTCGTCCCGGAGTACGCGGCGACGATGGCCGAGTTCCTCAACACCAAGGCCAACGGCCAGAACGCGCAGCCGGTCTCCTCACCGGACATCAACACGACGGTCACCGCGCTCAAGGCCGAGGGCGACAAGGCCGGCCTCACCTTCGGCACCCCGGCCGCCGCACAGGACCAGAACGCCTTCGCGGTGACCCAGGCCTTCGCCGACAAATACGGCGTCCGGACCCTCTCCGAGTTGGCGGCGAAGTGCTCCGGCAGCGCGACCTCGCTGGGTGGCCCGCCGGAGTGCGAGCAGCGTCCGTTCTGCAAGCCGGGCCTGGAGAAGACGTACGGGCTGTCGGTCGGAAAGTTCTCCTCGCTGGACCAGGGCGGCCCGCTGACCAAGAGCGGGCTGCGTGACGGTTCGATCAGCGTGGGCCTGATCTTCTCCTCGGATGGTGCCTTCGCCACCAGCTGAGCCCTCCCCGCACGTGCCGAGGACGCCCCCGCCCCGACCGGGCGGGGGCGTCCGCGCGTCCCGGGGACCCCGTTCCCTCCGATGGATGTCGTGGGTAGGCTGCACATCCATGCCAGCCCCGGCCACCTCTGACGCCCGGCGTCAACCACCACTGCTGACCATGCTCTTCTGGGCGGGCGTCGCCCTGGCGCCGGTGGCGGCGCTGATCCTGCTGGTGGCCGACGGCAACGGCCCGCTGCGTTTCGCCGCGGTGCTCGCCATTCTCGCGGTCGTGCTGATCGGTCTCTCCATCGCGCTGCGGCCCGAGAGCGAAGGCGACTCGGCGCGGACCGACGAGTTGCTGGACGAGATCGAGGAGCTGCGTCGAGAGCTGCGCAGCGAGATCGTGGCCGCCGCCCAGCGCGGCAACCAGGCGCTTGACCAGGCGCAGCGGGCCCAGGAAGGGGTCGCCGCGGTGCGCCGCCGCCTCGACGCCAGCGGTGCCGCCCTCGCCGGTGCCGCCCCCGCTGTCGAGCCGGCGGGCCCCGGGCGGGCGCGGGTGGCCGCCGTCGAGCCGCCGGCGGACGTCGCGCCGGTGGCCCGCAGCCGGGTCCCGGGTGACGCGTCGGCCGGCCGCGCTCGGGTGTCCGGGCCCGATGACGCGCCCCGACGGGGGCGCCCCGAGCACGACGCGCCCCAGTGGGGGCGCCCCGAGCACGACGCGCCCCAGTGGGGGCGCTCCGAGCACACGGACGACGACGAGCCGGCGTACGCACGGGAGGCCCCCGAGCCACCGGCCGCCGCCGGGGTGTACGGCGGGGAACGGCCGGCCGCCACCGCGTACGGCTCAGCCCGCCCCGAACCGGCGCATCGGCCGGGTGGCGTGGTCCGACACACCGAGACCGTGCACGTCACCACCCGGCACACGGTGGTGGACGGCGGGGCGGCCGAGCCGGCTGGGCGCTACGGCGGCGGGTACGCCGGTCAGTGGACCCCGCCCGCGCAGGAGTGGAGCCGGGGCGGTGACGCGGATGAGCGCCCCCGTCCGGCCGGCCGAGCGAGGAGCGAGCCGGAGGAGCGTCCCAGAGCCGGGTACGGCGACGAGCCGGGCTGGGCGGGCCGCCGCGACGAACCGGAGTGGACCGATCGGCGTGACGCGTACGGCCAGCCCGACGAGCCCGCGCCGGCGGCCCGGTCGCACCGCACACCGGAGAGGCCGGCGGTGAACTCCTGGGACAGCCCGGACGATCGGGGCTGGTCGGAGCAGCGCGACCGGACGGACGCCGCCGCGGCGCCGCAGCCCGGGCCGCCTCTGCGGGCCGACGACACCGGCGAGTACTGGTCGCAGTTGCGGGCCGGTGACCGGTGGGCCGCCGTCCGCGACGACGAGAACGGCCGCGAGTTGCGGGTCGGCGAACGCCGGGCCGAGGTGCACGCCGACGCCAGCGGCACCGAGTACCGGGTGGCCGACCGCTGGGCCGCCGTCCGCCACGAGGAGCCGCGCCGTCACGACGACGCCGGCCGCTACGAGGAGCCGCGCCGTCACGAGGAGCCGCGCCGTCACGAGGACGCCGGCCGCTACGAGGAGCCGCGCCGTCACGACGACGCCGGCCGGCGGGCCGAGCCGGGAAGGCCGGCGCTGCCGGTGGGTGGTGTGCCGGTGCCGGACGAGTGGCGCCCACCGCGCCAACGCGGCCACCAGGCGGAACCCGAGCCGGAGCGGACCGGCCGGCGGCGGGTCGACGAGCGCTACGGCTACCCGCCCCAGGACGACGTACCGCGTGCCGGCGGGGCGCCACCCAGCGACCGCTGGCGGTGACCGGTCAGGCGACTCGTGTCACTTGTCGATGTCGCCGACCACGAAGAACATCGAGCCGAGGATCGCGATCAGATCCGGGACCAGGCAGCCGGGGAGCAGGGTGGCCAACGCCTGCACGTTCGCGTACGAGGCGGTGCGCAACTTCAACCGCCACGGCGTCTTCTCACCCCGGGACACCAGGTAGTAGCCGTTGATGCCGAGCGGGTTCTCCGTCCAGGCGTACGTGTGCCCCTCCGGCGCCTTGAGCACCTTCGGTAGCCGGGTGTTGATCGGCCCGGTCAGCTGGTCCACCCGGTCGAGGCACTGCTCGGCAAGGTCCAGCGACGCGTACACCTGGTCGAGCAGCACCTCGAAACGGGCGTGGCAGTCCCCGGCGGTCTTGGTGACCACCGGCACGTCCAGCTCGTCGTACGCCAGGTAGGGGTCGTCGCGCCGCAGGTCCAGGTCGAGCCCGGAGGCGCGGGCCACCGGCCCGGACGCGCCGAACGCGGCGGCGTCCGCGGCGGACAACACGCCCACGCCGACGGTACGGGCCAGGAAGATCTCGTTACGCCGGATCAGGTGGTCCAGGTCGGGCAGCCGGCGGCGCACCTCACCGATGGCCGCGCGGGCCCGCCCGGTCCACCCGTACGGCACCTCCTCCTTGAGGCCACCCACCCGGTTGAACATGTAGTGGATCCGGCCGCCGGAGACCTCCTCCATCACCGCCTGGATGGTTTCCCGTTCCCGGAACGCGTAGAAGATCGGTGTGATCGCCCCGATCTCCAACGGGTACGAGCCGAGGAACATCAGGTGGTTGAGCACCCGGTTCAGCTCCGCGAGGGCCATCCGCAGCCAGGTGGCCCGCTCCGGCACCTCCATGCCCATCAGGCGTTCCACAGCGAGCACCACACCCAGCTCGTTGGAGAACGCCGAGAGCCAGTCGTGCCGGTTGGCCAGCACGATGATCTGCCGGTAGTCACGCACCTCGAAGAGCTTCTCCGCGCCCCGGTGCATGTAACCGACGATCGGTTCGCAGGCGACCACCCGCTCGCCGTCGAGTACCAGCTTCAACCGCAGCACACCATGCGTGGAGGGGTGCTGCGGGCCGATGTTCAGCACCATGTCGGTGCCGAGTTGCTGATCACCGGTGCCGGCGATCAGCCCGGCCCCGGTGCCGACGGTCAGTTCACGGAGGTCCCCGGCGTCGGTGGTCATGCCCGTCATCGTGCCACGGCCGGCCCGAGCGGGATGCCGACCGGCTGGCGCAACCACAGGTGCCCGCCGAGCCCGGCCCTGTCGGTCAGCTCGGCCACCGCCGACGCGGCGGCCAGCGCCCGCACGTAGCCGACCGGGTCGGTGCCGGCCAGGCTGAGCGGCGGTCGCCCGCCGTCGGCCCCGAGCGCCCGCAGCGCCTCCCGCTGAAGGACGAGGGAGTACGCACACCGGGCGACCGCCGCGCCAGCGGAGGCGACCGAGTCCATGGCCACGTGCGCGGTCACATCACTCGACCCGTCGGGCACCGGAGGCACCTGCCGCCCGCCCCGATACCCGGTCAACGTCCCGTCGACAGGTCGTGCGTCCCTCAGGTGCCCGTAGTCGACTGCCACCGCCAGCCCTCGGCTGATCTTTGCTACTGCGTTGGCCCAGGCTTCGTCCCGCGGTCTGCCGATCTCTGCGCGGTGGTCGCTGTGGGGGGTTTCGGGGCAGCCCGGCCGGCTCCGGGCGGTCAGGCTTGATCCCTGCGCCGGCCGGGCTGCCCCGAAACCCGACTCGCTCTCGGTTGTCGCGTCGGACCAGGTCGCCCCAGGGTTCGGGTCACCGTCCGTACTGGGCCGGTTCGCGGGGCTCGGCCACCAGTTCGTCAGCCAATCAAGATCGGCGGAGCTGACCGGCTCACCGACTGATTCGGCACCGGTGTCGGGGTCGACCAGCAGGTATCGCCAGCTCTCTTCGGTGTGTACTGCCACGTCCAGTGGGACGTTGTCCAGCCACTCGGTGGCGATCAGCAGTCCGGTGACCCCGGTGGGGATCTCGGCTGTCCAGTTGATCTCTTCGGGCAGGTTCTCGGGGCGGTGGGCGTACTCGACTGCTGTGAAGCGGATTCGATCCGCAAGCGACGGGCGGGCGGCGACCAACGACGGCTCGTGGGGCGACCGACGGGCGGCGGCCGTGGAAACCCCCACCGCGCCCCCGACGGCGGGTACGGAAGCGACGAGCCCCAGCAGAGTGTGCAGGAGTTCCCCACGGCCAGCGCCCACGTCGACAACATCGAGTCGGTCAGGGTGGCCGAGGGCCGTGTCCACCTCCGAGATCAGGCGCAGCAGGGCGGTGGCGAAGGCCGGGGACGCGTGCACGCTGGTGCGGAAGTGGTCGGCCGGCCCGGTGCTGGCGACGAAGAAGCCGCCCGGCCCGTAGAGCGCCCGACTCATCGCGTCTCGCCACAGGATCGACATCAGTCCACTCCGAGTTGAGCGTGGGTCACCGTGCCGACCCTACGGTCAGGGCCGTCGTTCGTGGTTCATGCCCGGAAGTAGTGCCCTTCGTCCAGGTCGGCGATCAGGCCGGGGTGGGCAGGGGCCCAACCCAGCAGTTCACGCGTGATCGCGGACGACGTCGGATTGTCCATCTGCGCGAACGATCCGAGGAAGCCGAAGTAGTTGTCTGCGTCGTCGGGGCCGATGCTTCGGGCCGGGATGTCGAGGTTGCGACCGATGGCAGCGGCGATTTGTTGAAAGGGGACTCCTTCGTCGGCGGCTGCGTGGAGACGCGCACCGGCCGGGGCCTTTTCGAGGGCCAGCCGGTAGAGCGCGGCCGCGTCGAGCGTGTGCACGGCCGGCCACCGGTTGGCGCCCTCGCCGACGTACGCGGCGTACCCGCTCCGCCGGGCGGCGGCGATGATGACGGTGATGAAGCCGTAGTGGTCGAGCGAGCTGTGCACGGTGGGCGCGAGCCGAATGGTCGAGGAGCGCACACCGCGGGAGGCAAGGTCGACTACGAAATTCTCCGCGTCGATCCGGTAGCCGCTCGGGAAGGCGTCGCGTTCGGTGCCGGGGCGGCCGACGATGCCGCCCATCGCGAGCATGGCCGTCCCGCTCGTGCCGACCAGGGGTTTGCCGGAGCCGTCCACGCCGTCGGCGAGTGCCCTGAGTGCGCGCAGGTCGGCCTCGGCTGCGCCGGCCATGTCGCCGCCGAGCATGAGGTCGTGGCGGAACGCCAGGTGGATGACCCCGTCGGACGCGGCTGCTTCCGCAGAGAGCGTGTCGAGGTCCGACAGATCGCCGCGGCGTGCCTCAGCGCCGAGCTTCTCGATCGCGGCGGCTGACGTGTCGGAGCGGGCCAGGCCGACGACCTCGTGTCCGGCGGAGAGCAGTGCCGGCACGACTGCGGAGCCGAGATGGCCGGAGGCACCTGTGATGAATACGCGCATGGCAGTCCTTCGTGGGTAGGTCATGTCACCTTGCGACATGACCGTACCTCGTGATGTCGCCATGTGACATGGCTCAGGGAAAATAATGTCGCAGAGTGACATCGGGTACCATCGCGGCATGGCTCGCTGGCAACCAGACGCGCGCGGCCGCTTGGAGGCGGCCGCTTTCGAGTTGTTCCGTGAGCGCGGCTTCGAGCAGACCACTGTCGCCGACATCGCCGCCCGTGCCGGCCTCGACAAACGCACCTTCTACCGGCTCTTCGGGGATAAGCGCGAGGCTCTCTTCAGCGGCAGCGAGCGCGTGGAGGAGGCCCTGGTCAAGGTGGTGGCCGAAACGGACGCCGCCCCGTTCGAGGCGGTCATCGCGGCCTTCCGTCAGATGGCTGTGGAAATCTTCGCCGACCGCCGCGAGCAGGTCCGGATGCGCCAGTCGATCATTGAGAGCAGCCCGGAGCTGCAGGAGCGTGAGCTGCGCAAATCGGGCGCACTGTTGGCCGCCGTCACCGCCGCACTCCGTGCCAAGGGCCTCGACGAGACCACGGCCACGCTGGCCACCGAGTCGGGTGGCACGGTCTTCCGCGTGGCGTACGCCCGCTGGGTCGCGCTCGACAGCGACGCCTCGCTCGCCGACCTGATCGCCGAGGTGGCCACCGAGCTGAGCGCCATCACGTCGTCCTCAGGAAGGCATTCACGAGGTCCCCTCCTTCGGTGGTGAAGGTTTTCACACATGCTTGTCCGGGTTCGGTGGGCCGGGCGCATACTTGCGATCGACCGGTACCCCTTCTCGAGGACTGGATCGTCGTCATGAGCGCACCGTTGCGCCCGCGTCCGGCCGCCCCACGCGGGCCTGCCGCATCGTGGGAGAGCGCCGTTCCCGGCGCCCGCGCCACCTCCCGTCTGCTCACCGTCGGTGTCGTTGGCGCCGGTCGGGTCGGCGCCGTGCTGGGTGCCGCGCTTGCCGCCGCCGGGCACCCTGTGGTTGCCGTCTCCGGCAGTTCCGGAGCCAGCCGCGCCCGCCTCGCCCTGTTGTTGCCCGAGGTTCCCCGCCGTCCGGTCGCCGCCGTGGCCCACGCCGCCGGCGACCTGTTGCTGATCGCGGTACCGGACGACAGGCTGGCCGGTGTGGTGGCCGACCTCGCGGAGCGGGGCGCGTTGCACCCGGGTCAGATCGTCGCGCACACCTCGGGAGCGCACGGCCTGGCCGTGCTGGGGCCGGCCGTCGCGGCCGGTGCCCGGCCGCTCGCCCTGCACCCGGCGATGACCTTCACCGGTACGCCTGACGACCTGGCCCGGCTGGACGGCATCTCGTACGGGGTGACCGCCCCGGCGGAGCTGCGCCCGCTGGCTGCCCGACTGGTCGCCGACCTTGGTGGCGTGCCCGAGTGGGTGGCCGAGTCGGATCGCCCGCTCTACCATGCCGCGCTGGCCCACGGCGCGAACCACCTGGTGACCCTGGTCAACGAGGCGACCGACCGGTTGCGTGACGCCGGGGTGTCCCGACCGGAGAAGGTGCTCGCCCCGCTGCTGCGCGCCGCCCTGGAGAACGCGCTGCGGCTCGGCGACGACGCGTTGACCGGCCCGGTCTCCCGCGGCGACGCGGGCACCGTGCAGCGGCACCTGGCTCGGTTGGCGGCCACCGCACCGGAGTCCGTCCCCGCGTACCTGGCGCTGGCCCGTCGCACCGCCGACCGGGCGATCGCCGCCGGCCGGCTGCGACCGGTGGACGCACAGTCGCTGCTCGGCGTGTTGGCCGACAGCAGTCGGGAGGTGGCTGCGTGAGCGTGAGGAGTGAGCCGATCTTGCGAGCCCCGCAGTCGCGAACCGAGGTATCGCTGTGAGCGTGAGGAGTGAGCCGATCTTGCGAGCCCCGCAGTCGCGAACCGAGGTGTCGCTGTGACCCAGGTGGTGCACACGCGGGCCGAGTTGGCCGAGGCTCGGGCCGGGCTGAAGGGCACGGTCGGGGTGGTGATGACCATGGGTGCGCTGCACTCCGGGCACGAGACGTTGCTGCGCGCGGCCCGGGAACAGGCCGACCACGTGCTGGTTACGGTCTTCGTGAACCCGTTGCAGTTCGGGCCGAACGAGGACTTCGACCGCTACCCGCGCACCCTCGACACCGACCTGGAGGTGTGCCGGCGGGCGGGCGCCGATCTGGTCTTCGCCCCGTCGGTGGCGGACATGTACCCGGACGGGCAGCCCCGCGTACGCCTGGACCCGGGGCCGCTCGGCGCCGAGTTGGAGGGGGCGAGCCGGCCCGGCTTCTTCCACGGCGTGCTCACCGTGGTGCTGAAGCTGCTCCAGCTCACCCAGCCGGACCTGGCGTTCTTCGGCGAGAAGGACTACCAGCAGCTCACCCTGGTCCGGCGGATGGCCCGCGACCTGGACGTGCCGGTCGAGGTGGTCGGCGTGCCGACCGTCCGGGAGTCGGACGGGCTGGCGCTGTCCAGCCGCAACCGTTACCTGAGCGAGCCGGAGCGGGCCGCCGCGCTGAGTCTGTCCGCCGCGTTGCGGGCCGGCGCGCGGGCCGCCGACGACGGTCTGGACGCGGGGGCGGTGCTGACCGCCGCGCACGCCGCGTTCGGCGCCGGTACGCCCGGTGCCCGTCTCGACTACCTGGTGCTCACCGATCCCGAGTTGGAACCGGGGCCGGTGTCCGGGCCGGCCCGGCTGGTGATCGCCGCCTGGGTGGGCGCCACCCGGTTGATCGACAACTCGGCGATCCACCTCGCCCCGCGCCCCTGACCCGGCCGCACCACCCTCCACCAATCCCGTGAAAGGCCACAGCGATGTTGCGGACCATGCTCAAGTCGAAGATCCACCGCGCCACGGTGACCCAGGCCGACCTGCACTACGTCGGTTCGGTGACTGTGGACGAGGACCTGCTCGACGCCGCCGACCTGCTCCCCGGCGAGCAGGTGGCGATCGTGGACATCACAAACGGCGCCCGGCTGGAGACGTACGTGATCCCGGGTGTGCGGGGCAGCGGCGTGATCGGCATCAACGGCGCCGCCGCGCACCTGGTGCACCCCGGTGACCTGGTCATCCTGATCTCGTACGGCCAGATGGACGACGCCGAGGCCCGGTCCTACCGGCCACGGGTCGTGCACGTCGACGCCGACAACCGGGTGATCGAGTTGGGTGCCGACCCGGCTGTGGCGGCGCCCGGTACGGCCGGGAACCCGGTGCCCAGTCCGTTGGCCGTGTCCGGAGTCTGATCCCGCGTACCGCGATTCCGGTCTGTCACCAGAAGGTCATTTCCGGTTACCCTGAGCGCGCTGGCGGAAGCTGGCCGGTGGCTGGGGGAGGCCGCTATGCGCAGTGCGATGACGACGCTGTTCGCCGCTGTGGCCACGGCGGTGCTGCTGGTGGGCTGCGCCGGGTCCGGCGGTCTGGACGGTGATCTGACCGACGACTGGGCGGCGTTGCCGGCACCGTCGGCGTTCACTCCGGCCGCCGGCGTGTGTCACGCCGCCGATTTCACCGATCTGGTCAGCCTGGCCAGCTATGAGCCGGTGGACTGCGCCGGCCCGCACCGACTGGAGACCGTGCATGTGGGGGCGTTCCCGGTCGAGCGGACGACCGCTCCGGTGGGTGGTTCGGCGGAGCTGCGGGGCGCGTTCGCCGAGTGCGACACCCGGGCGGCCGGCTACGTGGGTGACGACTGGCGGTCCGGCCGGCTGCGGCTGTCGGTGGCGATGCCCAACGGGCCGGGCTGGGCGGCGGGTTCCCGGTGGTTCCGCTGCGACCTCACCGAGCTGACCACTGTCGAGGCGGCGGCCACAGTGGTGGTCCGTTCGGGCAGTCTGCGGGACGCGTTGAAGGGGCCAACCGGGCTGCGCCTCGGTTGCCAGCAGACCCGCGGGGGCGCCGGCCGGGGTGTGCAGACGCTGATCCCGGTGGAGTGCGGCAAACAGCACGACGCCGAGTTCGTCGGGGTGTGGCGCGCACCGGACGTGGCGTACCCGACCCGGGACGCCGACTGGGTGCCGCTCTACAACGGTTGTCGCAGCGTCCTGGCCCGGTACGCGGGCGTACCTGACGACGCCAAGCTGCGCTTCCGCAGCGGCGTGGTGGTCCGACCGCCGGGGGCGGGGCGCTGGAAGGTCGGTGATCGGGGCGTCCGCTGCTATCTGTGGCTCAGCGAGCGCACGGTGACCGCCTCGCTGAAGGGCGCGGGCACGGCTGGTCTACCGGTCCGGACGAAGTGACCACGGCCGGACGGTTCGCCGTGGGCGGCGTGTGCCGGACGGGGTCGCCCAAAACACTCGTCCCGCCCCCGCCGCCCCGGGCGAGGATGGTTCGGGTTGACTGGGGGGATGGACCTCCCGACCGTCGACCTGCCTGCCCTGCCCGCGCTGCTGGCCGCGCCCGCGCCCGGCTGGGTGGAGACCACCGACGTGATCGTCGTGGGTTCCGGCGTGGCCGGGTTGACCGCGGCGCTGCACCTGCGTGAGGCGGGTCTGCACGTCACGGTGGTTACCAAGGTCAACATCGACGACGGCTCGACCCGGTGGGCGCAGGGCGGCATCGCCGCCGTGCTCGACCCGGCGGACACCCCGGCGGCGCATGCCCGGGACACCGAGGTCGCCGGGGTCGGGCTGTGCGACCCGGCGGCGGTCCGGGTGCTGGTCGAGGAGGGCCCGACCCGGCTCCGCGAGCTGATCCGGATCGGCGCCGAGTTCGATCGCCACCTGGACGGCTCGCTGATGCTGACCCGCGAGGGCGGGCACCGGGCGGACCGGATCGTGCACGCCGGCGGGGACGCCACCGGCGCGGAGGTGCAGCGGGCCCTGCACGCCGCGGTGCAGCGCGACCCGTGGATCCGGCTGGTCGAGCACGCCCTCGTACTGGACCTGCTGCGCGCGCCCGGCGACGGCCCGGACGGGCTCGGCCCGGCCTGCGGGATCACCCTGCACGTGTTGGGTGAGGGCAGCGAGGACGGCGTCGGCGCGCTGCTGGCCCGTGCCGTGGTGCTCGCCACCGGCGGCATGGGGCAGATCTTCTCGGCCACCACCAACCCGGCGGTCTCCACCGGCGACGGGGTGGCGCTGGCGCTGCGGGCGGGCGCGGCGGTGACCGACGTGGAGTTCGTCCAGTTCCACCCGACCGCCCTGCTCACCCCGCCCGGCGCGGGAGTGCCCGGGGCGGGGCACGCGCAGCAGCCGTTGGTCTCGGAGGCTCTGCGCGGCGAGGGCGCGTACCTGGTGGACGCGGACGGCAAGAGGTTCATGGTGGGCCAGCACGAGTTGGCCGAGCTGGCACCCCGGGACGTGGTGGCCAAGGGCATCCACCGGGTGCTGCTGGCCACCGGGGCGGACCACGTCTTCCTCGACGCACGGCACCTGGGCGGCGACTTCCTGGCCGGTCGGTTCCCCACCATCGTGGCGTCCTGCCTGGCGATCGGCGTGGACCCGGCGACCGATCTGATTCCGGTGGCGCCGGCGGCCCACTACGCCTCCGGCGGGGTTCGGACCGATCTGCGCGGCCGCACCTCCATCCCCGGCCTGTACGCCTGCGGCGAGGTGGCCTGCACGGGCGTGCACGGCGCGAACCGGCTGGCCAGCAACTCGCTGCTGGAGGGTCTGGTCTTCTCCCGGCGGATCGCCGAGGACATCGCTGCCGGCCTGCCCGAGCAGGCCCAGCCGGCGGACACCGGCGCCTGGCGTGGCGGTACGGGTTGGGTGCTGCCCGCGGAGGTGACGCCGCCCCTGCAACGGGCGATGACCCGGGGGGCCGGGGTGCTCCGATCCGCGACGACCCTGGCCGAGACGGCCCTGACGTTGACCGAGCTGGGCGTTGCCCGGGGCCGGCCGCGGACCGCCGACTGGGAGGCGACCAACCTGCTCACCGTGGCGTCGACGCTTGTCGCCGCCGCGTACGCCCGTGGTGAGACCCGGGGCTGCCACTGGCGGGAGGACTTCCCGACGGCCGACGAACGGTGGCTGGGCCATCTGGTCGGGGCGGTAGGGGCGCAGGGCCGGGTGACGCAACAGTGGGAGGAGACGGCCCAGTGAGCGCGAGGAGTGAGCCGGTGTTGCGAGCCCCGCAGTCGGGAACGAAGGAGGCGACGATGATCGAGTCGACGGAGACGGCGTTGCGGGCGGCCGGGTTGGATCCGGCGTCCGTGCGGCAGGTCATCGAGGGCGCGCTCGTCGAGGATCTGGGTCCGGATTTCCTGGACGTCACAAGCGTCGCCACCATCCCGGCGGAGCAGACCGACACCGCCGACCTGGTGGCCCGCGCGGACGGGGTGTTGGCCGGGATGGTGGTGGCCGCCGCCGTGTTCGAGCTGGTGGGCGAGGTGACGGGCTTCGGTCGTACCGTCGAGGTGTCGGTGTTGGCCCGCGACGGCGAGCGGGTGGCCCGCGGCGACGTGCTGGCGACGGTGACCGGCCCGACCCGGCTGCTGCTGACGGCCGAGCGGACGGCGCTCAACCTGCTCTGCCGGATGTCCGGGGTGGCCACCCACACCCGCGCCTGGGCGGACGCGCTGGCCGGCACGAAGGCGATGGTGCTGGACACCCGCAAGACGACGCCGGGCCTGCGGGCGCTGGAGAAGTACGCGGTGCGGGCCGGCGGGGGCACCAACAAGCGGATGGGCCTCTACGACGTGGCCATGATCAAGGACAACCACAAGTTGGCGGCCGGGGGGATCACGGCGGCCTACCGGCGGGTCCGGGAGGCGTTCCCGGAGGTTCCGGTGCAGGTCGAGGTAACCACTGTCGACGAGGCGGTGGAGGCGGTGGAGGCCGGGGCGGACTTCCTGCTCTGCGACAACATGACGCCGGAGGTGCTGGCCGAGGCTGTCGCCGCGGTGGGTGACCGGGCGGAGCTGGAGGCGACCGGCGGGCTGACCCTGGAGGTCGCCGGCCGGTACGCGGCCACCGGCGTGGACTTCCTCTCGGTGGGCGCGTTGACGCACTCGTCGCCGATCCTGGACATCGCGCTGGACCTGCGCACGGAGTAGTTGTCTAGGCTGCGTGCGTGCTGCTCTGCATCGACATCGGAAACACCAACACCGTGCTGGCGACCTTCGACGGCGACAAGCTGGTGCACTCCTGGCGGATCAAGACCGATGCCCGCTCGACGGCGGACGAGCTGGGCCTGATGTTCCGGGGCCTGCTCGCCGGGGACAACGTCGAGATCACCGGTGTGGCCGCCTGCTCCACGGTGCCGGCCGCGCTGCGGTCGCTGCGCACCATGCTGAGCCGTTACTACGCCGACCTGCCGAGCGTGGTGGTCGAGCCGGGCGTGCGGACCGGGGTGCAGCTGGCGATCGACAACCCGAAGGAGGTCGGCGCGGACCGGGTGGTCAACACCCTGGCCGCGTACACCCTCTACGGCGGCCCGTCGATCGTTGTGGACTTCGGCACCACCACCAACTTCGACGTGATCAGCGAGCGCGGTGAGTTCCTCGGCGGCGCGTTCGCCCCGGGCATCGAGATCTCCTTCGACGCGCTGGCCGCCCGGGCCGCGCAGCTGCGCAAGGTCGAGGCCACCAAGCCCCGCTCGGTGATCGGCAAGAACACCGTGGAGTGCCTCCAGGCCGGCCTGTACTTCGGCTTCGCCGGCCAGGTGGACCGGATCGTCGAGCGGATGACCGAGGAGCTGGGCGAGGTGCGGGCGGTGATCGCCACCGGCGGCCTCGCCTCGCTGGTGATCAACGAGTGTCGCAGCATCACCCACCACGAGCCGATGATCACGCTGATCGGCCTGCGGATGGTCTACGAACGCAACCTGTGACTTCGGCCGCCGTCTGGGCGACCTCCGTCCGGGCCTCAGCGCCGCCGGGCGCGCAGCACCAGCGTCCGGTACGGCAGCTCGATGGTGTCCCGGCCAACCAGGGCGGGGTGAATGTTCAGGAGGTCGGTCAGCTCCCGCTCGACCCGCCGCTGATCCGCGGTGGAGGCGGTGAGCCAGTACGAGCGGGTGCGGACCATCCCGAGCAGCTCATCCGGCGTGAGCGTGGTGCGGTGCCTGAACTCGCGCTGCTCGATGGCGTCGAAGTCGGGGCCGAAGTCGGGGTACTCGCCGACGACCAGGCTGCTCGACTTGTCCCCGAGGTGAGCGATACGGCTCAGTTCGGCCACCCAGTCGACGCTGTCGTCCCGGATGTTCCAGATGGGGGCGAAGGTGCCACCGGGGCGGAGTACCCGGGCGATCTCGGCGTGCGCGGGCTCCCGGTCGAACCAGTGGTACGCCGTCCCCGCCAGCACCGCGTCCGCCGTCGAGTCGGGCAGGGGCACGGCCTCGGCGCTGCCCGCCAGCGCCGTCGTGTCCGGGGTGCTGTGGGCGAGCTGCGCCCGCATCCCCGGATCGGGCTCCACCGGTACGACCTCGTGGCCCAGGGCAAGCGCGGCGCGGGTCAGGATGCCGGTGCCCGCCGCGAGATCGACCACCCGGGCCTCGATCAGCCCGTCGAGTGCCCAACGGACTGCGGCCTCGGGATAACGTGGTCGAAACCGGTCGGAATCACTCGCAGCGGCACCGAACGACAGGGCGTGAGTGTGATCGACCATGACGGGCAGGTTATCCCGTAACGGCTTCCGGACCGCTTGAGTACGCTCGGGCCTGACCCCCTGTATCTCCGTGACGAGGAAGCGTGCCGTGAGCGAGCAGAACCCCGTGCCAGTGGACCCCGCCGACGACCTTCCCGAGCAGATGAAGGTCCGCCGGGAGAAGCGGGACCGGATGCTCGCCGAGGGCGTCGAGCCCTACCCGGTCAGCTTCCCCCGCACCGCCACCCTGGCGCAGGTCCGGGCGGGCTACGCCGACCTGCCGACCGACACCGCGACCGGCGACCAGGTAGCGGTCACCGGCCGGGTGATCTTCGTACGAAACACGGGCAAGCTCTGCTTCGCGACCCTGCGGGACGGCGACGGCACCGAGTTGCAGGCGATGCTCTCCCTGGACCGGGTCGGGCCGGAGCGGCTGGAGGCGTGGAAGCGCCTCGTCGACCTCGGCGACCACGTCGGCGTCACCGGCGAGGTGATCACCAGCCGTCGGGGTGAGTTGTCGGTGTTGGCCCAGCAGTGGGAGATGACCGCCAAGGCGCTGCGACCGTTGCCGGTGGCCCACAAGCCCCTCTCCGAGGAGGCGCGCGTCCGGCAGCGTTACGTCGACCTGATTGTGCGGCCGCAGGCACGGGAGATGGTGCGTACCCGGGCCGCCGCGGTACGCAGTCTGCGCGATTCACTGCACGGGCAGGGCTTCATTGAGGTGGAAACGCCGATGTTGCAACTGCTGCACGGTGGCGCGGCGGCCCGACCGTTCGTGACCCACAGCAATGCGTTGAACACCGATCTGTATCTGCGAATCGCTCCGGAACTGTTTCTCAAGCGCGCTGTGGTCGGCGGCGTCGACAGCGTCTTCGAGATCAACCGCAACTTCCGTAATGAGGGTGTCGACTCTTCGCACTCGCCGGAGTTCGCGATGCTGGAGACGTACCAGGCGTACGGCGACTACGACACGATCGGCGAGCTGACCCGTAATCTCGTGCAACAGGCGGCGATCGCGGTCAGCGGTTCGACGGTGGTGACCCACGCCGACGGACGGGAGTTCGACCTGGGTGGCGAGTGGCGGTCCGTGACGTTGTTCGGCGTGCTTTCCGAAGCGCTCGGCGAGGAGGTCACGGTCCGCACCGAACGCTCCCGTCTGGTGGAGTACGCGGACAAGGTGGGATTGGCCGTGGACCCGAAGTGGGGTCCCGGCAAGCTGGCCGAGGAGTTGTTCGAGGAACTGGTCGTTCCCGGTCTGCAGGCGCCCACCTTCGTACGGGACTACCCGGAGGAGACGAGCCCGCTCACCCGGGGCCACCGCACCGAGCCGGGGCTGGCCGAGAAGTGGGACCTCTACGTGCTCGGTTTCGAGCTGGGCACCGGGTACTCCGAGCTGGTCGACCCGGTCGTGCAGCGGGAACGGCTGGTTGCACAGGCGCAGTTGGCCGCCCGTGGCGACGACGAGGCGATGCGTCTCGACGAGGACTTCCTACGGGCGATGGAGTATGGAATGCCGCCGGCCGGCGGTATGGGAATGGGAATCGACCGGCTGTTGATGGCCCTGACCGGGCTCGGAATTCGGGAAACGATCCTCTTCCCGTTGGTCCGCCCGGAGTAGTCCCGCCCCGGTGTGCGCCGAGCCGTAACCGGGTCCTATTGACGCGACGAGCGGCGCGCGGGTTATTGTGCTCTTGTTAGCAGGGGCACCCTGCTCGAAAGGAATGTGGGACGTGGCCAAGCAGATCATTCACAAGCTGGTCGATGACCTGGACGGCGGGGACGCGGACGAGACCGTCAAGTTCGCCCTCGACGGCGTTCAGTACGAGATCGACCTCTCGAGCGCCAACGCCGCGAAATTGCGCGATGCATTTGCCTCGTACGTGGGTGCCGGCACCAAGGTCGGCCGGGGCGGCGTCGTGATCGGTGGGCGGGCTGCCCGCGGTCGGGGTGGCGCGACCGCCGATCGGGAACAGAACAAGGCGATCCGGGAGTGGGCCAAGAAGGCCGGCAAGGACATCTCGGACCGGGGTCGTATCCCCCAGGAGATCGTGGACGAGTTCCACGCGAAGCGCTGATCCGTCAGCAGTTTGGTGGCTAGCCGCCACCGCAGGCGACACCGACGCCGGGCCGGAGGACTTTCTCCGGGCCGGCGTCGCCCGTTCCGGGCCGGGAAGCATTCCGGGCCGACCGACGTTGTCCACAACCAGTGGAACAGCTATCCACAGCCTGTGGACAACCTCCCCCAGGGCCGCGCGGAGCGCTCGTCGCGACCGCCGGTTCGGCCTCCCGGGGCCTCCCGGAGCGCTTCCGGACCCCGGATCGGGCTTCCGTCGAGCCAGTCGGATTTCGCTCTGCGCGTAGCGACAGGGCTACCGGAACACCTCCTGAGCGCGGACGGTTGTTCAAAACGACGTGCAACCGACCCAGAGCAGAGACACACGACCTCAGCTGAGTCGGTCAGCGACGATAGAGTAAGGAGGCACGGACGCCCGTCCTGGACGTCCGCGCACCGGCCCCGCCAAGATCTTGACCATCAAGGCGCACGGCACGTGAGGAGCACGAGGGCATGTTCGAGCGGTTCACCGACCGAGCGCGACGGGTTGTCGTCCTGGCCCAAGAAGAGGCCCGGATGCTCAACCACAACTACATCGGTACGGAACACATCCTGCTGGGCCTGATCCACGAAGGTGAAGGCGTCGCGGCAAAGGCCCTGGAGAGCCTCGGCATCTCCCTGGAGGGCGTCCGCCAGCAGGTCGAGGAGATCATCGGCCAGGGTCAGCAGGCGCCGAGCGGGCACATCCCGTTCACGCCGCGGGCCAAGAAGGTGCTGGAGCTGTCGCTGCGCGAGGCGCTGCAGCTCGGCCACAACTACATCGGCACGGAGCACATCCTGCTCGGGCTGATCCGTGAGGGCGAGGGCGTTGCCGCCCAGGTGCTGGTCAAGCTCGGCGCCGACCTCAACCGGGTCCGCCAGCAGGTGATCCAGCTGCTCTCCGGCTACCAGGGCAAGGAGCCCGCTGCGGCGGGTGCCGCGCCGGGTGAGGCCGCGCCGTCGACCAGCCTGGTGCTGGACCAGTTCGGCCGCAACCTGACTCAGGCCGCCCGCGAGGGCAAGCTCGACCCGGTCATCGGGCGCGAGAAGGAAATCGAGCGGGTCATGCAGGTGCTCTCCCGCCGTACCAAGAACAACCCGGTCCTGATCGGTGAGCCCGGCGTCGGCAAGACCGCCGTGGTGGAGGGCCTGTCCCAGAAGATCATCAAGGGCGAGGTGCCCGAGACCCTCAAGGACAAGCAGCTCTACACGCTCGACCTGGGCGCGCTCGTCGCCGGTTCCCGCTACCGCGGTGACTTCGAGGAGCGCCTCAAGAAGGTGCTCAAGGAGATCCGCACCCGCGGCGACATCATCCTGTTCATCGACGAGATCCACACCCTGGTGGGTGCGGGTGCCGCCGAGGGCGCGATCGACGCCGCGAGCATCCTCAAGCCGATGCTGGCCCGTGGTGAGCTGCAGACCATCGGTGCCACCACCCTTGATGAATACCGCAAGCACCTGGAGAAGGACGCCGCTCTCGAGCGCCGCTTCCAGCCGATCCAGGTGGGTGAGCCGTCGCTGGCCCACACCATCGAGATCCTCAAGGGCCTGCGCGACCGCTACGAGGCTCACCACCGCGTCTCGATCACGGACGCAGCCCTGGTGGCTGCCGCAACTCTGGCCGACAGATACATCTCCGACCGCTTCCTCCCGGACAAGGCGATCGACCTGATCGACGAGGCCGGTGCCCGGATGCGGATCCGTCGGATGACCGCGCCGCCAGACCTGCGTGACTTCGACGAGCGCATCGCCCAGGTGCGTCGCGACAAGGAGTCCGCGATCGACGCTCAGGACTTCGAGCGCGCCGCCCAGCTGCGCGACAAGGAGAAGCAGCTCCTCGGCCAGAAGGCTCAGCGGGAGAAGGAGTGGAAGGCCGGTGACCTGGACGTCGTCAGCGAGGTTGACGACGAGCAGATCGCCGAGGTGCTCGGCAACTGGACCGGCATCCCGGTCTACAAGCTGACCGAGGAGGAGACCTCGCGCCTGCTGCGCATGGAGGACGAGCTGCACAAGCGCGTCATCGGCCAGGAGGACGCGGTCAAGGCGGTCTCGAAGGCGATCCGGCGTACCCGGGCCGGCCTGAAGGACCCGAAGCGCCCGTCGGGCTCGTTCATCTTCGCCGGCCCGTCCGGTGTGGGTAAGACCGAGCTGTCCAAGGCGCTCGCCGAGTTCCTCTTCGGCAGCGAGGACTCCCTCATCCAGCTGGACATGTCCGAGTTCCACGACCGTTACACGGTCTCCCGGCTCGTGGGTGCCCCTCCCGGCTATGTCGGCTACGACGAGGGCGGGCAGCTGACCGAGAAGGTGCGGCGTCGGCCGTTCTCGGTGGTCCTCTTCGACGAGATCGAGAAGGCCCACCCGGACGTGTTCAACACGCTCCTGCAGATCCTCGAAGACGGTCGGCTCACCGACGGTCAGGGTCGCATCGTGGACTTCAAGAACACGGTCATCATCCTGACCACCAACCTGGGCACCCGAGACGTCGCCAAGGCGGTGTCGCTGGGCTTCCAGCAGTCGGAGGACTCCGAGTCCAACTACGACCGGATGAAGCAGAAGGTCAACGACGAGCTCAAGCAGCACTTCCGGCCTGAGTTCCTCAACCGGATCGACGACACCATCGTCTTCCACCAGCTGCGTCAGACCGAGATCCTCTCGATCGTGGACATCATGATCCAGCGGATCGAGGGCCAGCTGCGGAACAAGGACATGGGTCTGGAGCTGACCGACAACGCCAAGAAGTACCTGGCCGCGAAGGGCTTCGACCCGGTGCTCGGTGCCCGTCCGCTTCGTCGCACGATCCAGCGCGACATCGAGGACAACCTCTCCGAGCGGATCCTGTTCAACGAGCTGACCCCGGGTCAGATCGTCGTGGTCGACTGCGAGGGCGACCCGGACGACATCGACAAGTCCAAGCTCGTCTTCCGGGGCTCGGACAAGCCGGTCGAAGTTCCGGACGCCGTCCCGGCCGATCTCGGTGGCACCGCCGCTGGCACCGCCGCCGCAGGCGTGGACGAGTAACACAACAAGCAAGGGGCGGGGCCCCGGTGGCGCAAGCCACCGGGGCCCCGCCTTGTTGCGCCCCCACAGGTCTCGCCGCCGTCCCACACCCACCCTGGCCGCAACCCTTCGGGTCCTCGGGGAGCGTCGCTCCCGGTCGCCGCGCCCGCCGGATACGGGCGCCTTGCCCGCCGGGCCGCGCTCGTCGTACAGCGCCTGCCCCACCTGGCCCCTGCCCGGTGCGCCCTGCCGGGCCCGCGCGGCGCCTCGCGCAATCCCGACGAACCCGTCACCTGCGCCGCGACGCACGCGCTGCCACGCCCCGCAAGATCCGCGCAACATCGGGGAAAGTGCTGCCTCGCGGCGTCCCGAAGCAGCACTTTCCCCGATGTTGTCTGGCGTAGTGGCGAGCTCGGCCCTGGCCTCGCTCCCGGCGGGACCTCCGTCGGCAAGATCGCGCAACATCCTGGGTGTAGTGGCATCCGGCGCGCCCGACACCACTACATCCAGGATCGAGCACGATCTTGGGGTGACATGCGCACGGGCGCACGGGCGTGCGGGGTGTGCGGGCGTGCGGGCGGGTCAGGTGGTGAGGTCGGCGGTGGGGAGGGACGGGCCGTCACCGACCAGGCGGAAGGAGTCGACGCCGGCGGGTTCGACCAGCCCGTCCTGCACGAGGCCGGCGAGGGCGCGGGCGCGTTGCACGTCGTCGGTCCAGACCTGGTCCAGTCGCTGGTGCGGGACCGGCCCGGTGCTGTCCCGGAGCACTCCGAGCAGCAGGCCGCGTACCTGTCGGTCGGTGCCCGCGTACCGCTGGGGTCGGCGGGTGGGCCCGGCGGGTGCCTCCTGGCCGGAGGCCCGCCAGGCGCAGACCGACTCGACGGGGCAGGCGGTGCAGCGCGGTGACCGGGCTGTGCAGATCACCGCGCCCAGTTCCATGAACGCGGCACTGGCCAGCGCCGCCGAGGCCGGTTCCGTCGGGAGCAACTCTTCGGTGGCGACCAGGTCGGCTGGTCGGGTGACGGGCCCGGCGTCCGGTTCGCCGGCCACCGCCCGGGACACGACCCGGCGTACGTTGGTGTCGACCACCGGGTGCCGCTGCCCGTACGCGAAGGCGGCCACCGCCCGCGCCGTGTAGGTGCCGACGCCGGGCAGTGCCAGCAGTTGCTCCAGCCGGTCCGGCACCTGGCCGCCGTGTCGGTCGACGATCGCGACCGCGCATTCGCGTAGCCGGACCGCCCGACGGGGGTAGCCGAGGCGTCCCCACATCCGGATCGCCTCGGCGGGGGTGTCCGCCGCCAGTGCGGCAGGCTCCGGCCAGCGGGCCAGCCATGCCTGCCAGGCCGGCACCACCCGGACCACGGGTGTCTGCTGGAGCATGACCTCGCTGACCAGGATGGCCCACGGGGTGACCCCGGGCTCGCGCCACGGCAGGTCACGGGCGTGCTGTTGGAACCACTGGCTGACCACTGTGGCGAAGTCGGGTTGAGTCATGGCGTCGTCGATGATGTCACGCCGGGCGTTCCCGTTGGGTGGGCGGCTCGGGCGGGGTGCTGCGTCGTCGTTCGGCGGACGGGGGAGAATGCGCGGATGAACGAGCTCGCGATCACCGTCATCGGTCGGGACCGGCCGGGCATCGTGGCCGACGTCGCGGAGGTGCTGGCCCGACTTGGCGCGAACCTCACCGACAGCACGATGACGCGGCTGCGGGGGCATTTCGCGATGACCCTCATCTGCACCGGTCCGGCCGCCGCCGAGGTCGAGGCCGCACTGGCGCCGCTGGCCGCCGAGGGTCAGCTGCTGGCGACGGTACGCGCGGTCACCCCGGACGGCGATGTGCCTCCGGTGGGTGAGCCGTACGTGATGGCGGTGCACGGTTCGGACCGGATGGGGATCGTCGCGGCGATGACGCGGGTGCTGGTGGACGCCGGGGGGAACGTCACCGACCTGAGTACCCGGTTGACCGGTGCGCTCTACGTGGTCCTGGCGGAGGTCGAGTTGCCGGCCGGGGTGGCGGACACTCTGGTCGACCGGCTGCACCGGACGGCTGCCGAGCTGGGCGTGGAGGTCACGCTCCGGCCGGCGGACCCGGATCTGTTGTGACCGGCGAGGAGCGCGGCCCGGACGTCGGTCTGGGGGACTGGACACCGGAGTCGCTGGACGTGCCGGGCGAGGTGCGGGTGGTGGTGTCCGCCCCGAACCCGGTGTTGAGTCAGGCGGCTGACGAGGTCGATCCCACGGCGAAGGAGACGGTCCAGCTCGCGGCCGACCTGATAGCCACGATGAGGGTCTCGCCGGGCTGTGTCGGGCTGGCCGCGCCGCAGGTCGGGGCGGGCGCTCGGGTCTTCGCCGTTGATGTGACCGGGCATCCGAAGGCGGTGACTGTGCACGGCACCTTCGTGCTGTGCAACGCGCGGGTGGTCGAGGCGACGCGGTGGAAGCCGGGCCGGGAGGGCTGCATGTCGGTGCCGGACCTGACCGGGGACGTGAAGCGGGCCAGCCGGCTGGTGGTGGAGGGTGAGCTGCCAGGCAGTGGCGCGCCGGTCCGGCTGGTGACCGACGGCTTCGAGGCTCGGGCGTTGCAGCACGAGATCGACCACTGTGCGGGGCTACTCTTCCTGGACCGGGTGGCCGGTGCGCACGCGGTCTACCAGCGCAAGGTCTACCTGTGATCGGCTGCTCGGCCGGTGTGTCGTCCGTCCTCAGTGGAGGGTGTGGCGAGCGCCCCGAAGTGGCTCCGGCGCGTCGCGCCGCACTGCCCGGTACGGCGCGGCTACGGTGGAGGGCATCATGCGTCTGACGGTCGGCCCCCTGCCACCCGCCGTGTACTGGCGGCGTCGCGTCGTCGTACTCGGAGCGGGGTTTCTGTTCCTGATTGTCCTCCTCTACTCCTGCACCGGTTCGGATCGTTCCGGTGGTCAGGAGCCGAAGGCGGGGAGTTCTCCGTCGACGACGTCTTCCGGGACGTCCGGTCCCGTCGGGCCGGTGTTGACACCGCAGACCGGGGCTCCGTCGGCGTCCGCTGATGCGGGTGCGACGACCCCGAGCCCGGCGATCACCAGCAACACACCGCCGCTGGGTGCGGCGGCCGGTTCGGAGGACGACGGCACCTGCACCAACGAGGAGATCAGCGTGGTCTCGTCGGCGACTCCGACCTCGGTGCAGCGAGGCACGGTGGCCCAGCTGCAACTGAAGATCAAGAACACGTCGGATCGGACGTGCAGCCGCAACGTCGGCGCCGATCTTCAGGAGATCTTCATCAAGGCCGGTGCCGAGAAGGTCTGGTCGTCGGACACCTGCGGCAAGGTCACGGGCTCGGACGTGCAGACCTTCACGCCGAACTTCGAGCGTTCCTACGAGGTGCCGTGGAACGGGCGCGACACCAGCCGCTGCGACGGCGCGTTGGCCGGCGGGCCGTTCCCGCCGGTCGGGTCGTACCAGGTGTTCGCTCGGGTCGGCACGAAGCTCAGCGACCCGGTGAAGCTGACCGTCACCGGCTGAGCCCGGTCAGACGTAGCGTTCCAGGATGGATGCCTCGGCGAGCCGGGACAGCCCCTCGCGAACGCCGCGGGCACGGGCGTCACCGACCCCTTCGACGGCCTGCAGGTCCTCCACCGTCGCGCCGAGCAGACGCTGGAGGCTGCCGAAGTGCAGCACCAGGCGGTCGACCACCGCCACCGGTAGCCGGGGCACCTTGGCCAGCAGTCGGAAGCCGCGCGGACTGACCGCGGCGTCCAAGGCGTCGGACGCGGCCGGGTAGCCGATCGCCTTGGCCACCGACACCAGGTCGATCAGCTCGGTGGCACCGAGCAGGTCCAGCTCGACGAGAGCCTCGTCGAGGGTGCGCGACTTGCGGCCGACGGGGAGGTAGTCCCGGATGACCAGGGTCCGGTCGGCGTCCACGCCGGCCATCAGCTCGTCGAGTTGCAGGGCGAGTAGGCGGCCGTCGGTGCCCAGCTCCACCACGTAACCGGCGATCTCGTCGGCGATGCGGCGAACCATCTCCAGTCGCTGCACCACGGCCACCGCGTCCCGCACGGTGACCAGATCCTCGATCTCCAGGGCGGAGAGCGTGCCGGAGACCTCGTCGAGCCGGAGCTTGTAGCGCTCCAGGGTGGCGAGCGCCTGGTTGGCGCGGGAGAGGATAGCCGCCGAGTCGTCGAGCACGTGCCGTTGGCCGTTGACGTAGAGGCTGATGATCCGCATGGACTGGCTGACCGAAATGACCGGATAGCCGGTCTGGCGGGCCACCCGCTCGGCGGTGCGGTGCCGGGTGCCGGACTCCTCGGTCGGGATGGACGGGTCGGGCATCAGGTGCACGGCCGCCCGGACGATCCTGGTGCCGTCGCTGGAGAGCACCACAGCGCCGTCCATCTTGCACAGCTCACGCACCCGGGTCGCGGAGAACTCCACGTCCAACGGGAAGCCGCCGGTGCACAGGCCCTCGACCACCTTGTCGTAGCCGAGCACGATGAGCGCACCCGTGCGACCCCGCAGAATGCGCTCCAGACCGTCGCGCAAGGCGGTGCCCGGGGCCATCAGGGCGAGATTCGCCCGCAGCGGATCTCCGGCACTCCCGGCGGCTCCCGCAGTCACGCTCACGCTGATCGGGCGGGCGGGCGAGCCCACGGCGCCGGTGCGGGCCTGGGGCGGCGCGCCGGCTGGCTTGGTGGTATCGCGGTCGATCGGCACGGGCACAGTCTACGGACTGCCGTGCGGTGGGTGCTGTCGTGGTTACTGTGATGTGTCACGATGCCGCCCTCTTCCCCGTTTCCCGCTTGCGACGCGCTGTCCGGTTTCGCCGCCCTCGTCGGCACGGTGGGTCACTCGGCGGACGCACGGGCCGCATGGTGGAGCGCCGAACGGACGTCGGTGACCTCGGTCACCCGCATCTGCTCGGGGCCGGCGCCGGTGCTGGCCGGGCCGCAGCCGGGGGGCACCAGGGCCACCTTGAAGCCGAGTCGGGCCGCCTCGGCCAGCCGACGCGGCACCGCCCCGACCCGACGCACCTCGCCGGTCAGCCCCACCTCACCGATCGCCACCAGGTGCGGCGCGATCGCCAGGTTGAGCCCGCCGGAGGCGACCGCCAGGGCCACCGCCAGGTCGGCGGCCGGCTCCACCACCCGGATCCCGCCCACGGTGGCGGCGAAGACCTCCCGGTCGTGCAGGGTCAGCCGCTCGGTGCGCCGTTGCAGCACCGCGAGCACCATCGCCAGTCGCGCCGAGTCGAGGCCGGAGACGGTGCGTCGGGGAGAGCCCGCCACTGTCGCGCCGATCAGAGCCTGCACCTCGGTGACCAGGGCCCGCCGCCCCTCCATGGCCACTGTCACGCAGGTGCCCGGGACCGGCTCCGCGTAGCGGGTCAGGAACAGCCCGGACGGGTCGGCCAGGCTGCTGATGCCGCCCTCGTGCATCTCGAAGCAGCCGACCTCGTCGGCCGCGCCGAACCTGTTCTTCACGCCGCGCACCAGGCGCAGCGACGAGTGCTTGTCGCCCTCGAAGTGCAACACCACGTCGACCAGGTGCTCCAGCACCCGAGGCCCGGCCACCTGGCCGTCCTTCGTGACGTGCCCGACCAGCACTGTCGCGATGCCTCGCTCCTTGGCGACCGAGACCAGCGCGGCGGTGACCGCGCGGACCTGGGTCACCCCACCGGGCACCCCCTCGGTGCCGGTGGTCGAGATGGTCTGCACCGAGTCGAGCACCAACAGGCCCGGCTTGACCGCGTCGAGGTGACCGAGCACCGAGGCCAGGTCGCTCTCCGCAGCGAGGTAGAGCTGCTCGTGCAGGGTGCCCATCCGCTCGGCGCGCAGGCGCACCTGACTGACCGATTCTTCGCCGCTGACCACAAGCGAGGGGCTGCCGGCACCGACCGCCCAATGCTGCGCCACATCGAGCAGGAGGGTCGACTTGCCGACACCGGGCTCGCCGGCGAGCAGCACCACGGCACCGGGGACCAGGCCGCCGCCGAGCACCCGGTCGAGCTCGCTCACCCCGGTGGGCACGGCGCGGGCCGGGGCGGCGCTGATGGTGGCGATCGGTCGGGCCGGCTCGGACGGCATCCGGGAGCTGACCACCCGACCGGAGACGGTCGGACCGGTGACGGTGTGCTCGACCACCGCTCCCCACTCGCCGCACTCGGGGCAGCGCCCCACCCACTTGGGCGGCTGGTGCCCGCAGGCGTCGCACTGGTAGGCGGGACGCGGCTCGCGGGCGGCGGACCGACCACGAGCGGCACCGGCCGTGCCGCCACGCGGAGGGGTCGATCGGGAGGTGGTCACATCAGGACGCTAGCCCTCGCGTACGACGAAAACACCCCGGCGTGGTGGTCACCACGCCGGGGTGTTTGTCGATGTGCGGGTCGGGTCACCCGTGGGTCGTGCCGCCCTCGTCGCCCTCGTAGCCGCCCTCGCGCTCGATGATCGGCGACGGAGGGGCCGCCGGGGTGAGCGGCACCGCGACCGGGGCCTGGCCGGTGACCGTGTTGCCGTTGCCGAAGTCGAAGGTCACGACGACGTTCTGGCCGGAGCGCAGCGCCTCGGTCAGGCCGATCAGCCGGAGCTGCGTGGTGGCCTCGGAGTTGAACTGGATGTAACTCAACGGCGCCAGCTCGATACGCGCCGGCTGGCCCGGGGCGGAGGGGCTGGCCGAACCGGACGCCCGCGCCGACTCCGGGGCGGACGGGGTGGCCGAGGACGACCCGGTCTCGGAGGGCGTCACCGACGGGCTCGGCGAACCGGACGTCGAGTTCGACGGGCTGGCCGAACCGGACGGCGACGGGCTCATGGAGGCGGACTCCGAGGCGGACGGCGACGGGCTCGCCGAGCCGCCGCTGATCACGACCTCGCGCGCGCTCTCGGTGGTGACGGTGACAGTCACCGTCTCCTTCGAGTCGTTGTAGATCACGGCGCCGAGCCCCGCGTCCTGGCCGGCCTTGTAGCCCTCGGTGCCCGGGAAGTCCACGAGCAGGCCCCGCACGGAGAACGAACCGTTGTTGGTCGTGAGGTTGACGCCCTGGACCGACGGCTCCTTCAACGCGGTCTCGGCGATCTGACCGGTGCCGCATCCGGAAGCCAGCAGGCTGGCCGCCGCAATCCCGGACAGCAACAGGGCCGCCCGCCGGGATCCCCTGATCGAGCGCGTCACGTCGGTCCTCCTCGTCACAATCCCCACCCGGGCCGTACGCCGGGCACGGTGGCCATACCCGCGCAGACCGCGCTCCAGGGTAGTTGGGGCTGATCGAGGTCCGCACGCGGACCCGGCAATGCCACCTGCCCGGGTGGCGTTCACACCACCCGACCGCTCGCCACCAGCAGAACCACGTCGATGAGGGCCACCAGCATCACCGCGCGGAAGGCCGCCACCGGCCGCCGGCCGGCCCGGATCGCCGAGCGCCCGGCGTACCAGCTCAGTGGCGGCACCACGGCGGCCGTGCCGACCGCCGCCCAGCCGATGGCTGACGGCGGCCCGGGTGGTCCGAGGACCAGGGCCGCGGTCGCCGCGAGGAGGAGACCCGCCGCGGCCACCCGGCTGCCGGCGGCGCCCAGCCGGTGGGGCAGGCCGCGCACGCCGGTGCGGGCGTCGTCGGCCAGGTCGGGCAGCACGTTGGCGAAGTGCGCGCCGGCACCCAGGCAGGCCGCCGCCGCCACCAGCCAGACCGGCGGGGTCGGCTGACCGGGCAGTGCCAGCACCACGAAGGCGGGCAGCGCGCCGAACGACACGGCGTAGGGCAGCACGGAGAACGCGGTGGCCTTGAGCGGCCAGTCGTAGAGCAGGGCGGAGACCAGGGCGAGCGTCAGCCAGAACGCCGCCGCCGGGTTCGTGGTCAGCGCCAGCAGGGGGCAGGCCACCGCGGCCACCGCGGCGGCCCAGGCGGTGGCGCCTCGACCGACCGCGCCACTGGCGACCGGTTTGTCGGTACGCCCCACAGTGGCGTCCCGCTCGGCGTCCAGCGCGTCGTTGGTCCAGCCGACGGCGAGTTGGCTGGCCAGCACGGCGAGCACCACCGAGACGATTCCGGCCGGCCGGTGGCCCACTCCCCACGCCAGCAGACCGGCCACCGTGGTCACCGCTGCGCCCGGTTCCGGATGGCTCGCTCTGACCAGCCCTAACACCCTCGACGACATAAGGGAAGTCTGGTCGTTACCGAGCAGTCGTGCCACGCTCGGTTCCATGCGAGACGTGGCTGCGGCCGGGGCGGCCACCGGTCCGAGGGTGTTGCCGCGAAACGATCCGCGTCAGTACGACGATCTGGCCGGTGAGTGGTGGCGGCCGGATGGGGCGTTCGCGATGTTGCACTGGCTGGCGGAGGCCCGTGCGGCGCTGGTGCCGCCGGCCACCCGTCCGGACGCGTTGCTCGTCGACCTGGGCTGCGGTGCCGGCCTGCTCGCGCCGCACCTCGCCGGGAAGGGCTACCGCCACGTGGGGGTGGACCTGACGCGCTCGGCGCTCGTTCAGGCGGCCGACCACGGGGTGCGCGTGGTCCAGGGTGATGCCACAGCCGTCCCGCTGCCCGACGGCTGCGCCGATGTGGTCTCCGCGGGCGAGTTGCTGGAGCACGTGCCGGCCTGGCCGCGCGCGGTGGCCGAGGCCTGTCGGCTGCTACGCCCGGGCGGGTTGCTGGTGCTGGACACCCTGAACGACACGGCGCTGGCCCGGCTGGTCGCGGTCCGGATCGCCGAGCGGCTGCCGACGGTCCCGCGCGGCATCCACGATCCACTGTTGTTCGTGGACGCGCGGACACTGGTGGCGGAGTGCGCCCGGCACGGTGTCGACCTGCGGCTGCGGGGCATCCGTCCGCAGGTCGGCGGCATGCTCGCCTGGCTGCTGCGCCGTGCCCGCGCGAGCCGAACGGCCGGCGCGGTGCCCGCCGGCCGCGCGCCGCGCATCGTGCCGACCGGGTCCACCGCCGTGCTCTACCAGGGCCGGGGGGTCCGCAAAGGATAGTCGGGCCGGGGCGGGGTATGGAACGCCAAGGAGGGGGCGAGATGACTGTGCACGCGCTTGAGGCAGCACGCCGGTTGGCGCCACGATTCGCGGCGCGGGCGGCGGAGCACGACCGGGACGGTTCCTTCCCCGTGGACGACTTCGCCGACCTGCGAGAGGCCGGCCTGTTCGGGCTGATGGTGCCCCGGGCGCTCGGCGGCCTGGGAGCCACCTTCGCCGAGTACACAGCGGTGGCCACCGAGCTTGCCCGGGGTAACGGCGCGACCGCCCTGGTGTTCAACATGCACGCCTCGGTTACCGGCGCGCTGGGCGCGGTCACCGAGGAGTTGGCCGAGGCGCTGGGCGTACCGGACGAGGCGCTGGCCGCCCGCGACCGGCTGCTCAGCGCGGCGGCGCAGGGCTCCTGGTATTCGGTCGCGATGAGCGAGCGTGGCTCGGGCGCGCGCTTGTCGCAGCTGACCACGGCGTACGAGGCGACCGACGGGGGCTGGCACCTCAAGGGCAGCAAGACCTTCTGCTCCGGCGCCGGGCACGCGGACGGCTACCTGGTGGCGGCGCGTAGCGCGGTCGACCAGTCGGTGGTGTCACAGTTCCTGGTGGCGGCCGGTGATGGGGTGACCGTGGAGCCGACCTGGGACTCGCTCGGCATGCGCGCCACCTCCTCCCACGACCTGCACCTGGACGTCAGCGTGCCCGCCGACCGGCTGCTCGGGGGGGTGGAGGGGCTGGCGCTGGTGGTCGCCCAGCTGATGCCGCACTGGCTGGTGGCCAGCTACGCGGCCGTCTACGTGGGGGTCGCCCGCGCGGCGATCGACGCGGCGGCCGAGCACCTCAACGCCCGTAACCTGGCCGGTCTGCCGGCGGTGCGGGCTCGACTGGGGCGGGCGGACGCGGCGACGGCCGCCGCACAGCTGGTGGTGGCGGAGGCAGCCCGCCGGGTGGACGAGGCGCCCGGTGACGAGGAGACCAACCGCTGGGTGTGGCGGGCGAAGCTGCTCGCCGGCACCACGGCCGCCGAGGTGGCGGCGTCGGTGCTGGAGGCGGCGGGCACCTCGGCGACCCGCCGTGGTCATCCGCTGGAGCGGCTCTACCGCGACGCCCGCTGCGGCTCACTGCACCCGGCCACGTCGGATGTCTGCGCCGACTGGTTGGGCATCGCCGCGCTGGGCGGCGACCCGGATCGTGACGGATCGGCGCCACGTTGGTGAGCCCGCCGCACCGGGCTCGCACGGAGGAACGACCAGCCGAGGTGGTTGGTGGGACGGCCAGGGGGAGGACAGCATCTGACGAGAGGTGGGGATCGTGTCCGTACCAGTGATCGCGGGGCTCGGGACAGCGCAGCCGCCGTCCGCTTCGCAGGACGAGTTGTGGGAGGGCTTCTTCTCCCGGCACTTCACCGGCACCACCCGAGCGTTGGCCGAGCGAATCTTCGCCAACTCGGGGGTGACCCGGCGGCAGGCCGCGGTCAACCCGCTGCTGGAGGACGTCTCGGACTGGCCGACCGAGCGTCGGATGCGCCGCTACCAGGTGGAGGCGCTGCCGCTGGGCAAGGAGGCGGTGGGTCGCGCGTTGACCGCGGCCGGGCTGAGCGCCGGCGACATCGGGATGTTCATCGTCTGCTCCTGCACGGGGTACGCCACCCCGGGGCTGGACATCCTGCTCGCTCGGGACCTGGGCATGGCCGCGGACACCCAGCGGATGTTCATCGGCCACATGGGTTGTTATGCGGCCCTGCCGGGGCTCGGCGCGGCGAGTGACTTCGTCACGGCCCGGGGGCGTCCGGCGCTACTGCTCTGCGCGGAGCTGACCAGCCTGCACATCCAGCCGTCCAGCGCCCGGGTGGACACCCAGCAGATCGTCTCCCACGCGCTCTTCTCGGACGCCGCGGTCGCCGCCGTGGTCGTGCCGGGCGGCCCGGGGTACGCGGTGCGCGAGGTCACCGCCGTCACCGACACCTCGACCGCCGATCACATGACCTGGGACGTCACCGACGCGGGGTTCCGGATGGGGCTGTCGTCGAAGGTGCCGCAGGTGCTGTCGAGGCACGTCCGCAGGCTGGTCGACGACCTGTTGGCCCGGCACGGCGTCGCCAGCTCCGAGGTGGACGGTTGGGCGGTGCACCCGGGTGGGCCGCGGATCCTCAACGTGGTCGAGCGGGAGCTGGCGCTGCCTCCGCAGGGGTTGGCGGCGTCCCGCGCGACGCTCGACGAGCACGGCAACTGCTCGTCGCCGACCGTGCTGCTGATCCTGGACCGGTTGGGCCGGGCGACACCGGCGGCTCGGCGCATCGTCATGCTGGCCTTCGGCCCCGGTCTCACCCTGTACGCAGCCCTGCTGGATCGACAGGACTGAGCCTCCGGCCGGTACGCTCGGGGGGTGGATGCGACGGCGGACGACCGGCTGCGCTCGGTGGTGCTGTTTGGTGCTGTGGCGGCCGTTCTGGTCGTCGGCGGCTGGTGGTGGCGTGCCGCCGCGCCGGCGTCGACGGCAGGAGCGGCTGTCCCTTCGGCGGCGGCCGTGCCATCGGTCGGGCCGAGCGTCAGCACCCCAATGGAACGTCTCCTCGCGGCTGAGGAGCCTGATGAGCGGCTGACGGTGCGGATGGACCCCAACACCGGCGAGGTCCTGCGTGTGCATAGCGGCCCGCGGTTGGTGATCGACCCGGAGACGGGCTCGATCAGCGACATCGAGGGCGATCCTCGGGTGCTCTTCTCCGCGGGTGACCTGCCCGTGTTCCAGGAGACGATCTGGCGGGAGCAGCGGGACCTCGCTGCTGGCCAGGAAGTGACCCGGCAGGCCGGCAACGACGGTGCGCGCTACCTGCTCCAGTACCAGTGCACCCGCCCCGGCACGATGGCGGTTACGACCGACGGAGCCAAGATCAACGGTCCGGTGCGCATCGACTGCGACGGCGCGATCGCCCATGCCGAGGTGCTGCCGGGTCCCGGGCCGTTCCGGGTGTCGCTGTCGGCCGTCGACCGGCCCATCGACATCCAGGCGCAGCTCGTCGCCCTGCCCCCTCGCTAGCACTGCCGCTCAGGCGGCGAGGTTGCTCAGGTCGCCCCGGTAGGACTCGATCGTGCCCAGGTCGGGCAGTACCCGGGTCACGATGCCGGCACGGTCGACCAGCAGGGCGGCCGCGGCGCCGGGGCGGGCCGGTTGGCCCAGGAACGAGCGCAGTCCTCCGGCGGGGTCGGCGAGGGCGTGAGCCTGCCGCTGGGTGGTCGGCCCACCCGGGCCCGTCCGCCCTCCGGTGACGGTGACCACGGCGACACCAGCGGGTGCGGCCGCCAGGGCATCGCTGACCCGGTCCGGGCAGGGGCAGCCGTCCAGCAGGATGATCATGGCGGGTAGTAGGCCGCGCAGTGGCACGGGCTCGTCGTCCGCGTCGACCAGGTCCAGTGCGGGCAGCGCCCGACCGGCGAGCGTCGCGGGTGGCGCGTAGGGGGCCGGGGTCGGACGGTCGGTGCCGCGGTTGGCTCGAGGCCAGGTGACCACCAGCAGGCCGGCCAGCGTGGTGAGGACGGCCACCAGTAGGACCAGCAGTGGCAGGCCCAGGGCCCGGGGACCGCCCGGGAGGCCGCTGGCCCGGCGCAGCTCACGGCGGATCTGGGCGGCCTCGGCGGCCAGTGCGGAGGCGTCGTCGGGAACCACCACGCGTCCCCATTCGGGCGGGAGGCCGGGCAGGCCGTCGGCTGGCCCGTGACCCTCTGCGTCCGGCTTGCCCATCGGACCCCCTGGAAGCGTCTCGAGAGCGGAGTGCGGCTCGTGCCTCCAGGGTCGCGCACCAGGGGCTCCTCCCGCTACATCTGGGCGCAGTCCTGCTGGCCGGGCTACCATGGGAGGAGCGCATAGCCCTTGATCTCGACGTTCTGTTCACCCGTACCGGGCAGTCATTTGCGCGTTACGGAGCGTGTTCGAACCATCGGTTTGACCGCCTGTCAAGCTGAAGCAAGACCTCTCACAGGGCCCCTGAGCTGCGCCAACGGTCAGGACATCGGTGAGACATCGGTGCCTGAGCGTGTTACCCTAGACACAGCGAAAGGGGTTTCGAACCTATGGTTTTCAGTGTCGGCGAGACCGTTGTTTACCCCCACCACGGGGCCGCACTCATCGAGGCAATCGAGACTCGGGTCATCAAGGGCGAGCCTAAGCAATACCTCGTCCTGAGGGTCGCGCAGGGTGACCTGACGGTCCGGGTGCCCGCCGAGAATGCCGAGATCGTGGGCGTGCGCGAGGTGGTCGGCGAAGAGGGCCTCGGCCTGGTCTTCGACGTTCTCCGGGCTCCGCACACCGAGGAGCCGACCAACTGGTCGCGGCGTTACAAGGCCAACCTGGAAAAGCTGGCTTCCGGCAACCCGCTGAAGGTCGCCGAGGTCGTTCGCGACCTGTGGCGCCGGGAGCGGGAGCGGGGCCTCTCTGCGGGCGAGAAGCGGATGCTCGCCAAGGCCCGCGACATTCTCGTCGGCGAGGTCGCGCTGGCGGAAAAGAGCACCAAGGACGAGGCGGAGACGCTGCTCGACAAGGTCCTCACCGAGGCCTAGTCCGCAGAGCATCGTCGTACCCACGAAGTAGCGAAGAAACCACAGGACCGCGACGTGACCGCGCAGCTAAATCCGCGCGGTGACGTCGCGGTCCTCGTGCCTGCGGCGGGTGCCGGCGTACGGCTCGGCCCCGGCCGACCCAAGGCGCTGCGCCTGCTCGCCGGTGAGCCACTGTTGGTGCACGCCGTGCGTCGACTGGCAGCCGCGCCCTCCGTGCACACCATCGTGGTGGCCGCGCCGGCCGCCGAGGTGCAGGCCGTCCGTGAGCTGTTGGCCCCGATCGCGCGGGTGATCGTGGTGCCCGGCGGTGCGGAACGGCAGGCGTCGGTCGCCGCCGCACTGGCCGCGGTGCCCACCGGCCCGACGATCGTCCTGGTGCACGATGCCGCCCGGGCGCTCACCCCGCCCGAGCTGGTCGAATCCGTGGCGGCGGCGGTGCGTGGCGGGCTCGACGCGGTGATCCCGGTGCTGCCGGTCGTCGACACGATCAAGGAAGTCGGTGCCGACGAGGTGGTGCTCGGCACCGTCGACCGTTCCGCCCTGCGCGCGGTGCAGACCCCGCAGGGTTTCCGGCGCACCGTGCTCAGCGCCGCACACGCCGCCGCCGGTGACTCTCTCACCGACGACGCCGGGCTGGTCGAGAAGCAGGGTGTCGCGGTGAGCTGCGTGCCCGGCTCGGAGTACGCGCTGAAAATCACCCGCCCGTTCGACCTGGCTCTGGCGGAGCATCTGCTTGCCGCGTCCGGTTGACGCGTACCCTCTGATCATGATCGTTCCCCGGGTGGCCATCGGCACCGACGTGCACGCGTTCGAGCCGGGCCGGCCCTGCTGGGTGGCCGGGCTGCTCTGGCCCGAGCAGGACGGCCTCGCCGGGCACTCGGACGCCGATGTGGCGGCCCACGCCGCCTGCAACGCGCTGCTCTCCGCCGCCGGCCTCGGTGATCTCGGTTCCGCCTTCGGGGGGGGCCAGCGGGTGTGGGAGGGCGCGTCCGGGGTGGCGTTGCTGCCCGAGCGGGCCCGCGGGGGGGGGGCCGCCGGCCTGGAGATCGGCAACGTGTCCGTGCAGGTCATCGGCAACCGCCCCAAGATCGGCCGGCGCCGTGCGGAGGCGCAGGAGGTCCTGTCCGCCGCGGTCGGCGCCCCGGTCACGGTCTCGGCGGCGACCACCGACGGGCTCGGCTTCGCAGGCCGTGAGGAAGGGTTGGCCGGGGTCGCTGTGGCCCTGGTGTACGACGCGCCGGCCGCCTAAGCTCGCCGCGATGTCCAGCGAACCCACCCCCGACCAGTCCGCCGCCGACGGTTACGTCCAGCGGGCCCAACTCCTCGCCGAACTCGGCCGCTACGACGAGGCGGCCGGGGAGTTGGCCTACGGGTTGGCCCTCCAGCCGGATGACGTGGACGCGCTCACCATGCTGGCCCGGGTGCACCTGGCCGCCGACCGCCCGGCCGAGGCTCTCAGCGCAGCCGACACGGCAGTGACCGCCGCACCGGAGGCCCTCCCGCCGCTGGTCGCCAGGGGCATGGCCCTGGCCGATCTGGAGCGCTACAGCGAGTCGGCGGCCACCGCCGACCGGATCCTCGCCCTGGGCCCGACCGACGCGTACGCCCAGCGGAGCGCGGCGGCGATCCTGGCCGGCGCCCGCAATGGTCAGCCGGCGCTGAACGCTGCCTGGCGGGGTGTCGAGTTGGCCCCGCAGGAGCCGCAGGCGCACCTGGTGCTCAGCCTGGTCGCCGCCCGGCTGGACCTGTTCGACCTGGCCGAGCGGGCCTACCGGGAGGCGCTGCGGCTCGACCCGCGGATCGCCGAGGCCGGCCACGACGTGGGTGTCATGCGGCTGGAGCAGCGCCGCTGGTCGGAGGCGTTGGAACACGTCGCCGAGGCGGTGACGGTCAGCCCGAGCCGGATCGACTCGCCACGGACCCTCGCGTACGGGCTGCACCGCCTGGTGCTCTACGGCGCGGGCTGGTCGCTGGTGGCGGCGGTGCTCGTCGCGTTCGCGGCGCCGGCGAGCGACGGGTTCTCCCGCATCCTGGCGGTGCTCGCCGCGCTCACCGGCGGGATCGTCGTCTGGCAGCTCGCAGCCCGGCTGCCGGGGCTGACCCGGACCGTCCTGCCCGCCCTGCTGCACGCGGACCGCGCGATGGCCCTGGCGATCTACGCCGTGGCCGCCGCGCCGCTGCTGTTGTTGGTGTACGCCATGGTCGGCTCCCCGTGGCCCCTGGTGCTGGCCATCGCCGTCACGGCGGTGGCCGAGTTCGCCGTCTTCACGCGTACCGCCATCCGCTAGCGCGCCCAGGTCCAGGCGTATCCCTCGTCTTCGCAGGCGCTCGCGGCGTCGCAGAGATCCAGCGGGCGGAAGGTGTCGACCATGACGGCGAGTTCGTCGAAGTAGTCCGCGCCGATGGAACGCTCGGCGGCGCCCGGCTGGGGGCCGTGGGTGAAACCGGACGGGTGCAGTGAGATCGACCCCTGCTCGATGCCGGAGCCGCGCCGCGCCTCGTAGTTGCCCCCGGTGTAGAAGAGCATCTCGTCGGAGTCGACGTTGTGGTGGTTGTACGGCACGGGGATCGACTGCGGGTGGTAGTCGACCTTGCGGGGCACGAACGAGCAGATGACGAAGTTGGGCCCCTGGAAGGTCTGGTGCACCGGCGGGGGCTGGTGGATGCGGCCGGTGATCGGCTCGAAGTCGTGGATGGAGAATGCCCACGGGTAGAGGTGCCCGTCCCAGCCGACCACGTCGAACGGGTGGTGCGCGTAAGTGTGACGAGTCCAACCGCGCCGGTGCCGGACCAGCACCTCGACCTCCTCGCCGTCGACGAGCAGCGGGGCGTCGGGGCCGCGGACGTCCCGCTCGCAGTACGGCGAGTGCTCCAGGAACTGGCCGCGTACGGAGAGGTAGCGCTTGGGTGGGCCGATGTGCCCGGACGCCTCGACGGCGAGCATCCGGACGGGCTGGTCGCCGGTGGGCACCAGCCGGTGGATGGTGGAGGTGGGGATGACGATGTAGTCGCCGGCGACCGCGTCCAGCACCCCGAACGGGGACTCGACCCGCAGGGTGCCCGACTCGACGTAGAGGCAGTGGTCGCCGGTGGCGTCGCGGAACAGCGGTGAGGGCTGGTCGGCGAGGACGTACCCGATGCGTACGTCGTCGTTGGCGAGCAGGTACTGCCGGCCGAGGATGGGGTCGGAGCCGCCGGTGTCCAGTTTGTGGGTGCGCAGGTGGCGGGGCTTGAGCGGCAGGTTCGGCGCCCGGGTGAACGCGGGCGGGGTGAACTCGTCGGCGGCCAGGATCGCGGTGGGCGCGTACCGGTGGTAGAGCAGGGACGAGTCGGAGGAGAAGCCCTCCTGGCCCATCAGCTCCTCGGCGTAGAGGCTGCCGTCGGGCTGCCGGAACTGGGTGTGGCGCTTGCGCGGCACCTCGCCGACGCTGCGGTAATACGGCATCTCGCCTCCCGATATGACCCGTTCACCGGCCGAAGGCGTCCGATAATCGGACGCTGTTGTCCGTTCCTCGTAGCGTCCCGTACATTCTTGTTCCGTGTCAACGCAGGTGCCCGCACTCCTCCACGGCCTGGTGGACGACGCCGCCGTCTTCCCTCCGGGCAGTGCCGCGCTGCACGACGCCCTGGCCGCCCACCGCCAGCACCGCGCCGCCTGGTACGCCGACCTGGTCGGCCCGCTGCTGATCCCCGCCTCGGACGTGGCGGCCGGTGAGCTGAGCGGTCTCGTCGATCCGGGCGAGGGCCTGGTGGTCGGCGTGATCGGTGACACCGGGATCGGGAACCTGCCGTTCGCGTTGTCGTTCCTCGCCCCGGACGGCGTGACCCCACGCCAGGTCGAGGTGGCGGTCGCCAAGCGCGGTGAGGATCCGCTGCCCGGCATCGCCGATCTGCTGCGGCTGACCGACGCGCTACCGGACGTGGAGGCCGTCTACGCCGAGCTTCCGCTGACCTTCGGGCTGATGGGCGCGCTGGACGCGCTCGTCGCCGCGCGGGCCGACGGGGTGCCGATCGCGGCCAAGTTCCGCACCGGCGGCCTGGCCGCCGAACTCTTCCCCACGCCGACCGAGCTGGCCGCGGTGATCTGCGCCTGCCGGGACCGGGGCCTGCCGTTCAAGCTCACCGCCGGGCTGCACCAGGCGATCCGACACCTGGACCCGGAGACCGGGTTCACCCACCACGGCTACGCCAACGTGCTGGCCGCGACCCTGGCTGCCGCCGACGGTGACGGGGCGCGCTCGGTCGCCGAGCTGCTGACAGTTGTCGACCCGCGCCCCCTGGTGGAGCGGACGACGGCACGACTGGACGGGCCCCGGCCCCTGTGGGTGGGCTTCGGCTCGTGCAGCATCCTGGAACCACTTACCGATCTGATCCGGCTTGGGCTGGTGAACGGGGGCTACGACGCATGACCTGGGTGACCGGCGCCGACGGTTCGTCGTACGGGGTGACGAACCTGCCGTACGGGGTGTTCCGGCAGAACGGGGGTCCGTCGCGGATCGGCGTGCGGATCGGATCCTGGGTCTTCGACCTCGCCGCGGCGGAGGCCGCCGAGCTGGTGCTGGCCGCCGGCACGCTGTGCCGACCCGTGCTCAACGACTTCATGGCCCTGGGCCGTCCGCAGTGGACGGCGGTGCGGCAGCGGATCACCGAGCTGCTGACCGACCCGGCGCACCGGGACGCTGTGGAGCCGCTGCTGCTGCCCCTCGACGACGTGGAGCTGCTGCTCCCCGTCGAGGTTGCCGACTACGTCGACTTCTACTCATCCGTTCATCACGCGTCGAACGTCGGGCAGATCTTCCGCCCCGGCCAGCCGCCGCTGCTGCCCAACTGGAAGCACCTGCCCATCGGCTACCACGGCCGGGCCGGCACCGTGGTCGTCTCCGGTACGCCGGTGACCCGGCCGACCGGGCAGCGGGCCTCCGCCGAGGGTCCGGTCACCGGCCCATCGGTACGCCTCGACATCGAGGCCGAGGTCGGCTTCGTGGTGGGCGTACCCAGCGCGTTGGGCGATCGGGTCTCCGTGGACGACTTCGCCGAGCACGTCTTCGGGGTGGTGCTGGTCAACGACTGGTCGGCCCGGGACATCCAGGCCTGGGAGTACCAACCGCTCGGCCCGTTCCTCGGCAAGTCGTTCGCCACCTCGGTCTCGGCCTGGGTGACGCCGCTGGACGCGCTCGGCGACGCCTTCGTGCCGGCCCCCGACCAGGACCCGCCGGTGGTCGACTACCTGCGGGACGTGCCGCACCTGGGCCTGGACCTCCACCTGGCGGTCGAGTGGAACGGTGACCAGGTCAGCGAGCCCCCGTTCGCCACCATGTACTGGACTCCCGCACAGCAGTTGGCGCACCTCACCGTCAACGGCGCGTCGCTGCGTACCGGCGACCTGTACGCCTCCGGCACCGTCTCCGGCCCGGACCGGGGGCAGGTCGGGTCCTTCCTGGAACTGACCTGGGGAGGGGCCGAGCCGGTCAAGGTGGGTGACGAGAGCCGCACCTTCCTCAACGACGGCGACACGGTGACCATCACGGCCACCGCGCCCGGCCCGGACGGCACCACCATCGCCCTCGGTGAGGTATCCGGCACGGTTCGTCCGGCCCGCTGAGCCGCCATCCGTCGCCCGTCTCGTGCACGGGACCCGTGATCGCACCGGCTGTGCGACCGCCGGCAGTGGTTGATCCGTTGAGCGTCCGGATTCCGTTGCTACACCGCGCAATCCGAGCCGGGCTCTGCCCGGCCGCCAGCGGTGGGGCAATCCCGACGCACACGGAGGTAACGACGATGCACGATCTTGCGGGCGCGGTCTGGCGTACCAGCAGCCGCTCAAACGACCAGGGGCTCTGCGTGGAGGTGGCGGACAACCTGGTCGACGTCCATGGTCTCGTCGGAGTCCGCGACTCCAAGGACCAGGCCGGTCCCACACTCGCGGTCAGCCCGCCGGGGTGGACGGCGTTCATCGGCGCGATTCGGGCCGGTCGCTTCGAGCGTTGACCGGCGCTTCGGCACCTGTCGACGACGACCGGTGTCGAAGCAGCCGTCCTATCGGACAGCGTGGCCTCCGGGTGGTGGAAATTCCGTCCCGGGGGCCACGTTCGGCCCTCACTCCGCGTACCGTCGGGGACACGGGAGGGTGGCATGTCGACGGTGGCGATTACCGGGATCATCGAGGCGGACGCTGTCGATGTCTGGCGTCTGCTGACCGACCTGCCCGGCCGCGCGGCCCGACTGACCGCGGCCGGCCCGATCGAGGTGCTCACTCCGGGTCAATTCGGGCCGGGCACCTCCTGGCGTGAGGAGCGCGTCCAGCCGGGCGGCGGCACGCTGACCGAGGAGTTCCTGGTGGTGGAGGCGCTCGCGCCGCAGCGGCTGGTGCTCTGTTCCTCCGGTGCCGGCGCCGACTACCGGATCACCTGGAGCCTGCGACCGGTTCGCCGCCGCCGTCGGGGTTGCACGGCGATCACCGTCACCCAGGAGGCGGTGCCGACCGCTCCGTACGGTCGGGTGGTGGCACTGCTGCTCGGCGGGCTGGCCGCGCGGGCGGTCGAGGCGGCGCTCTGGCGTGATCTCGCCGACCTGGCCGTCGCGGCCGGTGCCAGCGGCTCCGTCGAAGCCGCCTGAGCGTCAGCCGGTCACCCGTCGCCGTGACCTGAACGGGGTCCGGCCCCATCCGCTGGGTAGGGTGCCGGGCGGAGGTGCGGCATGACGTTCCCGAGAGGCCGGCGACGGCTCGTGATCGCGGTCGCGGCGCTGCTCGCGACGGCGGCCGTCGCGGTCATCGTGCACCGGGTCCTCGCGCCGGCAGAGGTGAGCACCGTGGCGCGGGCCGACTATCCGGCCCCGGCCCGACCGGCTGCCGGAGTGATCGGTCGGTTGCCGGTCGCCCCGTTGATCGTCGACGGGAGACTGCGGGTGTACGCCGCACACCGCCAGGTCTACGCGGACCAGCCGGTCGACGGGCGGTACCGGACCAGCCCGTACTGGTCGTACCGGCGGTGGCCGGCCGAGCTGACCGCTGTGGTGGCCAGCGGCAGCACTGTGGTCAGCCGCTGGTCGGACGGGCAACTTGTCGCACTCGACGCCCGGACCGGCGGGGTGCTCTGGCGAACCGGCGGCCCGAAGCCCGCCGAGAGCACGGCGGTGGTGCGGCGTACCTGGGCGGCGACCGTCTGGGACGCTCCCGGGCTCCAGCTCACCGACCTTCCCGACGGGCGGGTCGTGCTGGTGGTGAGCGACGATGCCCAGGCGCGTGGGGTCGAGTTGAGCGGCGGTCGGGAGCTGTGGCGGGTCGAGCTGCCCGGCCGGTGCCGCAGCGATGTCGGCACCACCACCGGTGGGCAGTTGATCGGTCTGGACACCTGCGCCGGGGCGGCCACTGTCGAGTTCCGGGACGCGGCGACGGGCGCGGTGCGGGAGCGTTGGCGACCGCCGGACGGCCCGGACGGGTTGGTGGTGACGCCGCTCGGCTGCCGTACCGGTCGGTCGGACTGTCTGGGGCTGCGGACCGCCGGGCCGGGCGACGAGGGCGGTCGGGGCTGGCTGTTGGGTGCCGGCCCGCCGGTTGCCGCCCCCGCACTGGACCCGGCCGGCGCCGCGCTGGTCGGTGAACAGTCCGTCGTCGTGCTCGACGGGGTCGCGGTGGGCCGGTCGGCGCGTACGGGTACCGAGCTGTGGCGGTCCGCGAGCCTGGGCGCGGCCCGGGTGCTGGCGGGGCAGCCGGGCCGGGTGCACCTGCTGACCGAGGCGAACGACCTGGTGACGCTGGACCCGGTGACCGGTAGGCAGTTGTCCCGTTTCGCGCTCAACGTCGGCTCGGACGGGACCGGTTGGGCGCCCGGGGCGGTGACGGCAGAGGACGGGTTCGTCGCGATCGAGCGGCTCCGCAAGCCGGTCGACCCGACTGGCGACGACAGGCGCTATTACTACACCGGCGAGGCGGTGATCCTGGCCGCCACCTGATCGTGGCGTCTTCGACAGCGGAACACCGAACCGTTCCATTCCCTTTGTCGCAAAAGGGTACGTTTTTCACGGTTCAGGTTTCCGGTGGAAGGGGTCGGCGCATGGCCAGGACAGCAGCCAACTACCTCGTGGGCGGCGCGCTCGCCGCCACCGCGAGCCTGGCGTTGGCGGTGTCGCCGATGCTGGCCACCGCTGACCCTGCCTCGGCGCGCGGGTTCAGCGCCGCCCGGCCCGAACCGTCGGCGGGCGGCAACGTCACGTTCGAGATCCTGCCGGCGTCGCCGACCCCGCCCCCGACCCAGCCGCCACCCACGTCCACGCCGACGGCACCACCCCAACCCACGCCCAGCCACGGTGAGTTGCCGGTCACCGGATCGCGTGGGTCGGCGCTGTTGCTCGCCGTGCTGGGCGCAGCCCTGATCGTTGTCGGGTGGTTCTCCGCCCGCCGGAGCCGACCGAGCTGACGGGCCCCGGCCGGAGCCGGCCGAACTGCCGCGCGAGCTCAGCGACCGGCCGTGGTGCGCTCCCTCGGCCGGGTGGTGGGAGGCCCACCGGACCGGCCGGAACGGCGGGCCAGCATGGCGAGGCCGACGACCAGCAGCAGGCCCCCGACGGCCGCCGCCACGGTCCACGCGGAGAAGATCCGCGAGACGACACTGCCGCGTTTCCCGACCTGACCGGCGTCGGGGAACGTGATCTGCGCGGTGACGCTCCGCTTCACCAGGCCGCTCTCCAGGTTCACCTCCGCGTTCCAGGGGCCGTTCGGCAAGGTGACCGGGAACCGGGCGATGACCTGCCCGGAAGCGCCCGGCGCCAGCGTGACGCCCTGTACGACCGGAAACGGGCCGGCCCGACTGCCGGCTGGGCCATCGGTGAGGGTGACGGCACCGGTCAGGTCGACGGCACGGCCGCCGGTGTTGCTGACCTTGATCGTTAGCGACGGTTCACCCTCGGGGCTGCGAGCCGGGCGTACCTCACCTATCGAGAAGTCGGACGCGGGTTCGCCGCCGGGCCCGATGTCGAGGTACATCCGGACTCCGACCCGGTGAACCTGAGTGATCTCGCCGCCGGCCCGGGGTGTTGACGCGGTGGACGCCCAGATCACCCCGTACCGCTCGCCCCGGGAGGCGGGCGGCGGCACCGTGACGGTCGCCTGGACCCGAGTCTCACCCTGCGGTCCCAGCTCCACGGAGCGCTCGTCGAGGGTGACCCATGAGGTCAGCTCGTTCTCGGCGCGACCCTCGCCGAACCGGAACGCCCCACCCTCCAGGGTCGCGGCCGCCGGGTAGACGTCGACCCGACGGGTCTGGTCGGTGCGATTGACGATCAGCAGTTGCCGCTTGATTGTGGTGCCCGGCGGTAGGTGGTCGACGATATAGCGCAGCGCCCTGGGGTCGGTGCGGCGCTCGGTCGGGGCTTCCAGCAGCCGGATCCCGATGGTGCCGTCGTCCGATCCCGCTTCCGGCTCGACCGCGCCGGCCCGGGTCGACAGACCCGGACCGGCGAGGCAGAACAGGGCGAGCGCGACAGCGATGGTCGACCGCCCCCGGGGGCTATGCCACGGAATGTGTCACCGTGCCGGTGTAGACGCCCGCGATGCTGTCCAGCGGGACGTTGACCACCAGGGTGGGGTTCCAGGCGGCGGTGTTGCCGCCGGTGCCGCCGGTGTGGGTGAACGCGATGACCGGGGTGACCGTGTCCAGCGGCTCGGCGTCCCCGGCGGCGGCCTGCCCCTCGGTGAAGGTGCCGTCGCCGGTGGTCGCCGTCTCCGGGCCGGACCAGTAGTCGATCTCGGACGGCAGGACCGTCTCGGGCGCGGTGCCCCCGCCGGTCTGGAAGACGGTGGCTGTCACCGTGGCCTCCCAGGAGGCGTCGGCGGCGCCTCGGGAGTCGTCGACCGTCACGACGCCGAGCTGGCCGGTGATAGTGCCACCGGGGGCGCCGTCGCCGAGGTCGGCGGTGGCCGGCGCGGTGATGTCGAGGGTGCCGGCGAGCACCTCGAAGGTGGCCGTCGTGTCATCAGTGGGGGCGGCGGCGGCCGGTGCCGCGAGGAAGCCCACCATCGTGGCGGCGGCCGCCCCGGCGAGAAGAATCTTGGCAATGCGCACTGTCTGTTACCCCGTTTTCTCGAAGTGAGCCGGCGTGGTCCTCAGCACGTCCGGTCACTTCGGAAGATAAGGGAGTAAGAAGCAAGAATTGGACAAACAGTACTTATGGCCCGATTCGGTTACAGGTGTGGCAGTTTGATCAGGTCAGCGCCAGCTCCGCAGCCGTCAGGAACGCGTCGTTCTCGGCCGGGGTGCCGATGGTGACCCGGACCCCGTCCCCGGCGAACGGCCGCACGATCACCCCGCGCGCCTCGCACGCCTTGCCGAACGCCACAGCCCGCTCGCCGAGCGGCAGCCAGACGAAGTTGGCCTGGCTCGTCGGGACCTCGGGCACGAACTTGCGCAGCGCCTCGGTGACCCGGTCCCGCTCGGCGACGACCAGGGCGCAGCGGCGCTCCATCTCCGCCACCTGGGTCAGCGCGGCGAGCGCCCCGGCCTGGGCCGCCGTGCTGCTGGAGAACGGGGTCGCCACCTTGCGGATGGCGGCGGCCACCACCGGCTGGGCAACCAGCCAGCCCATTCGCAGGCCGGCGAGCCCCCACGCCTTCGACAGGGTGCGCAACACCGCCACGTTGGGCCGGTCCAGGTAGTCGAGCCCGTCCGGCACCTCCGGGTCGGTGACGAACTCCCGGTACGCCTCGTCGATCACCACCAGCACGTCGTCCGGCACCGTGTCGAGGAACCGGTCCAGCTCGGCCCGGCGCACCGCCGTACCCGTGGGGTTGTTCGGGTTGCAGACGAAAATCACCCGGGTCCGGTCGGTCACCGCCGCGGCCATCGCCGCCAGGTCATGCCCGTGCCCGGCGTCGTTGGGGACCCGCACGCTTGTCGCGCCGCTGGTCGCCACGATGATCGGGTACGCCTCGAAGGACCGCCACGAGTAGAGCACCTCGTCGCCGGGCAGGCAGGTGGCCCGGACCAGGTGCTCGGCGAGCGCCACCGAACCGCAGCCGGTGGCGATCCGGTCGGCCTCCACCCCGTACCGCTGGGCCAGTGCGTCACGCAGCGCGACCACGCCCATGTCCGGGTAGCGGTGCGAGGTGGTGATCGCCTCGGTGACCGCCTCCACCACGCCGGGCAGCGGCCCGTACGGCACCTCGTTGCTGGCCAGCTTGATGGCCTCCGGCAGGCCCAACTCCCGGGCCAGGTCGGCGGGGCTGCGCCCCGGCACGTAGCTGGGCAGCGCGTCCAGGTCGGCGCGGGTCAGCCGCAGCGCCGGCTGGTGGCGTCCGGAGTCGGTCATGGGGTGTCTCCCGGGGGCTGGTTGCGGTCGTTCGAGGGGGCGGATTCGGTGCGGTACGGGACTTCGACGACCACCGTCTGCGCGCGCTTGTCGTGCAGCGCCTGGCGCAGCGGGTGGTCGAAGAGGGGGGAGAGCGCATCGACAAGTTGCAGCACCAGGCCGAGCCCGACGCAGTACCAGAGCAGAGTCGGCAGGCCCAGCGTGCTCCACCGGCTCAGCGCCCGGCGGAAGCCCAGTGGCTGGTCGGCGGCGAGCGGCACCGCCCGGATCCGCATCACCCGCTTGCCGATGGTCTGCCCGCCGGAGGCCATGGTCGGCACCTCGTACGCCAGCCAGAGCGCGGTGGCGATCAGCAGGATCGCCACCAGCAGAGAACCGGCCTGCTCACCGGGCATCGGCAGACCGTCGGCGGAGGTGTCGCCCCGCGCCGCGCGCCGGAAGACCTCCTGCCAGTACGGCGCCCACTCCTGCGCCCAGCGCCAGACGAACCAGCCGTTGACGAGCACGTTCAGTGCGAGGACGAGGCCGAAGTCGATCAGCCGGGCGACGAACCTACGGCCGTAGCCGGCCAGCCGGAGGCCGTGCGGGCGCGGCTCGGGCGGTCGTCCGGGCCAACCGGGGTGACCAGCCGGTGGTGCCCAGCCGGGAGGACCAGCCGGTGGTGCCCAGCCGGGCGGAGCACCCTGCGGACCCCAGCCGGGAGGGCCGGCCTGTGGTCCCCAGCCTGGGCCGTGTCCCGGTGGCGGGCCGTACCCCGGGGGTGGGCCCTGCTGTGGCGACCAGGCCGGCGCGGGGGGTGCCGAGGCGGGGGTCGTCGACGCGGCGGGCGCGGCCGGAGTGACCGGCGCGGGCGGCGGCTCGGGCGGCGGCGGGCCGTCCGGCGGGGTGGCGTCGACGGGAATGGGCGCACCGAGCCAGCCCTCGCCGTCCCAGTATCGCCGGGTCTCGGTGTCGGCGGGGTCGACGTACCAGCCGGGTTGAACGCTCACGCCGTCGCTCCGCTTCGCTTCGCGGCGGCGCGAGGCGCCACGCTACTGAGCCTGCTGGTTCGCTCGCTGCGCTCGCTCACGGGGATACCTTAACGACGACCACTCCGGGGAATTCCTCACGGAGGTGTCGCGCGGCGTACCCGTGGGGGTGTGGTCCGGGTTGCGGCGCGACGCCGCCGGTGGTGGGTCGGGGCCCACCGGCCGGCGGCGTCGGGTACGACGGAGGTTGCGTCACGCTGGCAAGTGTTACAGGTTGCCGCGGGCTTCCTGCTCTCGCTCGATCGCCTGGAAGAGCGCCTTGAAGTTGCCCTTGCCGAAGCCCAGCGAGCCGTGCCGCTCGATCAGCTCGAAGAAGACCGTGGGACGGTCCTGCACCGGCTTGGTGAAGATCTGGAGCAGGTAGCCGTCCTCGTCCCGGTCGACAAGGATCTTGCGGGCCTTCAGCTCCTCGATCGGCACCCGCACCTTGCCGATCCGCTCGCGCAGCTCCGGGTCGTCGTAGTACGAGTCCGGGGTGTCCAGGAACTCCAGACCGGCCGCGCGCATCGCGTCGACGCTGGCGAGGATGTCGTTGGTGGCGACGGCGATGTGCTGCGCGCCCGGGCCCTGGTAGAACTCCAGGTACTCGTCGATCTGGGACTTCTTGCGGGCGATCGCCGGCTCGTTGAGCGGGAACTTCACCTTGCGGGTGCCGTTCGCCACGACCTTGCTCATCAGCGCCGAGTAGTCGGTGGCGATGTCGTCGCCGACGAACTCCGCCATGTTGGAGAAGCCCATGACCCGCTTGTAGAACTCGACCCACTCGTCCATCCGGCCCAGCTCCACGTTGCCGACCACGTGGTCGACGGCCTGGAAGAAGCGCTTCGGCTGGAGGCCGGCGTCGATCATCGGCTGCCGGTCCACGATCGGGCCCCGGGCCACGAAGCCGGGCAGGAACGGGCCGGTGTAGCGGGACCTGTCGACAAGCGTGTGCCGGGTGTCGCCGTACGCGGCGATGGCGGCCATCCGGACGGTGCCGTGCTCGTCGGTCACCTCGTGCGGCTCGACGACGCTTGCGGCGCCCTGCGCGATGGCGTGCGCGTACGCGGCGTCCACGTTGGGGACCTCCAGCGCGATGTCGCTGATGCCGTCGCTGTGCCGGGCCACGTGCTCGGCGCCGTCGGCGTCCGGGCGCACCGCACCGGTCAGCACGAACCGGGCCGAGCCGCTGGTCAGCACGTACTGGGCGTGGTCCCGGTAGCCCTGCTCGGGGCCGCGGTACGCCACGCAGGTCATGCCGAAGGCGGTGGAGTAGTAGTGGGCGGCCTGCTTGGCGTTGCCGACCAGGAAGTGCACGTGGTCGAGGCCCCGGACCGGGAACGGGTCGTGGCTGATGTCGTGGTCGACAGCGCCGACGAGCCGGTCGACGTCGACGTCCTCGGTCGACTTGGGTCGGTCGATCGCCTGGGTCATGGTGGGCTCCCTCGCGTACCGGCCGGCCTTGTGGGCCGCCGTGGTCGGTTCTTGTGGCGAGGATCGCTGCCCCGGCGTCGGGTGGGCAACTGTTGCCAGAAATGCTGGTCAGGTTGCGCATTCGGTATGGTCTTCACTCATGAATGGTGAGCAGAATGTACAGCTCGACGCGCTCGACGTGCGCTTGATCGAACTGCTCGCCGAGGAGCCGCGGATCGGGGTGCTGGAGTGCTCCCGGCGGCTCGGGGTGGCCCGGGGCACCGTGCAGGCGAGGTTGGACAAGCTGGTCGAGCGGCGGGTCATCGAGGGCTTCGGCCCCGAGATCGCACCGGCCGCGATCGGTTTCGGGGTGACCAGCTTCGTCACGCTGGAGATCAGTCAGCGGCACGGCCACGACCCGGTCACCGCTCACCTCGCCGCCATTCCCGAGGTGCTGGAGGCGCACACCATCACCGGCTCCAGCGACCTGCTCTGCCGGATCGTGGCCCGCTCCAACACCGACCTGCAACGGGTCATCGACCAGATAGTCTCGTCCGCCGGCATCACCCGGGCCTCGACGATCATCGCGTTGGCCGAGCAGATTCCCTACCGCACGCTTCCGTTGGTTCGCAGCGCCGTTCGGGCCGAGGGAAGGGCGCTGTAACACCTCCGAGCCCAGAAAGCGCGGCGACACGGCGGCGCGGGCGTACGGAAGATCCGTGATCGTGGCTACGGTGTGCGGTGTGGCGAAGGGGAGCGTGCGCGGTGGGCTGCTGCTTGGCCTCGCCGTGGTCGTCGCGCTCGCCGCGACCGGCGTGTGGAACCCGTTCCCCGGCATCTGGGACTGGGTGGACCGCAGCGAACCCATCTCCGAGCCCGACGTGGTCTGGCAGCAACGGGTCGGCGGCACCCCGCGCAGCGTGACCATCGCCGGCGACGCCGTCGTGGTCGAGCAGCGCACCCGGGTCGAGGCGCGCAGCCTGGCCACCGGCGCCCAGCTCTGGGAGCGCAAGGCGGACTGGGCGGCGGTCGCCGGCGGCGACCGCGACCCGGTCGTGGCAGTGGGCAAGCTCCTGGTCAAGGGGTACGAGCTGCTCGACCCGACGACCGGGGTGACCCGGCGACGTGACGACGACGCGGTGGCCGTCTGGACGTACCGCAACCTGCTCCTCGACGCCCGGTGCACGGACGCCACCGACTGCACCCTGAGCGCCTGGGACCCGCGCGGCACCGCGCCGCTCTGGACGGCCTTCCTGCCCGGGGTGCACAGCGGTCTGCTCGCCGACAACCCGGGCCTGCGCGGCACCCGCCGGCTCACCGCCACCCGGATCGACGACGGCGTGGCCGGGGCGGAGGCCGCGCCGCCGCTGCTCGGCTTCCCGGTCGACGGTCGGGTCCACGTGGTCGACACCGCCACCGGCCGGGTGTTGCAGAACGTCGAGCCAACCCGGGACGAGCGGCTCTCCGTGGTGGGCGGCCGGCTGCTCCGGGTCGCCGCCCGCTCCCAGGACGGCACCTGCTACTTCGCCATCTCCGCCCGGGACTCGGCGACCGGGCAGGAGGCCTGGCAGCGGGCCGGCGTCAACCTGCGCACCGCCGACTCTGCCGGCTGTGTGCAACGTGAGGACCCGCAGGGTGCGCGGAACGTGCTGATCGGCGTCGCCCCGGACGGCCGCGAGGCGGTCATCGACGGGTACGACGGGCGGCTGCTCTGGGTCGGTGATTCGGGCACCAGGTTGATCGCGGTGGACGACCGACTGGCGGTGTTCCGGGCCGCCGACAAGCGCTCGGTGATCGCGCGTGAGCTGGGCACCGAGAAGGTGCTCTGGACGCGACAGGCCAGCGGCAAGGCCGGGGCCGCGCTCACCCCGTACGCGGCGGTGGTGGCCGACGAGAAGCCGTCCCGACTGGTGGCACTGGACCCGCGCACCGGCAAGGAGTTGGCCGCCCTGCGCACCTCGGCGAACGCCCTCGCCGTCGGATCACAGGGCATGATCATCGGAGAGGGGCGGGAGATCGGGTACGTCCGCTTCGGCGCGTCCGGAAACTCGCCGAACCGACCGCCCAGCGACGGTGGGAATCCCCGGCCGGGAAGCACCGGCCCCGGCGGGCAGGACGACGGCGACTGCGGGCCGAAGGGGGAACTCTGCCCCGACCCGGGCGGCGGCAAGGACGGCTGAGCGGGCGGTTCGCCTGATGATCAGCACGGAAGCGGGGCCCGGCACGCCTGGCGGATGAGAGCGGCGTCCCAGGACCCGCCCGGCGGGTGGGAGTGATCGACCGGTCTGCCCTAGGCTTGCCGCTCATGAGCAGTGCCGCTGCATTCTCGTACGCCCCTCTGCTGCCGACCGGCCCGGACCAGACGGACTATCGCCTGGTCACCGACGAGGGCGTGGACGTCGTACACGGCCCGGGAGGCCGCCGGTTCCTCACCGTGGAGCCGGCCGCGCTCACCGCGCTGACCGCCGAGGCGATGCACGACATCGCGCACTTCCTGCGCCCCGCGCACCTGGCGCAGCTCCGGTCGATCATCGACGACCCGGCCGCCTCGCCGAACGACAGGTTCGTCGCGCTGGATCTGCTGCGCAACGCCAACATCGCCGCCGGCGGTGTCCTGCCCATGTGCCAGGACACCGGCACCGCCATCGTGATGGGTAAACGCGGTCGGCACGTGCTGACCGACGGCGCCGACGCGGAGGCCATCTCCCGGGGCGTCTACCAGGCGTACACCAAGCTCAACCTGCGCTACTCCCAGCTCGCCCCGCTGACCATGTGGGACGAGCGGAACACCGGCAGCAACCTGCCCGCCCAGGTGGACCTGTACGCCGAGGACCCGGACGGGCACCCCGACGCGTACAAGTTCCTGTTCATGGCCAAGGGCGGTGGCTCGGCCAACAAGTCGTACCTCTACCAGGAGACGAAGGCGCTGCTCAACCCGACGCGGATGATGCAGTTCCTGGAGGAGAAGCTGCGGCTGATCGGCACCGCCGCCTGCCCGCCGTACCACCTGGCCGTCGTCATCGGCGGCACCTCCGCCGAGTACGCGCTGAAGACCGCGAAGTACGCCAGCGCCAAGTACCTTGACGCGCTGCCGACAGCGGGTTCGATGAGCGCGCACGGCTTCCGCGACCTGGAGCTGGAGGCGGAGGTGCTGGAGCTGACCCGCAACTTCGGCATCGGCGCGCAGTTCGGCGGGCGGTACTTCTGCCACGACGTACGGGTGGTCCGGTTGCCCCGGCACGGCGCGTCCTGCCCGGTGGCGATCGCCGTCTCCTGCTCGGCGGACCGTCAGGCCGTCGCCAAGATCACCCCGTCGGGTGTGTGGCTGGAGCGCCTCGAAACCGACCCGGCGCGGTTCCTGCCCGACGTCACCGACGATTCGCTCGACGCCGAGCTGGTCGTCCGGGTCGACCTGAACCGGCCGATGGACGAGATCCGCGCGGAGCTGTCGAAGTACCCGGTGAAGACGCGCCTCTCGCTCTCCGGGCCGCTCGTGGTCGCCCGCGACATCGCCCACGCCAAGATCGCAGAGCGCTTGGACGCCGGTGAGCCGATGCCGCAGTACCTGCGTGACCACGCGGTCTACTACGCCGGCCCGGCGAAGACCCCCGAGGGGTACGCGTCCGGCTCGTTCGGCCCGACCACCGCCGGCCGGATGGACGCCTACGTGGAGAAGTTCCAGGCCGCCGGCGGTTCGCAGGTGATGCTGGCCAAGGGCAACCGGTCCGGTCAGGTGACCCGCTCCTGCCAGCAGCACGGCGGCTTCTACCTCGGCTCGATCGGCGGCCCCGCGGCCCGCCTCGCTCAGGACTGCATCAAGCACGTCGAGGTGCTCGAGTACGCGGAGCTGGGCATGGAGGCGGTCTGGAAGATCGAGGTCGAGGACTTCCCCGCCTTCATCGTGGTCGACGACAAGGGCAACGACTTCTTCGCCGAGGTCACCAAGCCGGTGCTCACCGTCGGCCGCCGCTGACCCGACAGCTATGGGAACGGGCGCCGGGCGAACTCGCCCGGCGCCCGATCTGTCGCCGACTTGCCGACATCGGTACGCCCGCCCCGCTGGGGGGTGGGACGGGCGTACCGCCCCCGTCGGATGCCGTCACCGACAACGCACAGCGAGTGTGCTGCGCCCCGCTGTCGATCCGCTCTCAGATCGCTATCGCCTGATGAAGGCGGTCCGTTACCGCAGGACTACCCTGCTGGAAGTTGCACCACTGACGCGGGAGAGCACATGCGGTTCGGGATCCTGGGGCCCCTGCGGGTGGGCGGTGGCGAGTCCACTGTCACCGCGGGACGCGACCGGATCGTGCTCGCCATGCTGTTGTTGCGCACCGGCCGGCTCGTGCCGGTCGACGAGCTTGTCGACGCGGTGTGGGAGGACCGCCCGCCGGCCACCGCCCGCGCGCAGTTGCAGACCTGCGTGTCGCGGTTGCGTCGCCGGTTGACCGAACTTGGGCTGGCACCGGAACTCATCGTCACCGACCCGGCCGGCTACGGCGTGCGAACCGCACCGAACGACCTGGACGCCGAGGTCTTCGCCCGGGGCGTCGAGGCAGCCCGAACCGCCGCCACTGCCGGTCGCCTCGTCGACGCCCGTGCCGAATTCCGCGCCTCCCTGGCGCTGTGGCGCGGGCCGGCGCTCGGCGGAATCCCGAGCCGGAGCGTCCGCCGTCGTGCACAGGCACTCGACGAGCAACGCCTCACCGCCTTGGAGGAGTGCGTCGACGTCGAGCTGCGCCTTGGTCAGGCAGCCGAGCTCATCGAGGAACTCGCGGAGAGCGTCGACCGGCACCCGTTGCGGGAGCGGCCGCGCGGCCAACTGATGCTGGCGCTGTCCGCGGTCGGGCGGCAGGCCGACGCGCTCGCGGTCTACCGGGAGGGCCGGCGGTTCTACGCCGACGAGTTGGGCATCGAGCCGGGTGCCGAGTTGCAGGAGCTGCACCAGCGGGTGCTCGCCGGTGACCTGGCCCTGGCTGGTCGGGAAGCTCGGCCGATCGCTCCGGTCCGCTCGCTGCCCCGGGCGATCGGCGACTTCACCGGCCGGCAGCACACGCTGGCTCGCCTCATCAAGGAGGTGGAGGCGGGCGCTCGGATCCACCTCATCGACGGCATGGCGGGCAGCGGCAAGACCACCCTCGCAGTGCATCTCGCGACCGCTCTCGCAGATGACTACCCGGATGCCCAGCTCTACCTCGACCTCCATGGGCACAGCGAGCGCACGCCGTTGACGCCGGCCGCGGCGGTCGCCACGCTCCTGCGGCAGCTCGGTGTGCCCGCCGAGAGGGTGCCGACGAGCCAGGACGACCGGTTGGCGCTCTGGCGCACCGAGCTGTCCGGCCGGCGGGCCCTGCTGGTGCTGGACAACGCGGCCACCGCCGACCAGGTGACACCGCTGCTGCCCAACGGCTCGCACTGCCTGATCCTGATCACCAGCCGCCGCCGGCTGGTCGGGGTGGATGAGGGGCGACCTTCGTCGCTGCCCGTGCTCGACAGCGACGAGGCGGTCGAGTTGCTCGGGCAGGTCGTCGGCGTCGCCCGGGTGGCGGCAGAGCCGGAGGCGGCCAACGAGGTCGTCCGACGCTGCGGACACCTGCCGCTGGCCATCCGGCTGGCCGGTGCCCGACTGGCGCACCGACCCCGTTGGCGCATCGCCGACCTGGCCGAGCGGCTGAGCACCCGGCCGGATCCGTTGGCCGAGTTCGAAGCCGGCGAACGGTCCGTCGGTCGGGCCTTCGCCCTGTCGTACGCCCAGGTGTCACCGGTCGCGCGGCGTGCGTTCCGGTTGCTGGGCCTGCACCCGGGAGTACGGTTCGACAACTCGGTCACCGCCGTACTGGCCGAACTGCCCCTGCCCGAGGCGCAGGACCTGCTCGACGAGTTGGTGGACGCGCACCTGGTGGAGGAGGCGGAATCCGGCCGGTACCGGTTACACGACCTGGTCCGGGAGTACGCGCGGACGCTGGTCGCCGAGCCGGAGCGGGCAGGCGAGCGGCGGGACGCCATCGAGCGTCTGCTCGATCACCACCTGCACGTCGCCACGGCGATCGCCCGCAAAAGGGAACTCACCTCGGCCCAATCGCTGATCTTGGTGACGGTGCCGATACGTGCTGACCTGGTCACGATCGTCGCCGAGCAGGGTCGAGCCTGGCTCGACGAGAACCTTGCCCTGTGGACCGCCCTGGTCCGGTTGGCGGAGACCGAGGGGTTCCTCCAGCAGTGCTGGCAGTTGGCGAGGGCCTGCTGGCACGCCCAGTTCGAGAGCGGCCGCCTAGACGAGTTGATCGAGACACATTCCGCGGGACTGCGCGCCGCCGAGGAGTTGGGCGACGACCGGGCGGTGGCGACGATGCTCAACTATCTCGCCTCGGCCCATTACCGGCTGGGTGATTTTCCCGAGTCGATCCGGTTGATGGAGAGGTCACTGGAGATCTTCCGCCGGCTCGGTCTGCGCCGCGAGTTCCGCAACACCCTCGGCAACCTGGGCACCTCGTACGCCGCCAACTACCAGTTCCGCAGGGCCCGGGAGCGCTACGACGCCGCCCGGGCGTTGGCGACGCGGATGCGCGACACGGCAGCGCTGGCGAACGAACTCAACAACCTGACGATGACCCTGCTGCTCTGGGGACGGAACGACGAGGCGCTGCGCACCGCCCGGCGGCACCTGGGGATCGCCCGCGAAATCGGCGACCCGCGCCGGATCGGCAACGCCCTCGGGCACCTCGGGATGATCCGGCATCGGATGGGTGACGTGGTGCCGGCCGAGCGGTTGCTGCGGGTGGCGCTGCGCGTCAAGCGAGAGGTGGGCACCCGGTTTGGCGAAGGTGAGGTGTTGAACGAGATCGGGATGATGGAACGGGAGGCTGGCCGTCCGGAACGGGCCGCCGACCTGCACCGTGCGGCACTGGTCGCGATGACCGAGGTGGGGGATCGCATCGCCCAGTGCGGCTCGCGCAACCTGCTGGCCCGAGCCATTTTGGACCAGGGGGACATGACAAGCGCGCTCGACCTGCATCGGCGGGTGCTCGTCGACGCCACCGGGCTGGGTTCCCCACGCGAGCAGGGCCTGGCGCTGGAGGGCATCGCTCGCTGCGTACGGGCCACGGATCCGACGGCGGCCCGCGCGCACTTGGAGCAGGCGCTGACGCTGTTCCGGCAGATCGAGTCGCCGGACCGGCACGAGGTGGAACGGTTGCTCACCGAGTTGGGCTGACGGATCATCTGCGAGTCGGCCACGGGCGCGGCAGGATGGTACGCGTGACGACTCCAGAGGCGACCGGTTACCGCATCGAACGCGACTCGATGGGCGAGGTGGAGGTGCCCGCCGAGGCGCTGTGGCGGGCGCAGACCCAGCGTGCGGTGCAGAATTTCCCGATTTCCGGCCGGGGCCTCGAACCGGCCCAGATCAAGGCCCTCGCCCAGATCAAGGGCGCGGCCGCCGAGGTCAACGGCGATCTGGGCGTGATCGACGCCAGCGTGGCCGCCGCGATCGCCGCCGCCGCCGCACACGTGGCCGACGGCGGTTACGACGACCAGTTCCCGGTGGACGTGTTCCAGACCGGCTCGGGCACGTCGTCGAACATGAACACCAACGAGGTCATCGCCACCCTGGCGAGCCGTGAGCTGGGCTCACCTGTGCACCCGAACGACCACGTCAACGCCTCCCAGTCGAGCAACGACGTCTTCCCGTCCTCGATCCACCTGGCGGCCACCCAGTTCATCGTGGAGGACCTGCTGCCGTCGCTGGCGCATCTGGCGGCCGCGCTGGAGGCCAAGGCCGCGGAGTTCGAGACAGTGGTCAAGGCCGGGCGAACGCACCTGATGGACGCCACGCCGGTCACCCTCGGCCAGGAGTTCGGCGGTTACGCCGCCCAGGTCCGCTACGGCATCGAACGGCTGGAGGGCGCGCTGCCCCGACTGGCCGAGCTGCCGTTGGGCGGCACCGCCGTGGGCACCGGGATCAACACCCCGCTCGGCTTCGCCGCCGCCGTGATCGACAAGCTGCGCGAGTCGACCGGGTTGCCGCTGAGCGAGGCGCGTAACCACTTCGAGGCGCAGGGCGCGCGGGACGCGCTGGTGGAGACCTCGGGGCAGTTGCGGACCGCGGCGATCGGCCTCTACAAGATCGCCAACGACATCCGCTGGATGGGTTCCGGCCCCCGCGCCGGCCTGCGTGAGCTGCGCATCCCCGACCTCCAGCCCGGCTCGTCGATCATGCCGGGCAAGGTCAACCCGGTGGTCGCCGAGGCGATGCGGCAGGTCTGCGCCCAGGTGATCGGCAACGACGCGACGGTCGGGTTCGCCGGCTCACAGGGCGACTTCGAGCTGAACGTGATGCTCCCCGTGATGGGTCGCAACCTGCTGGAGTCGATCCGGCTGCTCTCCGCGGTGAGCCGGCTCTTCGCCGACCGGCTGGTGGCCGGCCTGGTCGCGGACGCCGAGGTCTGCCTGGCGTACGCCGAGGGCTCACCGTCGATCGTCACCCCACTCAACCGCTACCTGGGGTACGACGAGGCTGCGTCGATCGCCAAGGAGGCGCTGGCCAAGCAGACCTCGATCCGCGAGGTGGTGATCTCCCGGGGTCACGTCGACTCCGGCAAGCTCACCGAAACCCAACTCGACGAGACGTTGGACCTGCTCCGGATGACCCACCCCTGACCCGGCTCGCCCAGCCCTGGCCCGCCCAGCCCTGGCCCGCCCAGCCCTGGCCCGCTCAGCGCAGGTGCCGTGGTCTCGCCCAACCGAGGAAGCGGGTGAAGAGCGCGGCGGGGTCCGGGCCGTCGTGCGGGTTGAGCCGGTACAGGTCGGCAGCCGCCTCGTGCAGGACCGCACACAGGTAGATGCTCAACGCGACCCGGTCGTGCGCGTACTCATGGCGCAGGGTGAGTCGGGCGACCGGGCACGGCCAGGGCGCGGCGCAGACCCGGCAGAGCCAGAGCGGGCGCAGCGGCAGGTGCGGTCGACATGGCGTCGTCGCGCGGTAGTCCAGGCTGGTCCGGGACATGCTGGGCCTTCTTGCCGGGCTGGGGGCTGCGCTGAGCTGCGGGCTGTGTTGCGCTGGGGGGGCTGCGCCAAGATCGCGCTCGATCCTGGATGTAGTGGCTTCCACGCGTCAGGACCCCACTGTTTCCACGATCGAGCACGATCTTGCGAGTTCGGTCGGATGGCCGGCGTGGTCGTGGCCGGCGTGGTCGTGGTCGAGGTGGTGGGCGCGGTCGGGGTGGTAGGCGTGGTCGCCGCCGGGGGATGTCTTGGGCGGATGCTTTGGACCTGACTCGTTTGTGGCATCACCCCCGCTTGGTGGTGGCTGCCGCAGCCGGGTGCCGTCGTGCAGCCAGCGCCTCCGGCCGTGGCTTGGTCCGGTCGTGGCTTGGTCGGGTCGTGGCTTGGTTCGGCCGTGGCTTGGTTCGGACGTGGCTTGGTTCGGACGTGGCTTGGTTCGGACGTGGCTTGGTTCGGACGTGGCTTGGTTCGGACGTGGCTTGGTTCGGACGTGGCTTGGCTCGGCCGTGGCTGTCTGGGAGGTGGGACCGCCCGGTCGGGGGAGCGGGCGGTCCCGTGCGGTGCCGGCAGATCCCGGGGGGACGGGGAGCGGCGCTGCGCTTCACAGTCTGGTGATCAGGCGACTACGGTCGGAAGGGTTTGGCCGCGTCGTCATAGCCGCCCTGCGTCGGGTGGCGCCACCGCTGGCGGCCGGCTGGAGTTGATCGTCGGCGGGGTGGAGGGCGGTACGGCATGGCCGATGGGCAGATGACGGCGGCGGCGTTCCTGATCGCGGAGCTGCGCCGGGCGCGGGTGCGGCGCGGCTGGAGTCAGGAGGAGTTGGCGAAGGCGGTCAACTACTCGGCGTCGATGGTCAGCGCGGTCGAGCTGGGTCAGCAACAGCCCACCGCCAAGTACCTGGAACTCGTCGACCGCGCCCTGGACACCGGCGGCCTGTTCGGCCGCATGTCCACCGAGCTGGTAAGCCTGGACAAGGCCCACGTCTGGTTGCGCGGTTGGCGTGCGATCCTCGCGGAAGCGCGGGCGCTGCGATGGTTCGACCCGCTGCACGTCCCCGGGCTACTGCAGACCGAGGGCTACTCCCGCGCCATCTTCGAGTCGGACCGACTGCTCGATGCCGACGAAGTAGAGCGTCGGCTGACGGACCGGATGGACAGCCAGCGGGTGCTCTACGAGGACCGCCCGCCGCACGTGGTCGCGGTGCTTGACGAGTCGGTGCTGAGGCGACGCGTCGGCGGTCGGAAGGTGATGTGCGAGCAGGCTCTGCACCTGGCGCGCTTGGCGACCGAGCATCCGCGCGTTGAGCTTCACGTGGTGCCCCGCTCGGCCGAAGAGTATCCAGGCCTGAACGGACCGTTCATCCTTGCCACCGTGGCCGACCACAGCGATCTCGCCTACCTCGGTGGCCAGATCGGCGGTCAAGAACTCGATCGTCCTGCGGATCTGTTACGCCTACAACGGACCTGGGAAGCTACCCTCGGACAGGCGTTGCCACCGCAGGAGTCGATCGAATTGCTGAGGGAAGTGGCGGAGTCGTGGAGTTGACCCGAGCCCGGTGGCGCAAGAGCAGCCGGAGTGGTTCCAACGACCAGTGCGTCGAGGTGGCGACGAATCTTGGGGACGTGGTCGGGGTGCGAGACAGTAAGGACTCGGACGGGCCCGTGCTCGTTGTCGACGCGTACTCCTGGCGGCTCTTCGTGGTCGCGCCCCTGCGCTGACGCGACCGCCCCGCCCGCGACGGCGGTCGGGATTTGCCCGCGCGCGTAAACGGCTCGACGTTGGTGTGGGGCGGCGGGATGATTTCGTCATGAGTGAGCCACCCTGCACCGAGCGGTTGCGGTTGCGGCGGCTGACCATTGCCGACGTGGACGCGCTTGTCGAGTTGGACAGCGACCCCGAGGTGATGCGTTTCCTCACCGGTGGCGTCGCTACCCCGCTGGCAACCGTGCGCGACGAGCAGTTGCCGAGGCTGCTGGCCCAGTACGACAGGTATCCCGGGCTGGGGCGGTGGGCGGCGCACGATCGGGAGTCCGCCGAGTTCCTCGGCTGGTTCGCGCTCGACCCGTCGGAGGACGGCGCCGAAGCCGAGTTGGGCTACCGGCTGCGCCGCTCGACGTGGGGGCGGGGGCTGGCGACCGAGGGGTCGAGGGCGTTGGTCCGGTACGCCTTCGATGCCGTCGGGGTGCGTCGGGTCTGGGCCGAGACGATGACTGTGAACGAGCGCTCCCGGCGGGTGATGGTGAAGGCCGGGTTGCGCCACGTGCGGACCTTCCACCAGCAGTGGGACGACCCGATTCCGGGCACCGAGCAGGGCGAGGTGGAGTACGAGGTGCGGGCCGAGGAGTGGACGACCGTCGGTCAGGAGCGGCCGGCGGCCCGTCGGGCGCGGTAGGCGGTCACCGCGGCCCGGTTGCCGCAGCCGGCCTCGCAGAACCGCCGGGACCGGTTGCGGGACAGGTCGACGACCACGTTGTCGCAGTCCGGGTATTCGCAGATGCGTAGCCGGCTCAGCTCGCCGGTACGAACGAGGTCGGCCATCGCCATGGCGGCCTCCACCGCGATCCGGGTGGCCAGCGGCGCGTCGCGGGGCACTGCGTGCAGGTGGTACGGCTCGTCGTCGTGCTCGATGAGCTGGGGCAGCGCCTTGTGTTCCAGCAGCAGGCCGTTGACGACCGCGACGATCTCGGGTGGCTCGGCGGACCAGATGCGGCGCAGTCGGGGCCGCAACTCCCGGACGGCGCGTAGCTCGGCGTCGGTGTGCTCGTGCCGCCCGCTGTAGGAGTGGCGGACGAAGAACGCGTCCAGCGCCGCGACGTCGGGCAGTAACTCGCCGTCTCGACCTGCGGTGTTGACCAACGCCGCGGCGGCGATCAGCGAACACTCGGTGTCATGAGCGAATAGCAACTTGACTCCTGTCATGGCTTCCGCCTAGCGTCATCAGCACAAGGATAGTTTGCTCATGACGCAGTGCCCATCCCGAGGAGCGTGACATGCACTCACGACCTGCTGCCGGCGTCGGGTTGGCGCTGCTCTCCGCAGTCACCTTCGCCACCTCCGGTACCTTCGCGCGATCGCTCATCGAGGCCGGCTGGTCAGCCGAATCCGCAGTGATCGCCCGCGTCGGCGTGGCCGCCCTGGTGCTGGCGATCCCCGCCCTGCTGTCGCTGCGCGGCAAATGGCACGTGCTGTGGAGCAACGCCACGGCCATCGGGCTGTTCGGGCTCCTCGGGGTGGCGCTGGCCCAGGTGTGCTTCTTCAACGCCGTGCGCTACCTGCCGGTCGGTGTCGCGCTGCTGCTGGAATACCTGGGCATCATCCTCGTCGTGGTCTGGATGTGGCTGCGGCACGGGCAACCGCCCCGCCGGCTCACCATCGCCGGGTCGGTGGCCGCGCTGGCCGGGCTGGCATTCGTGCTCGACCTCGCCGGCACCGCCGACTTCCACCCGGTGGGCGTGCTCTGGGGACTGGGCGCGGCGTTCGGCCTGGCCGGCTACTTCGTGCTCGCCGGACGAGTCGACCCCCGGCTGCCCTCGGTCGCCATGGCCAGCGGCGGGATGGCCGTCGGCGCCGCCGTGCTGCTCCTCATCGGGCTGACCGGCCTGCTGCCGCTGCACGCGACCTTCGGCGAGGTCACCTTCGCCGGGGAGCCCACCAGTTGGCTGGTGCCCATCGTCGGGCTGTCGCTGGTGGCCGCTGTCATCGCGTACCTCACCGGTATCGCCGGTACCCGGATCCTCGGCCCCCGACTGTCGTCGTTCGTCGGGCTGACCGAGGTGCTCTTCGCGGTGCTGATCGCCTGGCTCTTCCTCAACGAGTTGCCCACCGGCTGGCAGTTGTTCGGTGGCGCGCTGATCATCGCAGGCGTCGCATTGGTACGCCTCGACGAACTGCGCGGGTCGCCCTCGACGGCCGCGCCGTCGGCCTCGCCCGAGCCTGAGCTGGCGCTGGGCGGTCGGTGAGGTTTGCCGGTCGGTGAGAGAGTGGGTTTCGTGCTGACCACTGTGGTGTTCGACGCCGACGAGACGCTGCTGGACCTGCGTCCGGCGGTCACGGGCGGGCTGGTGGCCGTCCTCGACGAGATGCGGCGACGCACACCGGCTGCGGCCGGTGTGACGCTCGCCGAACTGGAGTCGGACTGGGGCGCGGTCTTCGGGGAGCTGAACGCCGCCCCGGTGGTGGAGATCCGGCGAGCCGCACTGGCCCGGTCGCTGGCCCGCGCCGAACTGGTCAACCACCTGGACGAGATCGCGGACCTCTTCTTCGCCCGCCGGTTCGCACTGACCCGCCCGTTCCCGGACGTGCCATCGGCGCTGGCCACGCTGCGCGGCCGGTACACGCTGGGCTTCGCCACCAACGGCAACAGCCGCGCCGAACGGTGCGGGCTCGCCGGCGAGTTCGCCTTCGAGCTGTACGCACACGAGAACGGCCTGCCCAAGAAGCCAGCCCCAGATTTCTACGCCGCGGTGGTCGCGGCGGCCGGGGTGCCAGCCGGGCAGATCGTGTACGTCGGCGACTCGTGGGAGCACGACGTGGTGGCGCCCCGCCGGGCCGGCCTGCGATCGGTGTGGCTGAACCGGCTCGGCCTGCCTCGCCCCCTCGGCTGCACACCCGACGCCGAAGTTTCCAGCATGGCCGATCTGCCGACCGCGCTGGCGGATCTGGGCGTCGACGCGGTCGGTGTGCAGCTGGAACTGGAGGAATTCACCACCATAACGGGCGCTTAACTGGCGTAATCCAGATCGTTGTTGTGTGATGGCTGCCACGTCCCTCAACGAGAGGATCCGATGTGGTGAGCAAGCGCTTCACCGCCCGTACGGTCGCGACCGCGGCAGTACTGGCACTTACGGCTACGGGGTTGGGTGTGCCGGCCAACGCCGCGCCGAGCAACTCCCGCACCTTCACCGTCGTCGCCGAGGACGGCGTCGCCGCCGACACGGCAGTCGCCGCGATTCGGGCAGCTGGCGGCACTGTGGTGTCCCGGTCCGACGAGGTCGGCATGTTCCAGGTCAGCAGCGACCGGGCCGACTTCGCGGCCAGGGCGACCGCCGCGCCGACACTGATCGGCGCCGCCGAGCAGAAGGCCATCGGCCGCAAGCCGAAGCTGGACCGGGTCGAGCAGGAGCACCTGACGGCCGCCGCCGGTGCTCGTGCCGCCGCCGGTGCTGCTGCCAAGAAGGGCGCCAAGCTCGACCCGCTCGATGACAAGCTGTGGGGCCTAGAGATGATCCGGGCCGACAAGGCCCGCAAGATCGAGCCGGGCGACCGTCGGGTGACCGTCGGCGTACTGGACACCGGTGTCGACGCCAGCAACCCGGACATCGCGCCGAACTTCAACTGGTCGCTGTCGCGCAACTTCGCGCCCGACCTGACCGACGTGGACGGCCCCTGCGAGGTGCCGAGCTGCCTCGACCCGGTCGGCACCGACGACGGCGGGCACGGCACCCACGTGGCCGGCACCATCGGCGCTGCGGCCAACGGCTTCGGCCTCTCCGGTGTCGCCCCGAACGTCTCGTTGGTCGAGCTCAAGGGTGGCCAGGACTCCGGCTACTTCTTCCTCGACCCGGTCGTCAACGCCCTGGTCTACGCCGGCCGGTCCGGGATCGACGTGGTCAACATGTCGTTCTACGTCGACCCGTGGCTCTACAACTGCACAGCCAACCCGGCCGACTCGCCCGAGGACCAGGCCGAGCAGCGGGCAATCATCAAGGCGATGAAGCGGGCGCTGATCTTCGCGCACAACAAGGGCGTGACCCTCGTCGGCGCGCTCGGCAACAACAACGAGGACCTGGGCGCACCGCGCACCGACACCACGAGCCCCGACTACGGCGCCGACCCGTACGACCGGCCGATCGACAACGAGAGCTGCTGGGACCTGCCCACCGAGGGCCCGCACGTGATCGGGGTGTCGTCGGTCGGCCCGTCCGGCAAGAAGTCGGACTTCTCCAACTACGGCACCGAGCAGATCTCGATCGCCGCGCCGGGTGGTTGGTTCCGGGACGGCTTCGGCACCGACACCTTCCGTACCGACGCGAACATGATCCTCTCCTCGTACCCGAAGCACGTGCTTCAGGAGGAGGAATCGGTCGACGCCGACGGCAACATCGTCGCCGGTTTCGAGAATTCGGTCTTCAAGCAGTGCAAGGCCAACGGTGAGTGCGGCTACTACACCTACCTCCAGGGCACCTCGATGGCGTCCCCGCACGCCGCCGGCGTCGCCGCGCTGATCGTCAGCCGGTACGGCAAGGCGCAGGGTCGGACCGGCTTCGGGATGTCGCCGGACCAGGTCGAGCAGCACCTCTACCGCACGGCCGCCGAGCACGCCTGCCCGGAGCCGCGTCTCCAGCAGTACCGCAACGAGGGCCGGGACGAGACCTATGACGCGTACTGCGCGGGTGGAGTCAACTTCAACGGCTTCTACGGCTACGGAATCGTCGACGCCTACGCGGCGGTGAAGACCCCGCTCAAGCCGAACGCCCGCCCGTAGCGCACATCGCACTGCGGAGGTGGCCCAACCGCCACCACCCTCCGGGGCCCGGTCGACGCTCGTCGACCGGGCCCTGCGGTCGTCCGGGCCTCCTGCCCAGGAACCCGAGATGATCCTGGTCATGTGGGCGACTTCCGTCGCCAGCCGCGGCTGACCAGCGCGTCGCGCACCTCGCGAAGCACCGCCGGGAACTCGCCGTGCAGCCGTTGGCTGGTCACGCGCAGGACCAGCCAACCAGCGGCGACCAGCTGATTCAGCCGACGGCGGTCGCGGTGCAGCTGCTCCGCGTCGGAGTGCCACTTCCCGTCGTACTCCACCGCCACCCGATATTGCGGCCAGGCCAGATCGGGGTGCAGAACAACGCCGATCGGCAGGCGTACCGGATGTTGAATCGCTGGGCGCGGCAGCCCACCCAGCACCAACCGCACGCGTAGCTGTGACTCCGGTGGGGACTCAGCTCTGTCGTCGGCCAGGTCGAAGACCCAGCGCGCTCGTCGCCCACCGGGCCGGTCAGCATTGCGGGCAGCCATGGCGGCCAGGGTGTCGCGATCGGCCAGCCCCTGCCCGAGCAGCGAGTCGACGATGGCGACCGCCCGGACCGGGTCGAGCCAGACGGCCGTCTCCCAGGCGGCCCGCCCAGGATCGGACCGGGGGATCGGAAGCTCCGGCTCCCGGGACCATGGCGGGCTGGCCGCCGCCCACCCGTCGCCCCGGCTGGCCGCCACCATGCCCCCTGCTCCGACGGACACGGCGGCCGGGCGGGACAGTTGCCGTGCTGTGCGTGGTGACATACCGCCGGCGGGTGGGCGCCCTGCTCCCGTAGGTCGCGCCGCATCACGTGGACGTCCAGCGCTCGACGGACGCCCGGCATCCGGCATCGGGGTGATGGCATCGACGTGTACGCGGAGGCCGCGCTGTGGGCCGATCCGCCGCGATCGGGGCACGAGGACGTGCACATCGTCTGTGAAGCTCGCGGCGTGTTGGACGCCGTGCAGGTAGGCGGCCGACGGGCCGCCGACCACCACTCCGGGCGGTAGCCGGAGGAGGGCGGCGCGACAGGCGAGGGCGTGGTCGCGGTCCAGCCGCGAATCGGCGTAGATGTCGTGGCGCAACCGCACCCAGGCGGAGTTGCGCAGCTGATGTTCGGTGAGCAGACCGTCCCGGACAGCGTCGGAGCCACGGAAGACCTGCCAGGCCAGGGCATCGGGGCGATGCGGACGTGGTGGCATGCTGAGCAGCCTGCCGACCACCGATCGGCCACCGAAACCCCTGTGGACAACCCAGCCCGCGCGTGCCGCAGCACCTGTGGACAACCACGAATCCGCCTGCTGATCTTGCTATGCGCCGGCCGGATCGACAGGGCATTCGGGCTGCCGCCGAGCGGTGATCCACTCGCGTTCCTGAAAGTCGGGCGGTCGTTGGCCTTGGGATACCGCGACTTCCGTAACGCCGAGGTGGGCGTGCGCGGCGCGGCGCCGATGCGGTGGTGAGGTGGGGCGTGGGCCGGGTCAGCTGAGGGCGGCGGTGATGGCTCGGGCGGCGGCCAGCACCTTGGGGCCGATCGTGTCGACGTCCAGCGGGGCGAGCGCGACCACGCCGACGCTGGCCTCCAGGCCCGGTACGTCGAGCACCGGTGCGGCCAACCCGTACGCCCCGGCCTGCAACTCTCCGCTGCTACTCACCGGCTCTGCCACCCCGGCTCGACCGGCCAGGATCGCCCGGCCCGCCGCTCCCCGGTCCAGTGGGTGTCGTGCCCCGGCCCGGTACGCGACGTGGAACGACGTCGAGCTCGGCTCGACCACGGCCAGGGCTACGCCCTCGCCACCTTCGACCACGGTCAGATGTGCGGTCGCGCCGGCCTGCTCGGCGAGGCGGCGTAGCGCGGGCAGCGCACCCTCGGCGAGCAGCGGCTGGGCCCGTCGGGCCAGGTGCAGCAACCCGGCCCCGAGGCGCAGCCGACCGTCTCCGTCGCGGCGCAGCATGCCGTGTCCGGTCAGCGCACTGACCAGCCGGTAGACGGCGGCCCGGCCGATGCCGAGCCGATTCGCGGCCTCGGTGACGGTCAGACCGCCAGGGGCGTCGGCGACCACGTGCAGCAGCCGCAAGCCCCGGTCCAGCGTCTGCGATGTCTCCCCGGCGCGCCCCGCCCCGGCGTCGGCCGGCCCGGAGGCCGAACTGGAGACCGGCCCGGAGGTCGGGTCGGGGGGGGCGGTGGGGTTGGCTGGCGTGTCACCGGAGCCACCGGAGCGTGCGGTCGCATCCACGCCTGGCAGCGTACGACCCGGCACCGGCGGACCCGGACAGGCACGGACAGCTACCCTTGTACGGTGACGCTACGCCTGTATGACACTGCCACCCGATCGGTGCGGGACTTCGTCCCGCGGGAAGCCGGCAAGGTGGGGGTCTACCTGTGTGGTCTCACCCTCCAGGCCCCGCCGCACATCGGTCATCTTCGCTCCGGCGTCAACTATGACGTCCTGCGTCGGTGGCTGTTGGCCGCCGGCTACGAGGTCACCTTCATTCGCAATCTGACCGACATCGACGACAAGATCCTGGTCAAGGCGGGCGAGCAGGGTCGTCCGTTCTGGTCGATCGCGTACACCAACGAGTTGCTGCTCGCCCAGTCGTACCGGTCGTTGAACGTGTTGGCACCCACCTATGAGCCGCGCGCCACGGGGCACATCCCCGAGATGCATGAGCTGATCACGAAGTTGATCGCCGACGGGCACGCGTACCCGGCGAGTGACGGCTCGGGCGACGTCTACTTCGACGTGGCGTCCTGGCCGGCGTACGGGTCGCTGTCGGGTCAGTCGCCGGACGCCATGCAGTCCGCCGGGGACGCCCCGGATCGGGGCAAGCGGGATCCGCGCGACTTCGCGCTCTGGAAGGGTGCCAAACCGGACGAGCCGGCGGACGCCTACTGGCCCTCACCGTGGGGGCTGGGCCGTCCGGGCTGGCACATCGAGTGCTCGGCGATGTGCTGGCGCTACCTCGGCCCGGAGTTCGACATTCACGGCGGTGGCCTGGATCTGACGTTCCCGCACCACGAGAACGAGATCGCCCAGTCCAAGGCTGCCGGGTTGCCGTTCGCCCGTTACTGGGTGCACCACGGGTTGTTGAGCATCGGCGGGGCCAAGATGGGCAAGTCCGCCGGCAACGCGCTGGATCTGGCGTACGTGGATTCGCTCGGTGTGCGGCCGGTGGAGCTGCGCTACTACTACGCCGCCGCGCACTACCGCTCGCTGATCGACTACTCGGAGGATTCGCTGCGGGACGCGGCCACCGCTTACCGGCGGATCGAGGGTTTCGTGCAGCGGGCCGTCGAGCTGGTCGGTGCCGGGCAGCTCGGTGAGCTACCCGCTGGCTTCGTCGCGGCGATGAACGACGACCTCAACACGTCCGCCGCGCTGGCCGTGCTGCAACAGCACATTCGGGACGGCAACACCGCGCTGAGCGTCGGCGACGATGTGACCGTCCGCACCACGCTGGCCGTGGTGCGGGCAATGCTGGATATTCTCGGGGTCGACCCCCTCGACCCGGCCTGGACCGGTGGCGGCGGATCGGACGATCTTCGTGCCGTGGTTGACTCCCTGATCGCGCTGGCCCTGGAGCAGCGTGCGCAGGCGCGTGGCCGCAAGGACTGGGCCGCCGCGGACGCGGTGCGTGACCAGCTCAAGCTGGCCGGCGTGGTGGTCGAGGACACCCCCCAGGGCCCCCGTTGGACTATTGGAGAGCAGGACTGATGGCCGGCAACTCGCAGCGCCGTGGCCGGCGACTGACGTCGAAGGCAAGCGCCCCCAAGGGCACCGGCGGCAAGAACAAGGACTCGTTGGCCGGGCGGGGCCGCACGCTGCCCGCGGACGAGCGGCCGTGGCACAAGGGTTACTCGGGCACCGAGAAGCTGCCCCAGCGCACCGCCTGGAAGCAGGACAAGGAGCGCCGCGCGGCGGCCGAGGAGGGGCGCGCCCCCAAGATCGGTCAGCCCGGCAGCAAGGACACCACCTGGGGTCGGGGCGGCGGTCGGGGCGTACCGGTCGGTCGGGGTGCTGCCACTGGCGGACGGGGCGGCAAGCCCACCGGGCGGTCCGGTCCGCGGGTCACGCCGGGGCGCAAGTCCAACCCCTCCAAGGACACTCCGGAGCTGCTGGTCGGGCGTAACCCGGTGCTGGAGGCGTTGCGCGCCAACGTGCCGGCGACGGCGCTCTACACCGCCCAGGGCATCGACATGGACGACCGGATCAACGAGATCATCCGGACCGCCGCCGACCGGGGCATCGCCAACCTGGAGATCAGCCGCGCCGAGTTGGACCGGATGACCGGCGGGGTGCTGCACCAGGGTGTCGGCTTGCAGGTGCCGCCCTTCGCGTACCAGCCGTTCGAGGACATGGTCGCCGCTGCCCTGGAGCAGCAGGCTCCGCTGCTGGTCGCACTGGACGGTGTCACCGACCCGCGCAACCTGGGCGCCGTCATCCGGTCGGCTGCCGCGTTCGGCGCGCAGGGTGTCTTCGTACCCGAGCGTCGTGCCGCCGGGATCACCGCGACCGCCTGGCGGACCAGTGCCGGCGCGGCCGCGCGGGTGCCCGTGGCGCAGGTGACCAACCTGACCCGGTCGCTGAAGGCGTGCCGGGACGCCGGCTTCATGGTCGTCGGCCTGGATGCCGACGGCGACACCGACCTCTACAACCTGGAGGCCGCTGTCGGTCCGCTGGTGGTGGTGGTCGGTTCCGAGGGGCGTGGTCTGTCCCGCCTGGTCGGGGAGACCTGCGACCTGACCGTCAGCATTCCGATGATCTCCGAGGTCGAGTCGCTCAACGCCAGCGTGGCCGCGGCGGTCGCCCTGGCCGAGGTCGCCCGTCGGCGCTCCGTCGAGCTGTAAGCACGTCGACGAAGGCCCTCTCCCGCCGAGCGTGGGAGGGGGCCTTCGTGTCAGCTCTGACGGGTCAAGAGCCGCTTCGGGTACGACGAAAGGGGCGGCCCGCCGAAGCGGACCGCCCCTCTCAGTACGGCGTTACGTCAGATCCGGCCACCGGTGGAGGCGTGGAAGACGTGGCTGCGACCGGCGACCGGCTTGACGAACACGGTGTCACCCATGTTCGGCATGTTGCGCCGGTCGGTGCGGACGACGAAGCGCTCCGAGTTGCCACCCAGCGCGGCGTGGCCGTAGACGTTGGCGTCCGAGCCGAGGTCCTCGACCAGCTCGACCACGACCGGCATGCCGCCCTCGGTCGGGCTGACCAGCTCGCAGTCCTCCGGGCGGAAGCCCACGGTGACCTTGCCGTCGCCACCCTCGGCGCGGGCCGCCTCGACCTGCTCCCGGGTCAGCGGGATCTGCAACTCGGCGAACTCAGCGCCCCGCTCGTTCAGCGGAACGGTCTTGATGTTCATGGCGGGAGAGCCCATGAAACCGGCGACGAACACGTTGGCCGGGGTGTCGTAGAGCGCCCGCGGGGTGTCCACCTGCTGAAGGACACCGTCGAGCAGCACCGCGACCCGGTGACCCATGGTCATGGCCTCGACCTGGTCGTGCGTGACGTAGACAGTGGTGACGCCCAGCTTGGCCTGCAGGGATGCGATCTGGGTACGGGTCTGCACACGGAGCTTGGCGTCGAGGTTCGACAGCGGCTCGTCCATGAGGAAGACCTGCGGCTCGCGGACGATCGCCCGGCCCATCGCGACACGCTGACGCTGACCACCGGAGAGCGCCTTCGGCTTACGGCCGAGGTACTCCTCCAGCTGGAGCAGCGCGGCTGCCTCCTTGACCCGCCGGTCGATCTCCGACTTGGAGGTCTTGCGCAGCTTGAGGGCGAACGCCATGTTCTCGTACACCGTCATGTGCGGGTAGAGCGCGTAGTTCTGGAAGACCATCGCGATGTCGCGGGCCTTCGGGGGAAGGTGGGTGACGTCACGCTGGTCGATGTAGATCGAACCGGCGTCCACGTCCTCCAGGCCGGCGAGCATCCGCAGGCTGGTGGACTTACCGCAACCGGAGGGGCCGACCAGGACGAGGAACTCGCCGTCGCCGATCTCGAGGTTGAGCTCGTTGACGGCGGGACGCTCTTGTCCGGGGTAGACCCGGGACGCCTTGGAATAGGTGACCGTAGCCATGGTGAAGCGCTTCCTTTCACCGGCAGGAACGTGCCGGACGATCCGAGTGAAGGAGCAACCGGCACGAGTCCGTGCCGGTCAGCGGACGGCAGCCCGGCCGCGGGGGGCCCGGTTGTCGTCCGTGTGAGTGAACCGTAAACGCGTTTACCCGTGCTGCCAAGGCGGGGGGCCGCCCAGCCCACCAGGCGGGCTACGCATTCCGGTCACTCGGGCACGGTCAGACATCAATCGACGCGACGTCTAACGGCCGCGCGTCGGGTTGTTGACGATTCCCGTGGTCGGGAGGCATCTCGATCGGGATAACCGGACGTCAGTCGCTATGCTGACCTCGACGCACGCGCCCCTGTAGCTCAGCTGGCCAGAGCACTCGCCTTGTAAGCGAGATGTCGCCGGTTCGATCCCGGCCGGGGGCTCCAATTCCATCAGACCTTTCCGACCGGCACTGCCGCGAGTCGGCCGTCGGTGACGCCGGCTTCAGCACCTGCATGACAGACAAGCCTCGGGACGTTGCTGACACGTCTGGCTAGGAAACTGCTCAGGAGGCAATTAGCCTGCGCCCATGGCAGACCTGGGAGCCGTCGCCTGGCCGCCTGCCCCGATCAGGACCGAGAGGCTCGTGCTCCGTGAGCCCGAGGCCCGGGATCGTGCGGTGTTCATCGAGTTGCTGGCGTCGCCGGAGGTCAACACCTACCTCGGTGGTCCCCGCCTGCCTGGCGAGCTTGAGCGCGAGATGCCCAGGGTGCCTGAGCGGTGGCCCGGGAGCTTCGTCGTTGATCTCGACGGGGCGATGATCGGCCAGATACTGCTCAGGAGAGCAACGGGGCACCGTCGCCCGGCTGCCGTCGGGAAGGCTGACCTCGGTTACCTGTTCCTGCCGCAGGCGTGGGGATTCGGGTACGCCGCCGAGGCGTGCATGGCGGCACTCGACTGGTTTGACGGCGCTCTTCCCGGTGAGCCGGTGGTGCTCACCACCCAGACTGCCAACGTCGGCTCGATGCGCCTTGCGGCAAAGCTGGGGTTCACGGAGATAGAGCGGTTCCACGCCTGGGACGCCGAGCAGTGGCTCGGCCTGCGGTCGCCGGTAACGCCATCTGGTTGAGCTGAGCGACTTGTCGCCGGTTCGATCCCGGCCTGGGGGCTCCAATTCCATCAGACCTTTGCGACCGGCACTGCTGTGCCTCTGCCGGTCCGCATCGAGGGGCACCCGGACGTCGACCAACTCCGTTATCGTGCCTCCGGCCGCCACCCGGCGGGAGTCCACGGGGGAACCACCATGAAACAGAGCACCGTCCTGCTCGCGCTGGCTTTGACCGGCGGTCTGCTCGTTGCTGCCGGATGCACTCCTAAGACGGAGCCCAAGCGCGCCGAGGAACCGGTCCAGGCCACCACCGCCGTGCCGTCTCCTACGCCCGACGTCCGGGGCGAGCTGGTCGTGGCATTGCAACGGTCGCAGGGCGTCGCCCACCGGTACGCGGTGCGCGGGAACCTGCCCGAAGGGCAGAACGTCGCCGGCACAGGAGTCTTCGATCCGAAGAAACGCCGCTTTCAGACCACGGTCTCAATCACCGGTGGGAAGTACCCGTCGGCGGGGAGCCGGATCGTGATTGGCACCGACAGTTACTCACGGCCGTCCGACGAGAAGGAGTGGGTGCACGTCGATCTGAAGCGAGTGAAGCCCGACGATATCTTCCTGCGCTTCGACTGGGCCGACCCGACCGGTCTCAAGGCGTTCACCTCGTCGATCGTCTCGGTGAGCCGCGTCGACCCGCACACCTACACCGGCCGTTTCGACCCCCACAGCGACAAGGACACCACGTCGTTCCTTCCCGTGGGCGCACCGAGCATCGTGTCGCTCGGCATCCGCCCGTCGCCGTTCACGATCACCACCGACGCCCAGGGCTGGGTCACCTCGATCAAGGTGGAGCTGAGTCCCAGCGAGGGCCCGAAACTGACGATGACCACCACCATGAAAGATCACGGGAAGCCCTCGAAGATCAACGCGCCGGCACACGCTGGTGAGGCCGCGGACTTCTATTACCGCAAGTGACAGCTCAGAGTCACTCAGGACGCACGGTGCCCCACAGATCTGGGTGGCGGTAATGGTTGCGGGAGCCGGCCAGCAGCACCGCCCGCAGCGGGGCGAGGTGCGGGGTGTCCGGGGGTAGGTGAAGGCGGTCCAACAGGGCGAGCGCCGGCATCGGTTCGAGGTCGCCGTACACGTCGTGGTAGCTGGCCCGAAGGCCCGCGAACAACGCCGGGTGCAGCTCGGGCACGGTTGCGACGGCCTCATAGACATCGTGTTTGTAAGCCCAGCCGACCGGCCCCGAGTGCTCCAGGACCCGGGCGATTCGACGGTGCACCGGGCCGGTGGCGAGATCGCACAGGCGCCGTTGGGCCAGCATGCGGCGAACGTCGTCGCCGGCCACCCGCGAGAACGCCGCCTGGGCGGTGTCGCGGTCCTCGAACCAGTCGACCCACAGCGAGTACAGCACCTGCTCAGCCGGCTCGACGGCTTCGAGACGCTGTCGGTATCCCGCCCAGAAGGCATCCATGACCACTGGATCCGTCTGCTCGGTGATGAAGGTCCGCAGCTCGAAAGTCGCCCAGTATTCGTCGAGCAGATCGAGGAGGCCGAGGCCCGTGCGTAGCCGCTGCATCGGGGTCAGCCGGTCGTCTCCCAGGGCTGCGGCCGCCCACTCGTGGGCGAGGTCGTTGTCGGAACGTTCGAGGTCACCCGACGAGGTGGATTCCAGCCAGCGTCCCTTGCCGAGCGGCGTCACGCCCTCATCGGCCAGCCAGCGCAGAGCGTCGTCGGCCGCGGGCGTGTGCATCCGGCAATTGTCAGCGATCGGAGAACATCGTCGCCAGTGCGGCCCTCTGCCCGGAGGTAGCCTGGGCTCGGCGGCGAGCGAAGTGGGACCGGGGGGTCGATGAGTCGGGCGGTGGAGGAGTCGAACCGGGCGATGCTGCGTGCCCGGGACGCGATGGACCGGGCTTACGCCGAGCCTCTGGACATTTCCGCGTTGGCCCGGATCGCGCACGTCTCGGAGGCGCACTTCATCCGTACCTTTCGGGCCACCTTCGGTGAGACCCCGCACCGCTATCTGCAACGCCGCCGGGTGGAGCGGGCGATGGCGTTACTGGTGGAGACCGACCGGGACGTGACGGATATTTGTTACGCCGTCGGCTTCGGCAGCCTGGGCACGTTCAGCCGGACGTTCCGGCAGATCGTCGGGGATTCGCCCTCGGATTTCCGGCGTCGGCGCGTCGCGCCGGCGAACGTGCCGTCGTGTTTCACCAAAGCCTGGACCCGACCCAGCAGTTTTGGATAAGCCGCAGGTCACGGTCTACCTCTAGCGTCGTGGGCATGACGATGAACGCGATCAGCCGCTCCCAGATCTACGTCCTCGACCAGGACGCCGCGCTTGACTTCTACGTCAACAAGCTCGGCATGGAGGTCAACACCGACCAGGACCTCGGCTTCATGCGGTGGCTCACGGTCAACCTGCCCGGCGACCCGGAGCGCGAGATCCTGTTGGAGAAGCCGGGCCCGCCCGCGCTGGACCCGGCCACCGCCGAGCAGGTCCGGGAACTGCTCACCAAGGGTGCCCTCGGCGGGTACCTCTTCATGACCACTGACGACGCCCGCAAGACGCACGAGGATCTTGTCGCGAAGGGAGTCGAGATCACCGACGAGCCGACCGAGCGCCCGTACGGGATCGACTTCGGCATCCGGGACCCGTTCGGCAACCGGATCCGCATCGGCCAGATGTTCCCGCGGGCGTAGGGGGCGGGCGATGGGCCAGGCCGCGACGTTTCCCGTGGTACGACCGACCGCCGTCGGTCGGGACCGCCTGCTGTTGCTCGGCGGGGTGCTCGCCGGCCCGATGTTCGTCAGCTCGGCGATCGTGCAGGCGGCGACCCGGGACGGCTTCGACTTCCGTCGCCACCCGGTCAGCGTGTTGAGCACCGGCGAGCTGGGCTGGATCCAGATCGTCACGTTCCTGGCCACCGGGGTGCTCTGCGTGCTGGCCGCCCAGGCGCTGCGCTGCCGTACCAGCGAAGACGGCGCATCGGTGTGGCTTCCCCGACTGCTCGCGCTCTACGGCCTGGGCCTGGTCGGGGCGGCGATTTTCAGCGCCGACCCGGCCGATGGGTTCCCGGCCGGTACGCCTCGGGGTGCCGGTGAGATCAGTTGGCACGGAGCCCTGCACTTCCTGGTGGCGGCGGTCGCCTTCGTGTCGCTGATCGTGGCGACGGTGGTGGCCGCCCGTCGGGCCGCCCGGCTGGGAATGCGCGGTCGAGCCGCGTACCACCTGGTGACCGGGCTGTTCTTCGCGGTGGCCTGGGTGACGCTGATCGTCCGGCCGGTACCGGCCGCGATGGTGGCGTTCGGCCTGGCGGTGACGGCCGGCTGGCTGTGGGTGTCGGTCACCTTCGCGCGGGCGGCGTCCGGTCGGGCCGACTGAGCCGACGGCCGCAGCACCGGGAGGTGCGGGTCGAACTCGTACCTCCCGGTGTGTTGAGCTGGGGGCCATGGTGACCCGGTTGCTGTACCTGACCCGACACGCCGAGCAGGACCTGCCCGAGCCGAGTGGACCGGATGCCGGCGAACCGGATACCGGCCTGTCCGAGCGCGGCCGGCAGCAGGCCATCCTGCTGGGCGAACGTCTACGGGCCCGCCGGTTCGCCGCCGTCCATCACGGGCCGCTGCGCCGGGCCGCGCAGACCGCCGAGCTGATCGCCAAGTCGCTGCCCGAGGTTCCGGTGTACGAGACGGAACTGGCCGGTGACCACCTCCCGCACGACACCGATCCGGCTGGCCTGCCGCCCGCGTACGCCGAATTCCTGACGCAGTTCTCGGCGGCCGAGCGGGTCGACGGGCCGCGAGTGACGGCGGACGCGGTGCGGCGGTTCGCCGGCCCGGTCGGCGGGGGGCCGGCCGGCGGCGAGCCGGTTCGCGAGTTGGTCGTGACGCACAGCTTCCTGATCGCCTGGCTGGTGCGGCATGCCCTCGACGCGCCGGAGTGGCGGTGGCTGGGCTTGAACTCGCACAACGCGGGCCTGACCGTCATCCGGTACAGCGCGGCCGGCCCGCCGAGTCTGGTCGCCGTCAACGACGTGGCTCACCTTCCGCCGGAGCTGCGGGGCACCGGCCTGCCCCCGGACTACCTGGTCTGAGTGTCGGTGGCCCGCAGCAGCAGCTCGACCAGGGCGTGGGTGGCTGGCAGCCGTTGCGCGTCGTCGCTGGGGCAGTCGTCGTACCCGATCTCGGTGGTGCCGACGGTCAGCCGGTAGCTGAACACGTCTGTGCAGATGGTCGCGCCGGCTGTCTGGCGGGCCTCGGCGTACAGCCGGGCGTCGGCGGTCAGCCCGCGCAGCCGGCCGAGGTCGGCGGGGTTGAGTTGGCCGGTACGCCGACCGCCGGCACGGTCCACGGCCGTCCACCGGCCGTCCGGCTCGACGGTCACGGTGTCAGCGCGGCCGGCGAAGCCGCCGGAGCGAAACAGCATCACTCGCGTCGACGCGATATCGGTGGCCGGCGGCCCGGTCGGCAACGTGGAGGCGGGGGCCGTGGTTGGCGGCGGCGGGACGTCGGTGGCCGGCCCGGTCGGGGTGGGCCCGGCGCTGGTCGGCGGCTGGTCACCAGCGGCGCCGCTTCCGTCGGTGCTGGTGCAGCCGGCCAGGAGCGCGACCAGTAGGGCGAACGTGACGCCGGCTGTCGAGGCGGGTCTCATGCCCGTCGGACGTGCCGGGGCGGGTGTTGGTTCCCTCGTCAAGCCCTCTCATCCGAACGGCCAATGTCGATGTCTGACATCGGTTCAGCCCTTCTTTTTTCTTCAACACATAGCTATATGTACATGTGTGACTACCTCCGTCACATCCTTCTCCTCTCAGGAGCGCACGTGAAAAGAGCTCTTGCCGCCGTCAGTGCAGTGCTGCTTACCAGCGGCCTGCTGACCGGCGTCGTCACCCCGGCGCACGCGGCCCCGCCCACCTCTCCCGCGCCGGACGCCTCCGCCGCAGCCCGAGCGGAAACCGTCCTACGAGCGAACCCCGGCGCCGTCCAGGGTTCGAGCGCCGAGTCCTACCAGGTGCACAGCGCCAAGGTGGACCCCAGCGGCGCGGCCCACACCCGCTACACCCGGACCTACCACGGCCTGCGGGTGTACGGCGGTGACTTCGTCATCCACACTGCGCCGAACGGCACGTACGCCGGCAGTTCGGTTGGTTTGGCCGCGCCGCTGACCCTCGCCACCTCGGCCAGGACCACAGCGGCAGCCGCGAAGAAGGACGCCAGCGCGCGGTTCGTCGGTAAGGCCGAGGCGGTGGGCACACCGGAACTGTTCGTCGACGCCAGTTCCGGCACGGGCCGACTGGCCTGGGAGACCGTGGTCAGCGGATGGCAGCCCGACGGGCAGACCCCGTCCCGGCTGCACGTGATCACCGACGCCGCCACCGGCGCGACAGTCGGGTCGTACGACGAGATCGAGTCGGTGGTCGGCAGCGGCCAGGGCATCTACACCGGCACGGTCAGCATCGACACGACGCTCTCCGGCAGCACGTACCAGATGATCGACCCGTCGCACGGCAACGGCCGTACCTGCGACATGAACAACGGCACCTCGACCTGCACCACCTTCACCGACGCGGACAACGCGTGGGGCACCGGGGCCAACTCCAACCGGCAGTCTGCCGGCGTGGACGCGCACTTCGGCGCGGCGAAGACGTTCGACTACTTCAAGAACGTGCACGCCCGCAACGGCATCTTCGGTAACGGCACCGGCGTGCCGAGCCGGGTGCACTACGGCAACAACTACGTCAACGCCTTCTGGGACGGCGCCCAGATGACCTACGGTGACGGCTCCAGCAACTCCCGCCCCCTCGTCTCGCTGGACGTGGCTGGGCACGAGATGAGCCACGGTGTCACCGAAGCACTGGCCGGCCTTGTCTACTCCGGCGAATCCGGCGGCCTCAACGAGGCCACCAGTGACATCTTCGGCAACATGGTGGAGTTCTATGCCGCCGCGCCGAGCGACCCGGGCGACTACCAGGTCGGCGAGAAGATCAACATCAACAACAACGGCACGCCGCTGCGCTACATGTACAACCCGTCGCTGGACGGCTCGTCCGACAACTGCTGGTCCACCAGCACCAAGAACAAGGACGTGCACTACTCCTCCGGCGTGGCCAACCACTTCTTCTTCAACCTGGCCGAGGGCACCGGCGCCACCTCGTACGGCACCTCGCCGGTCTGTGGTTCCGCCCCCTCGGTGACCGGCATCGGCCGGGCCAAGGCCGAGAAGATCTGGTTCCGGGCACTCGACGTCTACTTCACCTCCAACACGGCGTACGTCAGCACCAGCAACCCGGCGAACACCTCCCGCGCGTACAGCCTGCGGGCGGCCACCGACCTGTACGGCAGCTGCTCCACCGAGTACAAGGCCGTGCAGGCAGCCTGGACCGCGGTGAACGTGGCCGGCAGCGACTCCGCCTGCTCGACCGGCAACGACTTCTCGGTGTCGCTCTCGCCAACCGCCGGTTCGGTGAACCCGGGCAGCTCCGCCGCCACCACCGTGTCGACCGCCACCACCAGTGGCTCGGCGCAGACGGTGACGTTCTCCGCGTCCGGCCTGCCCAGCGGGGCGAGCGCCGCGTTCAGCCCCGCCTCGGTGACCTCGGGCGGCTCGTCCACCCTCACCATCAGCACCTCGGCGAGCACCCCGGCCGGCACGTACTCGATCACCGTCAACGGTGCCGGCGCGGTCACCCGCAGCGCCACCTACCAGCTCACCGTGAACGGCACCGGCGGCGGCTGCACCGCGCCGGGTCAGAAGCTGGCCAACCCGGGCTTCGAATCCGGCGCGACCGGCTGGACGGCAAGCTCCGGCGTCATCACCAACTCCAGCAGCCAGGCAGCCCGCACCGGGTCGTACAAGGCATGGCTGAACGGGTACGGCAGCACCCGCACCGAGACGCTCGCCCAGTCGGTGAGCCTGCCGGCCGGCTGCTCGTCGTACGCCCTCAGCTTCTGGTTGCACATCGACTCCGCCGAGACCACCAGCAGCGTCGCCTACGACAAGCTCAACGTGCAGGTGCTCAACTCGAGCGGAACCGTTCTGGCCACCCTGGCGACCTACTCGAACCTGAACAAGGCCACCGGCTACAGCCAGAAGTCCTTCTCCCTGGCCGCGTACGCCGGCCAGACCGTCAGCCTGAAGTTCACCGGCACCGAGGACTCCTCGCTCCAGACGTCCTTCGTGGTCGACGACACCGCGCTCACCGTCTCCTGACCTGACCGCGGGCCCAGCGACCGCCCCTCGGGGTGGCCGCTGGGCCCGCGCCGTTATGGTCGCCGTATGTCGGACACGGAGTTGACCGTCGAGGTGACCGGACCGGTCGCAACCGTGGTGATCCACAACCCGGCCCGGCGCAACGCGATGACCGCAGCCATGTGGCGGCAGCTCCCCGAGCTGCTCGACCGGCTGGAGCCCGACCCCGCCGTACGGGCGTTGGTGCTTACCGGCGCCGGCGACACCTTCTGCGCGGGCGCCGACCTCGGTGACCTGGCCGAGCTGCTGGACGCCGGTGACACCAGCATCGCGGTGGCCGCCGAGGAACGGCTGGCCCGGTTCGCCAAGCCGACCGTCGCGGCTATCCGGGGCGCCTGCGTCGGAGGTGGGGCTCAGCTCGCTGTCGCCTGCGACCTGCGGATCGCTGCGGACGACGCCCGGTTCGGCGTACCGCCGGCCCGGCTCGGGCTGGTCTATCCGGCACCGACGACGCGCCGACTGGCCCGGTTGGTCGGCCCTTCCGCAGCCAAGCATCTGCTGTTCACCGCCGAGCTGATCGACACCGAGCGCGCTCTGCGGATCGGCCTGGTCGACGAGGTGCTGCCGGCCGACCGGCTCGCCGCCCGGGTGGACGAGCTGACCGCGACCATCGCCCAGCGGTCGCCGCTGAGCATCGCCGCCGCGAAGGAGATCATCGACGAGCGGGCCGAGCCCGCGCGGATCGCCTGGTGGCACCGGAAGGTGACGACGACGGGCGAGGCCCGGGAGGGGGTCGCGGCGATGACCGAACGCCGCCAGCCCCGCTTCGCCTGGCAGCCACCGACGGACGACTGACCTGCTCCGGCTGCTCCCCGCCGTGGTCGGCGCGCTTGCGGTCGGTGTCGCGATGGGTGGTCAGAACACAGGCATCTAGGGCCGGTCCCACTCATCGCGATATTTCGATCCCGGGTACCCGATTCTCAGGCCGGTACGGCAGGCTGTCCGTCGTGCAGCGTGATCAGTTGCTTGCGGGCCGCTACCGGCTCCTGGAGCGCCTTGGCAGTGGGGGCATGTCGGCGGTGCACCGGGCGTACGACGAGGTGCTCGAACGGGACGTGGCGGTGAAGGTGCTGGTCGCCTCGGAGACCAACGCCCGACAGCGGATCCGGGGCGAGGCCACGGCTGCGGCCCGGTTGTCGCATCCACACGTCACGAGCGTCTACGACTATGGCGAGTCGGCGTTGGACGGCGCCCAGGTCCCGTTCGTGGTGATGGAGTTGCTCGGCGGTCACACCCTCGAACACCGGTTGGTGGCCGGGCCGTTGCCACCGCGCGCCGGTCTGCGGGTGTGCGCCGAGGTGGCCTCGGCGCTCGCCGCCGCACATGATCAAGGGCTGGTGCACCGCGACATCAAGCCGGGCAACGTGATGCTCACGCCGACCGGCGCGAAGGTGCTCGACTTCGGCATCGCGGCAGCCGCCGGCGCCCCGGAGATCGACTTCGAGGGGCGGCTGCTGGGCACACCTGCGTACCTGGCGCCGGAGCGGTTGCAGGCTGGCGAGGTTCTGCCGGCCAGCGACGTGTACGCCCTCGGCCTGCTGTTGCACCGGGTGCTCACCGGCCGGCTGCCGTGGCCCGCCGAGGCGCAGACCGGGATGCTCCGCGCGCACACGCATGTCGAGCCGGATCCGCTGCCCCCGCTCGACGGCGTACCGCCCGAGGTGCACCGGCTCTACCGCTGGTGCCTGGCCGTCGACCCCGCCGACCGGCCGGCGGCCGCCGACGCGGCCCGCATCCTGCTCGCCGCCGCCAGCGGAGCCGCGCCCGAGGCCGCCGCCGTTGCCGCCGAACCGGCACCAGACGTCGATCCGGCAGCAAGCCCCGCAGGGCGGGCAGCAGACGTCGCCGGGCCGACCGGCGCCGGGCCGACAGGCAATTCGGCGGTGCCGATGAGGCGCCGGCCGTGGCGTCGGGGGCGGGCCATCCTGACGGTCGGTGGTGCCGTGATCGCCGCGGTGGCGCTGGCCGGGTCGCTCGGCGACTTCAGCAATCGTCGACAGGGACAGAGCGACGCGCCGACGGGCAGCGGCCCGGGTACCACCACTGTGGGGATGCCCCGCTCCGACGAGCCGATCGACGCGGCCGACACCGGGCCGGCCGCCGTACCGCCGACCAGGAACACGGCGCCCGCTACCCGGACCGGCCCCCCGACCGGTCCGCGCGAAACAGCGTCTCCGGGCCCGACCACCACCACTGGAGGCCCGACCCCGACCACTGGCGGGCCGACCCCCACCTCTGCCGCCGGGGTACCCGTGGACTCGCGCGGCGGGACGGTCACCGCTCGCTGCGTGGGCAAGATGGTCGAGGTGCTCACGGTGACGCTCGCGCCCGATTTCCGGGCCGAGGCGTACGACCCGGGGCCGGCGAAGCAGATCGTGGTCGAGTTGATCTCAGCGGAGTACCGCAGCGAGATCCGGGTGCAGTGCCCTGACGGCGGACTGAAGTCGAAGGTCAAGGAACGCGCCGCCTGATCGGGGGCCGGCGGGTGCCGCGCCCGGAATGTGCCCGGGACGCGGCCCCCCGTTCCCGCCGGCCGGTCCGTCACCGCCCGGCCAGTGCACCCCAGCCCGGGTTGACCGGCTCCCGGCGCAGCGGCATGCCCGCCTCCGCCGGCGTCCGGTCCCCTTTGCGCTGATTGCAGGCGTAGCAGGCGGCGGTGGTGTTTCGCCAGGTGTTCCGGCCGCCGCGTGAGCGGGGCAGGATGTGGTCGATGGTGGAGGCCGGGCCGCCGCAGTACGCGCAGCACCTGTCGTCGCGGCGCAGCACACCGGCGCGCGACCAGGCCGGCCCGGAGTTGAACCTCCACCGGGTGACCACGAAGCGGACCAGCCGCACCACCCGGGGCATCGGGAAGACCCCGATCACCCGGTCCGGCTCGGCCTCGTGGATCTCGGCCACCCGACGGCAGAGCATCCGCACGGCGTGTTGGACGGTGACCCGGTGCAGCGGGCCGAGGTCGGCGTTGATGACGAGAACGGCGTCCACCGGGACTCCTTTCCAGATGGTGACGGACAGCGAAAAGCCGCCCGGTCCGGCTGTCGGACGGGGCGGCTCAGCGCGTACGGGTACGCGTCAGTCGGGCCGGCCCGCCCGGGGACCTTCCGCTCGGTAACCGTCACCGGGCAGCGTCGACGGCACGGTGGTGACGTGCGACATCGTCATGAGTTGCTCCCGCGGTGGTGGTTGACCTTGCGCGCTCACGGTAGGTCGACACGGGAGACGCGAGCAACGTATTTCGGTCGGCCGGCCTCCTCGGGACGCCGCTGGCGCCGGGTGCGGGGAGGTGTTTTCGCCGAGACCCGGGCGGCGGTCAGCGGCCGGTTCAGCCGCAGGGCCATCCGTGCGGTGAGTTCGCTGTCCAGCAGGGGCCGGTTGACCTCACCGGCGACCGCCAGCGCCGGCCCGGAGACCGACCGCCAGATCGCGGCCAGCCCGGCGCCGAGGCCCACCAGGGCGACGGTGGCCCGGGTGGTCGGTGAGCCGGCGGCCGCGGCGGCGCTCACCCCGACGACCGCGAACAGCACCAACAGCAGGGGTACGAGCACCGGCCAGAAGATACCGCGGGCCGCCTGCGCCACCAGCCGCCGGTCCCGGATGATCAGATTTCTGGCGATCACCGCGTAGTCCTCCTCGTCGAGCAGGTCGCGGGGGTGCAGGCCGCCGGTGAGCACGTCGCGCCAGAGGTCACCCTGGCCGCGCAGCGCCCGGCTCAGCGCGGCGGGCGTCGGCTCGGTCGGGTCGCCGTGGCCGGCGCGGTCGACCGCGCTCGCCCAGGCGGCCAGCGACCGGCGCACCACCGCGGCCGAGTACGGCGGCAGCACGCTGGCAAGCTCGTCCAGCCATCGGCTGATCTGGACCTGCCGGCCGCCGAACTGTCGCAGCAACTGCGCGACGTCGCCGGCTCGGACGGTGTCGGCCACTGACCGGCCCAGTCGGTAGGCCAGCCCGACCCGGTGGTTGGCGGCCATCGCCCAGCGCAGCACCTCCACGTTGAGGTCGTCGAGGGCGAGCAGCAGCGGCACCGGGTCGGCGAGGTCGGGCCGGCCCGGGTCGGGGAGCAGGGCACGGGCGGCCGACGTGTCGGGTACCGGCCGGGTGTGCCGGGTGAGGTCGGCGATCTGGGCCAGGGCGACGTCCACCCCGTCGAGGTACATCCGCATACGCCGGTGGGCGGACATCTCGGTGAGGTTGGAGAGTTTGGCCGGCGGTACGGCCGGGCGGGCCTCGACGAAGGCGCGGGGCTCCGCCTGCTGCCCGTGGTGGTAGGCGTCCGCCATCCACCAACCCAGCCGGAGCGCGGTGACGATGCAGGCGCGCTCGTCGTGGATCAGCGGGTACGTGTCGTCGCGGCCGACCTCGTCGATCGACGAGCCGTTCTCCGCGCCGGCGCGGTGCAGTGGTGACATCTCCCGCTGCCCTCCCGCCCGGCCGATCGACGGTTGATCATTCGAGCGTACGGCAGCGTACTGTGGCTTATGTTGTGTTTTGTCGATTTAGCCTGGTCCGACCGGCCAGCAGGCCACGCGGTCGGATCGAGCGCACCGGCTCCGCCGCGCCACCCTCGGCGCGCAGGATGTGGTTCGCGGCGATGATCCCGGTCGCGGCCGAGCGTTCCATCAACGCGCTCGGGAAGTCCGTGGCGATGCCGTCGCCGGCCAGGTAGAGGCCGTCCGCGTCGGTGCGTACCCCCGGTCGCCACGCGTGGCTGCCCGGCGTGAACGCCGGCGCCTGCGCCTCCACCCGGGCCCGCAGCTCGCGGACCCGCAGGTCGCCGACCTCCGGCCAGAGCGCGACCAACTCGCGGCGCATCCGCTCGGCCAGCTCCTCGGCCGGCACACCGGGCTCGCAGGCGTACGCGTGCAACTCGATGACCGACCCGCCGGTCTGCTGCGCCCAGCGACGCGGCTCGTTCTCCAGCCGGTGATAGAGCGTCACCGAGTCCAGAGTGGGCTGGCGGGACACGCCGCTGAACACCGCCCGCTCGGCGGCCACGTCCCCGGCACACCAGTACCGCGCCACCGCGTACGGCGGGCCGGGGTTGCCGAAGGCCGGCATCCGTGCCGCCAGTTCGGGTGCCTGCTCGGCCAGGTCCGGTGAGGCCGCGACCAGCGCGGCGAGCGCCGGCGGGTCGACGGCGAGCACCACGTGACCCGCCGGATGGCTGCCGCCGTCGGTGGTCGTCACCCGCCAGCCGTCGGCGTCGCGGTGCACCCCGGTGGCGGCGCAGTTGGTGAGGACCCGACCGCCGTGCTTCTCCACGTGCCGGGTCAGCGGCTCCCAGATCGCCGTGGCGTAGTCCTCGTCGGGGCAGTCGAAGGCCAACCCTTCCGGATTGCCGAGCAGGTAGAAGTGGAACTGGGCGACCATCTCGGCGGCCGACATCTCCGCCTCGTGGTTGAAGAACGAGTGCGAGAAGACCTCGAACAGCATCGCCCGCGCCCGGTCCGGCAGTCGCAGCGACGCCAGCAGCTCGTCGGCGGTGGCATCGTCCAGGTCGGCGTAGGTGCGCACCGGGTCGTAGCTGAGCAGCGGCAGCGCGGCGTCCCGATCCATGCGTCGCAGGTCGGCCAGGCGCAGGCTGGGGCTGCGCAACAGCAACGCGAGCAGGTTCGCCGGCGGCGCGGGCGGCAACTTGCCGAACTCCTCGGTCGGCCACTGCCCGCTGAGAATCGGGTAGCCCGGAATGGGCTTGAGGAAGCCCAGGCCACTGTCGACCCGGCGGAGGATCGACCGCCAGTTGTAGTACTGCCGGAAGAACGCGTGGAAGCCGTGCTCGTTGCGCTGGCTGCCGTCGGCGAGCGCCTCCGGCCAGGCGCCCAGTCGACCGCCCAGCGTCGGCGCCGCCTCCAGCACCGTGACCGCCACACCCCGTTCGGCCAGCACCACCGCCGCCGACATGCCGGCGATGCCGCCACCCACCACCAGCGCCGTGGTCGGTCGCGGCACGCGGTCGGCGCCACCACCGCCCGGGTCCACCTGGTGCTGCCGTACGCCGAGCAGCCGACCTACCAGTTGCGACAGCGCCATGGAGCCCAGTCTGCCGCACCTTCGCTCAGTCGGCCGGCAAGCAACGGCGGGGGCGGTCCGAGGCGGGCCAGACGTACTCCAGATCCTCCGGCACGTCGTCGCCGAACAGTGGGCGGTAGTGCGCCGGGTCCTTGCGCAGCAGCGACGAGCGGTGACTCAGGTGCAGGTCGTCGCGGCCCAGCCACGGTGGCAGCTCACCGGCTCGGGCCAGCTCGTCCTGGGTCCGTACGACGCCGCCCCCGCAGGCGGCGGCGAGGTCGACGGCCATCGTGGCGGCGCAGGTGTCGGCCCGTCCCGGTTCGGTCCAGACCGCGCACATGTCCAGCCCGTAGCGGACCAGCGCCTCCTCGTACCCGGCCCACATCTTCACGGCCGGGTGGTTGCGCCAGCCGTACCCGGGTCGGGTGAGCCCACGCAGCACCTGGATGGCCTCCACCCGCTGCTTGCCCAGCCGCTTCTGGTCCAGCGTGCGGGCGCTGGCCAGAAAGCCCGGGTACGGGAGGAACGTCTGCATGCCGCTGCTCTACCCGTCGCCGTGGCGCGCATGCCTGGTCACGGGATGATCCGGACGGGGTCGCCCACCAGGGCCGTGCTGATTACGATCCGGGCATGGCGGAGCCGTGGCGGGACCGGGCGCGACGCGCGGTCGAGTGGAACTGGCGGCTGCGCTCCGCGACTGATCCGCGCCCGCACTATGTGATCTGCGGGAAGGACGCGCTCGCCTACTACGTGGCTCGGGCGATGCTCGAATCCGAGCTGCCAGCGGGCGGGGCCCGGGTGACAGTCGTCGTGCCGGAGCGTTACCGCAGCAACGGCCCGGACGTGGCGGGGTTGCGGGGGATCCGGGTGATCCGCTCGGATCGGTTGGACGTGAACACCTTCGAGGCCGCCGGCCTGGCCGGGGCGACCGGGCTGGCCCTGCTGCACCAGGACGACGTGGGCAACCTGCACGCCGCGCTCTGCGCGCAGGCCGTCGATCAGCGGGTCCGCCAGGTGCTGCGGATGTTCAACGGCACCCTCGCCGACGGCGTCCGCAAGCTGGTCACGGCGCCGGTCGAGGTGCTCTCCGACGCCGAGATGGCCGCGCCGGCGTTCGTGGCCGCCGCGCTCAACGAGGTCGACCCCAGTTCCTTCCAACATCGGGACAAGACGCTGCGGGTGGCGCGGCGGGCCGACGTCCGACCGCAGGACGTGGTCTGCGCGTTGGCCCACCTGACCGAGGCGCAGGGGGTGGAGCTGCTGCCGGCCGAGCAGGCCGGTGCCGACCTGGTGCTGGCCGAGGCGACGGGGCAGCCGCCGGGCACCGAGATGGCTGCCCGTCGGCTGGTCCGGGCTCGACGGCGGCGCCGGCCCGTCGCCGTGCTGATGAGAGCGGTACGCGGCTTCGCCACCCGCAAGATCGGCATCGCGGTGATGCTGGTGCTCGCGGTGATCGCGGTGTTGGGTGCGCTGATCTCCCGCGCCGAGGGCGTCTCTCCGGCGGAGGCGCTGTATCTGACACTCGTCACCACGCTCAGCGGTGCCGACCCGGACACCGACAAGGCAGCTGGCTCGCAGATCATGCAGGTGGTGCTCAACCTCGCCGGCTTGGCGCTGATCCCGCTGATCACCGCAGTCGTGGTGGACGGCATCGTCAACGCCCGGCTGGCCCTGCACACCGGCCGGTTGCAACCCGCCCGGGTCGGGCACGTCGTGGTGATCGGCCTGGGCAACGTCGGCACCCGGGTGATCGCGCAGTTGCGCGAGTACGACGTCGAGGTGGTGGCGATCGACAAGGATCCCGCGCCACGCGGCGCTGCGCTGGCCCGCCAACTGGAGGTGCCGCTGATCGTCGGCGACGCGGCGTTGCCCGAGACGCTGGCCGCCGCCTCGGTGGCCGACTGCCAGGCGCTGGTGGTGGCGTCCACCGACGACGTGGCCAACCTGGAGGCCGCGCTCGCCGCCCGCGACCTCCGTGCCGACCTGCGTGTGGTGCTTCGGCTCTTCGACGGTGACTTCGCCGAGCGGGTGGAGGAGACCTTCGCGCTCGGGGTGTCCCGGTCGGTCTCCTACCTGGCCGCCCCGGCCTTCATCGGGGCGCTCACCGAACGCGCCGTGATCAGCACCATTCCGGTCGACCGGCATGCGCTGCCGGTCGCCGAGGTGCCGGTCGCCCCCGGCTCCGAGCTGGACGGCCGACCGCTTGACGTGGTCAACCGGGACGGGCAGGTCCGGCTGATCGCCCGTACTCCGGCGGGCGGTGCCAAGACGATCTGGTGGAAGGACCTGGATCCCCGGCAGGTGATCTTCGCCGGTGACCGGCTGACAGTGGTCGCCCGGCGGCGCGGGTTGGACTGGCTGACGCGGCAGTGCGCCCCGCCTGCCCACCCGGTCCCGATTCCTCGGCCGGGCGGGGTTCCCGGCGGGTTGAAAACCCCAGCGGCGGCGTCTCCTCCGGTGCCCAGCCCGACGGACTCCGGGGTCGCCGCGTCCGCGCCCGGCGCGGCTCATCCCGTTCCCCCCGCCGAGGGTGCCTCTTCGACGACCAACGGCGGCCCACCTGACGAATTCGAGCTGATCCGCAGGCAGGACGGGACCGGCGAGGCGAGCTAGTGGCTTGCATTGGCGTACGTTGTGCGTACAATCGGGTTGTGAGTGCCAAGGCGGAGCGACTGCACCTGCGGGTAGACGAGCAGCAGAAGGCGCTGCTGGAGGCGGCCAGTCAGGCGGCCGGGGACAGCGTGTCGACGTTCGTGTTGAAGGCGGCGACCGAAGCCGCTGCGGATGTGCTCGCCGACCGGCGGGCGTTCCTGCTGGACGAGGACGCCTGGCAGGTCTTCGATGAGGCGTTGCAGGGGCCGGCGCAGGACGTCGCCGGGCTGCGGGAACTGTTGACCGGTCCGACAGTGCTCGACCTGCCGACTGATGGTGCGCCCCGGTGAGTTCCCGCTTCTCGGCGGTCGAGCCGCTGTCGGCCGAGTTCGCGGTCACCGGGTTCGACTGCGGCTCCCGCGCACAGTCGGTATGGCTGATCGAGCATGCCCTGCAAGCGCACCGGGCGGGCTTGTCCCGGGTGTACGTGGTGCGGGACAACGAGCACCCAGATCAGAGAGTGGCCGGCTACTACGCTCTGGCTGCCGGTAGCGTCGCCCCCGCCGATGCCTCGCCTCGCCTGCAGCAGGGGGCCGGCCGCTACCACCAACCGGTGGTGATCCTGACTCGGCTCGGGGTCGACCGCGGTGCCCAAGGCGTCGGGCTGGGTCGAGCCTTGGTGGTCGACGCACTACGGCGGATAGCCGCCGCCTCCGAGGTCATTGGCGTACGCGCGGTGCTCATTCACTGTGAGACAGAAGCTGCCCGCGACTTCTACCAGCGGCTGGCCAAGTTCGAGGCGAGCCCCACCGACCCCATGCACCTGTTGCTGTTGATGAAGGATCTTCGCCGCGCGCTCAGCGGCTGACCCTCCCGAACGCAAGGCTGGCGGATCGGGCCGTAGGAACCGTCCGGCACTGAGCGACAATTTATGGCATGCGTTTCCGCATCCTGGGGCCGACCCAGGTGGTGCTGGCCGACGGGCGAGAGGTCCCCGTGGGCGGTCCGCGGCTGCGCACTCTGCTGGTGCTCCTCCTGCTCGACGCGGGTCGGGTGGTCTCCGCCGAGCGCCTGATCGACGGCCTGTACGGGGAGCATCCGCCTCGGGGCGCGGCCAACGCGCTCCAGTCCCAGGTGTCGCGCCTGCGCCAGGCTCTGAGCGCCGAGCACGACCCGGTCGAGTTCCACCCGGCCGGTTACCGCCTGGCTGTGGATCCCGGCGACGTCGACGCGTACCGGTTCGAACGGCTCGCCGAGGCGGGACGCCGCGCGCTCGCCGACGGCGACTGGTCCCGGGCGGCGGCCGTGTTGCGCGAGGCGCTGGAGTTGTGGCGTGGTCCCGCTTTGGCCGATGCAGTCGGCGCAGCCGGCGCGCCCGCCCAAGCGGCTCGGCTGGAGGAGCTGCGGCTGGCCGCCACCGAGGATCGGGTCGAGGCGGACCTGGCGTTGGGCGCACAGGGCGCGCTGATCGCGGAGCTACGGGAGTTGGTCGTCGCGCATCCGTTGCGGGAGCGCTTGCGGGGCCAGCTCATGCGCGCCCTGACCGCTCTGGGTCGGTCGGCGGAGGCCCTGGCCGAGTTCGAGGACGCCCGGCACACGTTGGCCGAGAAGCTTGGCGTCGACCCATCGGCGGAGCTGGCCGCGGTGCACCTGGCGGTGCTGCGTGGTGAGGAACGCCTGTCGGCCGAACCGGCTCTGCCGAGTCAGCTCACCACGTTCGTCGGGCGGGAGGAGGAACTCAAGCGCGTCGGCGAGTTGCTTGGCGAGCGACGGCTCGTCACCCTCACCGGCCCCGGGGGCGCCGGCAAGACGCGCCTGGCGATCGAGGCTGCCGGTCGAGTCGACGGGGAGGTCCGTCTCGTCGAGCTGGCGGGGCTGGCCGACGGGTCGGACGTACCGCAGGCGGTGCTGAGCGCGCTCGGCCTGCGCGACGCGGGCCTGCGCGCCCCGGCCGAGCCGGGCCGGCACACCATCGATCGGCTGGTCGAGGCGCTCGCCGAGCGGCGACTGCTGCTGGTGCTCGACAACTGTGAGCACGTCCTCGTCGACGCGGCCCGGCTGGCCGCCCGGTTGCTGAGCGCTTGTCCGGCGTTGCGCGTCCTGGCCACGAGTCGGGAGCCGCTCGGGCTGGCCGGTGAGGCGCTGTGCCCGCTGTCCGGGCTCACACTGCCGCCGCTCGGCGCGTCCGCGCTGGAAGCCGACGACTACGCGGCTGTCGGCCTCTTCGCCCAGCGGGCCGCCGACGTCGCGCCCGACTTCACCGTCACGCCGGCCAACGTCGAGATGGTGCTGCGGATCTGCTGCGGCCTGGACGGTCTGCCGCTGGCGATCGAGTTGGCGGCCGCGCGGCTGCGGGCGCTGTCCGTCGCCGAGGTGGCCGCCCGTCTCGACGATCGGTTCCGGTTGCTGTCGACGGGCAGCCGGGCCGTGTCGCCGCGGCACCGCACCCTCCGGGCGGTGGTCGGGTGGAGTTGGGATCTGCTCGACGACGCCGAACGGGAAGTGGCCCGACGGCTGACCGTCTTCGCCGGTGGGGCCACGCTGGAGGCGGCCGGGCGGGTCTGCGGCCTGCCCACCTCCGAGTTCGTCGACGCGCTCACCGGCCTGGTCGACAAGTCCTTCGTGGAGATGACCGGCGGCCGATACCGGATGCTCGAAACGGTGCGGGCCTTCTGCGCCGAGCGTCTCGCCGAGGCCGGCGAGGCCGACCAGCTACGTCGTGCGCACACCGCGTACTTCCTGGAGTTCGCCTGGACCGCGAGTGACCACCTCCGGTGTGCGGAACAACTGCACTGGCTGCGCCGGCTCGACGCGGAGCGGGACAACCTGCACGCGGCGTTGCGTCGCGCCACGGCCGCCGGTGACGCGCCCGACGCGGCCGGGATGGTCGCGGCCCTGTCGTTCTACTGGTGGCTGCGCGGCATGCGCGGGGAAGGGGCGCGGCTGGCCACCGACGTCCTCGAACTGCTCGGCACCGAGGCGCCTCCGGGGCTGAACGAGGAGTTCGCCCTGTGCGTCTACAACGCCTCGCTCGCCGGTTCCGGCCCGCTCCCGTCCCTCGGAACGCAGCGGTCCGTGATCCGTAGCCTCGACCGGCCGCCCCGACAGCCGTTCCTGCTGTACCTGTCGGGGATCTCGACCGGACCGCCGTCCGGCGGCGCCGAGAATGTCGACGAGCTGATGGCGGAGCTGCGGCGGCTCGTCGGCCCGGACGCGTGGATCAACGCGCTCGGCGCGATGGGCACCGGCTCGGCGCTGATGTGGAGTGGCCAGTGGGACCGGGCCCGGACCGCGTTGGCCACCGCGCTCGACAGCTTCCGGAGCACCGGGGACCGGTGGGGCACCATGATCACGCTCGGTGTGCTCGGTGAACTGGCCGCCTGGCAGGGCGATCCGGAGATGGCGGGCGCCCACATGGATGAGGCCATGGGATTGGTCGAGGCGCTCGGGTCGGCCGTCGACCAGGCCGACATGCTGCGTACCCGGGGCGAGATAAGGCTGCGCGCCGGTGACCTCGCGGCGGCGCACGACGACTTCGCCGGTGCGCTGCTGCTCGCGCAGCGCAGCGGCGCGCCCGAGTTCGTGGCCAGCGCCCGGCTCGGCCTCGCCCAGGTGGCCCGTCTGCGTGGGGACCTGGCGGCCGCCAGACGATTCTGCGAGGAGGCGTTGGCCGGCGGCCTCACCGGCTGGTACGTCGGCGACGCCGCCCGCGCGGAGATCATCCTCGCCCTGAAGGAGATCACCGAGGCGGAGACGGCCGGTGCGCGGCCGTCAGCGGACGGTGCGTGATCCGTCAGCGCCCCACCGCACCGTGGGGGCATGACGACATTCGAGGTGGTCGCCGAGGGTCTGGGCAAGCGGTACGGCCCGACCCGCGCGCTCGACACGTTCGACCTGACCGTGCCGCCCGGCACGGTCCACGGACTGCTGGGACCGAACGGCGCGGGCAAGACGACGGCCGTGCGGATCCTCACCACGCTGCTGCGCTTCGACACGGGAAGGGCCACAGTGGCCGGGTACGACGTGCTGCGTCGGCCGGACGAGGTGCGCGCCCGGATCGGGCTGACCGGGCAGTACGCGGCGGTCGACGAGATCCTCAGCGGCCGGCAGAACCTGGAGCTGTTCGGCCGGCTGTTCCGGCTCGGCCGACGGGAGGCCCGTCGACGCGCCGGCGAACTGCTGGAACGGTTCGGGCTCGACGAGGCGGCGAGTCGCTCCGCCGGTGAGTACTCGGGTGGGATGCGCCGCCGACTGGACCTCGCCGCCAGCCTGATCCGTACGCCGCGCGTGCTCTTTCTGGACGAGCCGACGACCGGCCTGGATCCGCGCAGTCGCAACCAGGTGTGGGATCTGGTCCGTGGTCTCGTGGCGGACGGGACCACGGTGCTGCTCACCACGCAGTACCTGGAGGAGGCCGATCAGCTCGCCGACCGGATCTCGGTGATCGACGCCGGTCGGGTGGTGGCCGAGGGCTCGCCGGACCAGCTGAAGTCGATGACCGGTGGTGACCGGGTCGAGGTGGTGGTACGCGACGCGGCCGAGTTGGGCCGCGCCGCCCGCCTCGTCGCGCGGATCTGCGGCGCGGAGCCCGAACTCGATCCGGAGGTCCGACGGCTCAGCGTGCCGGTGGTCGATCGCGTCGCCGGCCTGGTCGACGTGGTCCGCGCACTGGACGACGCCGGGATCGCGGTCGAGGACATCGGCCTGCGGCGCGCGACGTTGGACGAGGCGTTTCTGCACCTGACCGGGCACCGGCCGGACGAGGCCCGCGAGCCGGTGGCCGCCGGACGAGAGGCGGACGTGGCATGACCACTGTGATCGCCGATGGCTGGACGATGACCAGGCGGAACATGACCCACGTGATCCGCGCGCCGGAGGAGTTGATCCTCTACTTCTCGCTGCCGATCATGTTCGTCCTGGTCTTCGGGTACGTGTTCGGCAGCGGCATGCAGGTGGCCGGTGGTGGCAGCTACCGCGAGTTCCTGCTGCCCGGGGTGTTCGTGATGACGATGCTGTACGGGCTGGGGGCCACCGCGACCGGCGTGGCGCTGGACCTCAGCCGGGGCGTGGTCGACCGGTTCCGGTCGATGCCGATGGCACGGTCCGCCCTGATGACCGGTCGCAGCGCCGCCGACCTGCTGCGCGCCCTGCTGGAGATGTCCACCCTGTTGATCTGTGGGCTGCTCGTCGGGTGGCAGTGGCGGCAGGGCGTCGGCAAGGCGTTGCTCGCCGTCGGCCTCCTCCTGCTGCTGCGAATCGCCATCACCTGGGTCGGGATCTACCTGGCGTTGCTGGTCCGCAACCCGGAGACGGTCGGTGTGATCGTCTTTCCGGCGGCGTTCCCGTTGAGCGCGATCTCCAATGTCTTCGTGTCGCCCGAGCTGATGCCGTCGTTCATCGGGACGATTTCGGAGTGGAATCCGCTGTCGGCCACCGTGGCGGCGATCCGCGAATTGTTCGGCAACCCGGGCCTCGGTGGTGACTCCTGGCCGGCGGAGCACGCGATGCTGTTGGCGGTGCTGTGGCCGGTGTTGCTGATCGCGACGTTCGCCCCGCTGGCCGTGCGCCGCTACCAGCGGTTGAGCCGCTGACTCCGGCCGTCTGGCGGGGTCAGCGGCGGGCCCGCAGAGCGTAGGAGGCGGCACCCACTGCGAGCACACCGAAGCCGGCGAGAACGCTGCCCAGCGGCAGGTTGACCGCCAGCAACAGACAACCGAAGAGCCCGAGGCCGGCGAGCACCCGGACCGGCAACCGCCGGTCCGGGTCCCGGCCCACTGTGAGTGCCGCCGCGTTGGTGATCGCGTAGTAGACGAGCACCGTGCAGCTGGAGAAGCCGATCGCGGCGCGTACGTCGCCGAGCAGCACCACCACGATCACCACGACTGCGACCGCCAGCTCGGCGCGGTGTGGCACCTGGCGCACCGGGTGCACGGCGGCCAGCGCGCCGGGCAGGTCACGGCGGCGGGCCATGGCGAGGGTGGTCCGCCCGACCCCGGCGACCAGGGACAGCAGCACCCCGACGACCGCGATGGTGGCACCGGCGCGGACCACCCACGCCAGGCCGGGCAGCCCGGCGGCGGTCACCACGTCGACCAGGGGCGCGGCGGAACCGGCCAGCCGGTCGGCGCCGAGCACGCCGAGCGCGACCACGGCCAGCACCAGGTAGATCACGAGCACCACCCCGAGCGCCAGCGGCACCGCGCGTGGAATGGTCCGCTGCGGGTCGCGGACCTCCTCGCCGAGCGTGGCGATCCGGGCGTACCCGGCGAAGGCGAAGAACAGCAACCCGGCGGCGGCGAGCACGCCCCGCGTCGAACCGCCGGCCTCGGTGAGCCGGTCCAGGCGCACCGGCCCGCCGACCACACCGACGACCGTGACGAGAACCAGCACCGCAAGCACCAGCGCGACCAACGCCCTGGTCACGGCCGCGGTCTTGGCGATGCCGCGCAGGTTGACCGCGGTCACCGCGAGCACCGCGCCGGCGGCGACCAGCCGGGCCTGACCCGGCCAGAGGTACGCCCCGACGGTCAACGCCATCGCCGCGCAACTCGCCGTCTTGCCGACCACGAAGCCCCAACCGGCCAGGAACCCGGCGAACGGCCCGAGACGCTCCCGGCCGTACACGTAGGTGCCGCCGGACTCCGGGTAACGGGCCGCCAGCCGCGCCGAGCTGGTCGCGTTGCAGAAGGCGACGAAGCCGGCCAGCACCAGCGCGGGCAGCAGGCCGGCGCCGCCGGCCGCCGCCACGGCCGGGCCGAAGACCACGAAGACGCCCGCGCCGAGCATCGAGCCCAACCCGATGACAACCGCATCGGGTACGCCCAGCCGCCGCGCCAGTTGATCCACGAATCAGAACCTAGGGGTACGAGGTGAACGGCCGATCCCACGCGCGTAGCCGGCCGGGGAGCGGCACGCCGTCCCAGGGTGCCCGGTGCAGCAGCCGGTCCAGGAGCAGGCCCAGCAGCAGCCCGGCCACCGAGTCGGTCAGCCAGTGCCAGCCGAGGTAGGTGGTCGTGGTGAGGACGACAAGCGGCGGCACGACGCGGATCACTGTGACGAGCCGGGCCGGCAGTTGGCGGCCGAAGCTGCGGGCCAGAGGGGCGAGCAGCAGCGCGATGACCCCGTACCAGACGATCGCGTTGGCGACGTGCCCCGACGGGTAGGACTGGGCGAACCGCACCGGCAGGTCGTCGTGGAACAGCGGCAGGGTCTGCTCGGGCGTCAGGAACGGCTCCTTGACGCTGGCGCTCGGTGCCGCCCGTGCGGTCCAGATCTTGAGTGGGCCGATCGTCAGGTTGGTCAGCACGAACGCGACCACCGGAGGCAGGATCGGCCGCACCGACCGCAGCCGGACGGCCAGCAGCACGCCCAGCCCGGCGGCGATCAACGTCAGCGGAGTGCCCTGGCCGAGGAAGTTCAGCACCCGGGCGACCCAGTACGCGGCGGCCGGCCGATGCCCGTCGGCCCAGTCGGCGACCGCCCGGTCCACTCCGAAGAGCTGGTCGGCGGCGAGCGCCACCGTCAACCCGACCAGACCGACAAGCAGGAGCGCGTCGAACCACCAGCCGGCCGGGCGGACGGGCCGTAGTCGCAGGTCACGTCGTACCGCTGTGGGTTTGAGCACGCGACCACGCTACCGGCCCGGCACGAGGCCGGGGTGTGCGGCGCTGTGGGCCGAACCACGATCAGGGGCGGATGCGGGGGCGACCAGTCATGCTTGTGCCCGTGCGGATCACGTCTGCCCTCGTGGACCCGGCGCTGCTCGACCTGCCCTGGTCGACACCGCTGGAGGAGTGGCCTGCCCAACACCTGGTCGCGCTGCCGCAGGGCATCTCCCGGCACATCGTCCGGTTCGTCCGGTTGGGCGAGTACGTGTACGCGTTCAAGGAGACCCGCGAGCGGATCGCCGAGCGGGAGTACGACCTGCTCCGGGCCCTGGAGCGGATCGACTTCCCCTCGGTCGAGGCGGTGGCGGTCGTCGCCGACCGGCAGACCGCGGACGGGGAACCCCTCGAATCGGTGCTGATCACGCGGCACCTGCAGTTCTCGCTGCCGTACCGGGCGCTCTTCTCGCACACCCTCCGGCCGGAGACGATGAGCCGGCTGCTCGACGCGCTCGCCGCCCTGATCGTGCGGATGCACCTGACCGGCTTCTTCTGGGGCGACTGCTCACTGTCGAACACGCTGTTCCGTCGGGACGCGGGCGCCTTCGCCGCCTACCTGGTGGACGCGGAGACGGGTGCCCTGCACAACACGCTCTCCAACGGTCAGCGCGGCGAGGACCTGGAGATCGCCCGGGTGAACATCTTCGGTGAGGCGTTGGACCTGCAGGCCGCCGGCCTGCTGCACGAGTCCATCGACCCGGAGGTGGTCTGCGAGGAGGTCGTGCAGCGCTACGAGCGGCTCTGGCACGAGATTACCTACGAGCAGGCGGTCGAGCGGGAGGCCCGGCACGACATCGAGGGCCGGATCCGCCGCCTCAACGAGCTGGGCTTCGACGTCGCCGAGGTGGCCATGTCGTCCATCGACGACGGGCGTTTCCTGGTCCGACCGAAGGTCGTCGACGCCGGCTACCACACCCGGCGGCTGCTGCGGCTGACCGGTCTGGACGCCGAGGAGAACCAGGCACGCAAGCTGCTCAACGACCTGGACGCCTACCGCGCGGAGAGCGACCTGATCGACGAGCAGCAGGCCGCCCACCGCTGGCTCACCGAGGTCTTCGAGCCGGTGGTCCGGGCCGTCCCCGCGCACCTGCGCCGCAAGCTGGAGCCGCAGGAGCTGTTCGCCCAGATCATCGAGCACAAGTGGTTGCTCTCCGAGCAGGCCGGCCGGGACGTCGGGATGCGCCACGCGGTCCAGTCGTACCTGTCCGACGTGCTGGTGCACCGCCCCGACGAGCAGGCCATCCTCGGCGTCGAGGTCCCCGCCGTCGGCTGAGTCGGGCCCTCCGCCCGCTCCGGCTGTTCTGCCTGCTCCGCCTGCTCCGCCTGCTCCGCCTGCTCCGCCTGCTCCGCGCGCCGTTGGGAGTATGGGGTAGCTGCCTTTGGAGCTGATGTCGCAAACGAATCGGCGCCGGGTCGCCCACAGGGGGTCGCCGAACACGTCGGTACGAGGCCGATGTTCGCCACGAGGCCGATGTTCGCCACGAGGCCGATGTTCCACGAGGCGCCGGCGCGCCGGCGGTGGGAGAGGCGCTGGCCGGCGGCGGGGACGGCCGATGTCGCAAACGATTCAGCTCCAAAGGCACTGCGGCGTACACATCGGGCCCGGCCGAGACGACCCGGCGGATGCGAGCGGCGACCGGGCCCCCGTTACTCCACCCAGGAGCCTCCGCGCAGCACCCGCACCACGTTGAGGTCGTCGTCGAGCACCACCAGGTCAGCGCGGAGGCCCACCTGGAGGGACCCGACCCGGTCACCCAGACCGATGGCCCGCGCCGGGGTGGTGGCCACCATCCGCGCGGCGTCGGCGATCGGGATTCCGGCGTTCACGGCATGCCGCAGCGCAGCGTCCATGGTCAGGGTGCTGCCGGCGATCGCGCCGTCGCGGGCGAGCCGGGCCACCCCGTCGGCGACGGTGACGGCCTGGCCGCCCAGCTCGTACTCGCCGTCGGGCATCCCGGCGGCGGCCATCGCGTCGGTGATCAGCGCGGCGCGGTCCGGGCCGGCGGTCGCCGTGACGAAGGTCAGCATGCCGTCGTGCAGGTGCACCCCGTCGGCGACCAGCTCGCAGATGACTGTGGGCGCGTCGAGCAGGGCCACCACCGGCCCCGGTTCGCGGTGATGCACCGGTCGCATCCCGTTGAACAGGTGGGTGCCGACACTGGCGCCGGCGGCGACCGCGGCGCGGGTCTGCTCGTACGTGGCGTCGGTGTGGCCCACCGCCGCCACCACCCGCTGCGCGGTGAGCAGCTTGATCGCCTCCAGCGCGCCGTCGCGCTCCGGGGCGAGGGTGACCATCCGGATCGCCCCCCGGCCCAGCTCGATCAGCTCGGAAAGCTCGTCGGTCGACGGGTCGCGCAGGAACTCCGGGTTCTGCGCGCCGCAGCGGGCGGCCGACAGGTACGGCCCCTCGAAGTGGACCCCCGCCAACACTCCCTCGTCGACAAGTGGGGCGAACGCCTCGGTGGCCTTACGCATCAGCGGAAAGGGCGCGCTGACGAGGCTGGCCAGCAGTGTGGTGGTGCCGTGCGAGAGGTGGAAGTCGGCTGCCGCGCGGGCCTCGTCGGCGTCACCGGTGGTGAAGGTGTGCCCGCCACCGCCGTGCGTGTGCATGTCGACGAAGCCGGGCACGATCCAGTGCCCGTCGCGCACCGACGGATACTCGGCCACCGCTGTGATCCGATCACCGTCCCACTCGACGCAGCCCTGTCGGACGACTCCGGTCGGGGTCACCACTCGGCCGTTCACCCGTACGGTCATCGCTTCTCCTGATGGTCACGGACACCCACGGCGTCCAGGGCGAGCAGGGCGGCACCGAGGCAACCGGCCTCGTCGCCGAGGGCTGCCGCGACCAGCTGCGGCTCCCGGTGGAAGGTCATTCGTTCGTGCAGCGCCGCCCGCAGCGGGCTCAACAGTCGGTCCCCGGCCTGCGCGAGGCCACCGCCGAGCACGATCGTCGCCACGTCGAACAGCGCCTGCCCGCTGGCGAGGCCATCGGCGAGCGCCTCGACCGCCTCCTGCCAGACCTGGCCGGCGAGCGGTTCGCCGGCCGCAGCCCGTTCGGCCACCTCGGCCGCCGTCACCGGCGCGTCCGCGGTCTTCCCGGCGAGTTCGGCGTAGCGGCGGCCGATCGCGGCGGCCGACGCGACCGCCTCCAGGCAGCCGGGTCGGCCGCAGCCGCAGCGTGGGCCGTCCGGCCGGACCAGGATGTGGCCGATCTCCCCGGCGGCGCCGTGGGCTCCCACGGCGGCCTTGCCGTCCACGACGTGAGCAGCGGCGATGCCGGTGCCGATGGCCACGAACAGCACGTGCCCGGTGCCGCGTCCGGCGCCGAGCCGGGCCTCGGCGAGACCACCGACACGCACGTCGTGGCCGAGCGCCGTCGGCAGGCCCAGCCGTTTCACCGTCAGGTCCCGCAGGGGTACGTCCCGGAAGCCCACGTTCGCCGACCAGACCGCGACGCCGTGCGCCTCGTCCACCACCCCGGGGACGGCGATGCCGACAGCGATCGGGGCGAGCCCGTCGGCGCGGGCCTTGTCGGCCAGCCCGCCGGCCACCTCCAGGATGGTGCCGACCACGGCGGCTGGGCCGCGGGCAGCGTCGGTGGGGTGCCGCTCGCTGCGTACCACGACGCCGTCCGGTCGGACCAGGGCGCACTTCATGCCGGTGCCGCCGACGTCCAGCGCAACGACCACGCGGTCGCTCATGCAAGCACCACGGACCGGGTCAGGTGTCGGGGCGCGTCCGGGTCCAGGCCCCGGCTGGTGGCCAGGGCGACAGCGAAGCGTTGGGCCAGGATCAGGTCGGCCATCGGGTCGACCGGGGTCCGGCCGGCGGACCAGCTGCCCAGCACCGTGCGCCAACCGTGCGTGCGGCTGTGCACGAAGGCGGCGCCGGTGGCGGCCACATCCTCCGGCAGCCCGTCGGGCAGCTCACCGAACGCCCAGACCAGCCGGCCCGGCGCGGCGACCGAGATGGGGCCGTGCCGGTAGTCCATCGCCGGGTACGCCTCGGCCCAGAAGGTGGCCGCCTCGCGGCACTTCAGCGCCGCTTCCTGAGCCAGCCCGATCGTCCACCCCCGGCCAAGGAAGGTGACCTGTTCGATGGTGGCCGGGTCGATCGGCAGCGGTGATCGCACTGCCACCTCGGCGTCGGCGGCGAGCGCGGTCACCGGGTCACCGAGCTGGGCCCGGAGCACTGCCAACGCGGTGGTCGCGAAGCGGGTCTGCACGACCGACCGTTCGTCGGCGAAGGGCAGGGCCACGGTGGCGGCGGCCAGGTCGACCGCCGGGGACGCGGGGTCACCGACGATGACGGTGGTGGGTGTCCGTCCGCGCAGCGCGGCGAGCAGCTCCAGCACCTCGGTGGTGGTGCCGGAACGGGTGATCGCGATCAGCCGGTCGTAGCGGCGGCCGGCGGGGAACTCGGACGCCTGAAACGCGTCGGTCTCACCCTGGCCGGCCTGCTCGCGGCGGGCCGCGTACGCCATCGCCATGAACCACGACGTGCCGCAACCGACGACGGCGACCCTCTCACCGGGGCGCGGTAGATCACCGCGTACGACCTCGGCCAGCCGGGCCGCCTCCCGCCAGCAGTCGGGTTGGCTCGCGATCTCCGCGTCCACGTGCGCCATGGGAACTCCTCGCAGGCCGATCGGTGCGCAATACGGCTCGTTAGACCCGCATTTCGCGCGTTATTCTGCGCGAACGCGGGTGACCATGGCAACCGACGATCCGATCGCGCAGGTCAGTCTTTTGCGCAAGCCTAGTTTCGCGCACTAGTGTGCACGCAATCAATCACCGTCCGTGCAGTTGCTGGGAGGGCCCCCGCAGTGGACCGGTACGCCAGATGGAACGCCCTGCTCGAAATGCTGACCGACAACGGCCGGGTCAGCGTCGAGGCGGCAGCCGAGCGGCTGGACGTCTCCCAGGCCACCATCCGGCGTGACTTCGACCAGCTCGCCCAGCAGCAGATGATCACGAGGACCCGGGGCGGCGCGGTCGCCAACGGTGTGTCGTACGACCTGCCACTGCGCTACAAGACGGCCAAGCACTCGGCCGAGAAGCAGCGGATCGGGGCGGCCGCCGCGGCGCTCGTCACGCCGGGCACAGTGGTCGGCCTGAACGGCGGCACCACCAGCACCGAGGTGGCGAGGGCGCTCGCCGTGCGACCGGATCTGAACACCAGCGCCGAGGGCGCCCAGCTCACAGTGGTGACAAACGCGCTGAACATCGCCAACGAGCTGCTGGTCCGATCCCGGATGAAGGTCGTGGTGGCCGGCGGAGTGGTGCGCCCGAAGTCGTTCGAGCTGGTCGGCCCGCTGGGCGGGGCGCTGCTGCGCGAGGTCACCCTGGACGTCGCCCTGCTCGGTGTGGACGCGATCGACCCACAGCTCGGCGCCGCCGCCCACCACGAGGGGGAGGCGGCGATGAACAACCTGATGGTGGCCCGCGCCAAGCGCGTGGTGATCATCGCTGACTCGTCCAAGCTGGGGGGTCACGCCTTCGCCCGGATCTGCCCAGTCGAGCGGGTGGAGACGCTGGTGACCGACTCCGGTGCCGCGCCGGAGGTGGTGGACGCGTTCCGCGCTGCCGGCGTACAGGTCATCTGCGCCTGAACGGTCACGCTCCGTCGATGAATTAGCCTGTTCGGCGCGTCGGTGCATACCGCGTATTGCGCGCTCCTGCATACCGCGTATGGTGTCGGCTGTCACGCCCACCCATCGGGGGAGGTGCAGCTTGCCAGCTGTCCTGGAGATCGAAGGTCTACGTAAGACGTACAAGAGTCGTCGACGCGGCACCCGCAACGCGCTCGACGGCTTCGACATGCAGGTCAACGCGGGGCAGGTGCACGGCTTCCTGGGTCCCAACGGGTCCGGCAAGACCACCACGCTGCGTACCCTGCTCGGACTGATCCGACCCGACGGTGGCCGGATGGCGCTGCTCGGGCACGAAGTTCCCGACGCGCTGCCCGCTGTCACCGGCCAGGTCGGCGCGATCGTGGAGAGCCCGCAGTTCTTCCCGCACTTCACGGCCCGGGACACGCTGTCCCTGCTCGCGGGGGCGGGCGAGGTGCCACAGGCCCGGGTTGACGAGGTGTTGGAACTCGTCGGGTTGCGCGACCGGTCCGGCGAGCGGGTCAAGACGTACTCGTTGGGCATGAAGCAGCGGCTCGCCGTGGCCTCGGCCCTGCTGAAGAACCCGAAGCTGCTCATCCTCGACGAGCCGGCCAACGGCCTCGACCCGGGCGGCATCCGGGAGATGCGCACGCTGATGCGGACGCTCGCCGAGTCCGGAATGACAGTGGTGCTGTCCAGCCACATCCTCGGTGAGATCCAACTGATCTGCGACTCGGTCACCATCATCTCGCTGGGCCGGCGGGTCGCGTTCGGCCCGGTCGACGAGGTGCTCGCCCAGCACTCGTCCGGTGCGGTCCGGATCCGGCTGGAGGCAGTCAGCGACCTGCCGGTGGCCACCGAGGCGCTCACCCAGGCCGGGATCCGGGTCACCGGTCACCCGGACCACCTGATGCTGGCCGGCGTCGACAAGCCGGCGTCGGTGACCCGGCTGCTCGCCGAGAAGAACCTCTACGTCAGTGAGTTGGCGCCGATCGCCGTCGATCTGGAGAGCGTCTTCCTCGAACTGACCGCCACCGCGCCGGTACCCGGTCAGCACCGGCAGGTCGACGAGTCCATGAAGGTCGGCGGGACGGGTCAGCCCGGTCCCGCCGGGGGAGGGTGGGGCGCGTGAGCCTCTTTCGTACCGAGCTGCGTCGGCTCAGCAAGCGGCGTTTCACCCGTTACATGACACTGCTCGGCCTGCTGGTGCTGGCCGCGGTGGTGGTAGGGGTGTTCTTCACCAACCAGAAGATCGATGCCGGCCAGTACGCCAAGGCCGAGCGTAAGGCCGACCAGCAGTACCAGGAGCAGGTGCGCTGGAGCGAGCAGGCGCGCGCCGAGTGCGAGCAGGCCAAGACCGCCGGCACGGCGAACAATGATCGCTACCCCGACGACTGCTCGATGATCACGCCGCCGTCGCGGGACCAGATCGAGGCACAGTGGTTCCTGCCCTCGACGTTCGACTTCAAGGAGACGTTCGACGAGACCCTGATCCCGTTCGCGGCGATCCTCGCCCTGGTCGGGTTCGTCATCGGCGCGTCCTTCGTCGGCGCCGAGTGGAGCACCGGCGGCATGATGAACCTGCTGCTCTGGCGGCCGAAGCGGCTCACCGTACTGCTCACCAAGCTGGCGGCGCTGCTCACCGGCATCCTGGCGGTGACGCTTCCGGCCGCGGTGCTGTGGTTTGCCGGGTTCTGGGCGGTCGCCAACTTCCGGGGCAGCACCGAGAAGATGACCTCGGGGGTCTGGCAGTCGTTCATGCTGACCGGTGTACGCGGCGTGGTGCTGGTGTTGGTGCTCACCACAATCGGCTTCGCCCTCGCCTCGCTCGGTCGGCACACCGCGATGGCCCTCGGTGGCGTGGTGGCGGTGATGGTGGTCGGCCAGTTCGGCCTGGGCATCCTGCTGTCCATGGCGGGCGTGCGGTTCGCCGAGGCCTGGCTGCTGCCCACGTACGCGCTGGCCTGGATGACGAAGACGGTCACGTTGCAGGACTGGAACTCCTGCAACGCGACCTTCAGCGGGGAGTGCAAGCCGGCCACGATGGACATCACCTGGCAGCAGTCCTCCGTCCTGCTCTCGGTCGGGGTGGTGGTGATCCTCGGGGCGGCGCTCTGGGCGATGCGTCGCCGCGACATCACCTGACCTGACCGGAGTGACGCGGCGCGGCCGGCCCGGCCGTCGGGGTTCCCGGCGGTGCGGACCGGCCGCGCCGCTTGCTGCGTCCCTGGTCGCCGCTGGCTAGGCTGAGCGACATGTCCGCCGACACCACCCCGGCCGCCCCCGAGCCGTCCATCGACGCTCGTCCGGGTGAGGGCGCGGGTGCCGCCGGGCCGACAGTCCCGAGTCCCCGACCGGCGCCGCCCATCGAGACCGACGACTCTGCGTCGCCGGCGGACGAGTCGACGCAGCCCGCTGATCCCGCGCCGGGGCTGACCGAGCGGGAGCGGGCCATCCTCGCCTTCGAGCAGCAGTGGTGGCGGCACGCCGGCGCCAAGGAGCAGGCCGTCCGGGACACCTTCGGGATCTCGTCGACCCGGTACTACCAGTTGCTCAACGGTCTGCTGGACAATCCGGCCGCACTCGCCGCCGACCCCGTGCTGATCAGTCGACTCCGCCGGTTGCGCTCGTCGCGCGCCCGCAACCGCCGCCGCTGACCGCTACCGGCCGGGGCAGGAATGTAGCCGAACCCAAGGGGTACGCGGGGAGCGCGCCTCGCCGGAGGCGACGGAGGAGGCAGGCTATGACGGGCAGCAATCCGACGGAGGAACGCCCGTGATGCGGGTACGCTCCGCGTCCGCGCCGGCCCCGGGCCGGCCGGTCAACGAGGATCTGGTCTTCCGGTTCGGCCCGTTGGTCGGTGTCCTGGACGGCGCGACGGTGCCGGACGGCTTCGATACCGGCTGCGTGCACGGGCCCGAGTGGTACGTCCGGCACCTGGCCGCCCGTATCGGCGTCGCCGAGGCGGTACGCCCGGCCGCCCGGCTGACAAGCAACCTGGCCGCGGCCATCCTCGCGGTGCGCGCCGACCACGGCGGGCAGTGCGACCTCGACCATCCGGGCACCCCGTCCAGCACGGTCTGCCTCCTGCGGGACTGCGGCGACCAGGTGGACTACCTGGTGCTCTGCGACAGCCCACTGGTCCTCGACGCCGGCGGGCAGGTCAGCGTGGTCACCGACAACCGGCTGGACACGGCGATGGCCGAGCTGCGGGAGACGGTGGCCATCGTGCCGGGCGGCGCGGCGGACCCGGTCACCCGGTTCCGGCACGCCGTGAGCGTGCAGCGGGAGCGGATGAACCGCACCCACGGCTACTGGGTGGCGGCTTCCGACCCGGACGCGGCCTTCCACGCGGTGACCGGGACCGCGCCCCGGCACGGTCCGGGGGCGCTCCGGCGGGCGGCGTTGCTCAGTGACGGCGCGTCCAGCGCGGTGGAGCAGTTCGCGCTGACCGACTGGGCCGGTCTGCTGGACCTGCTGGGCGCCGACGGTCCGGGTGCGTTGATCGACCGGGTGCGGGACGCCGAGCGCGACCACCCCGACCGACTTCGCCGGCACAAGTCCACCGACGATGCATCGGTGGTGTTCTGCGAGTTCGTGTCGGCGGTTTGAGCGTTCGACACCCGGTCGGGTGACAACAGAGCGTGATGCAGAACACCCGGGCCGCCCGACCGGCCGGTACCGCTGTCCGGACCGCCAGTGGATGGCCAATGGGGTGGACTTCGGCCGATGAGGGCGGCAGACTGCGGCACGTGGCGGGTGCGGTCCGGCTGGAGCCGGTGGACGAGCGGAACCTGGAGCCGTTGCTCTCCGTAGCGGCTGCGGAGGCGGAACCGGGTGATGTCATGCCCCCGGTCGAGGCGCCCGCCGGCTGGTCGCTCGCCCGCCGCGAGGCGTTCCGCGAATTCCACCGGGCGAGCTTCGGTGGGCTGCACGGCCGGACCGGTTCGCAGATGTACGCCATCCTCGTCGGTGGTGAAGTGATGGGCATGGTGCGGATGACGCGCTGCGACGAGCCCGGCACGGTGGAGACCGGAATGTGGCTCGGCCGATCGGCACGGGGGCAGGGGATCGGCGCGGCCGCCCTGCGGGAGCTGCTGAACGCCGCGGCTCGGGCGGGTATGCGGGCGGTGGTCGCCGAGACGACCCCGGACAACATCGGCGCGGTATCGGTCCTGCGCAAGTGCGGCGCGAAGCTGCGCGAGGACGACGGCAAGGTACGCGCCGAGATCTGCCTCGATTCGACGCCGCCGGCGCTGTAAAGTGCTCACTCCCGGTTGGCGGCGTACGCGGCCAGGGCGGCGACCTGGGCCGGGTCCAGCGACGGGCGTACCCGGGCCCGTGCGGTCGACACGTGCTCGGCGGTGACCGTCGCGGCGGCGAGCGACTCCCGCATCGCGGCCAGCGCCGCCTCGCGGACCAGCGCCGCGCAGTCCGCGGCGGAGAAGCCGGTCAGCTCGTCGCCGAGGGCGGACAGGTCGACGTCCGGCGCCAACGGCACCTGTCGGGACGAGGCCCGCAGGATCTCCGCGCGGGCGGGCCCGTCCGGCGGTGGCACGTAGACCAGCCGCTCCAACCGGCCCGGCCGCAGCAGTGCCGGGTCGACAAGGTCCGGCCGGTTCGTCGCGCCGACCACCACCACGTTGCGCAGCGTCTCGATCCCGTCCAGTTCGGTGAGCAGGGCGGCGACCACCCGGTCCGTGGTGCCACCGTCGGTGGCCTGGCCACGTACCGGTGCCAGCGCGTCCACCTCGTCCAGGAAGATCAGGGTGGGGGACGCCTCCCGGGCCCGACGGAACAGCTCACGGACCGCGCGTTCGCTCTCACCCACCCACTTGGAGAGCAGTTCGGCGCCCTTGACCGACAGCACGTTGGCCCGCCCCGACCCGGCCAGCGCGGTGACCAGGTAGGTCTTGCCGCAGCCCGGTGGCCCGTAGAGCAGAACGCCGCGCGGCGGCTGCACGCCGAGCCGGGCGAAGGTGTCCGGGTAGGTCAGCGGCCACAACACCGACTCGGTGAGCGTCTGCTTGACCTCGTCCAGGCCGCCCACGTCGTCCAGCGTCACCGAGGCCAGATCCAGGGTGGACGACGCCATCGTGGTGGGCCGGACCACCTCCCGGGCGGCGGTGAAGTCGGCCATCGACACCGTTGGTGTCTCCGCGGACTTCTGCCGCAGTGCCGCGCGTACCCCGGCCTCCCGGACCAGTGCGGCCAGGTCCGCCGCGACGAACCCGGGGGTACGCGCGGCCACGTCGTCCAGCCGGACGTCGTCGGCCAACGGCACCTGCCGGGTCAGTACGGTGAGCTGTTCGCGGCGCAACGCCTGATCCGGAAGCGGGACGCTGATCCGCAGCGACAGCAGGTCGGGCGCGCGCAGTGCGGGGTCGACCGCCTCGGACCGACCGGTGGTGCAGACCACGGCGACGCCGGCGCGGATGCTCTCCGCGAGCACCTGACGGAACACCGTCGCCACCGGGCCGGGATCGTCAGCGGGTGCGAGCGCCTCGACGTCGGTGACCAGCAGCACCGCCGGCCCGCCGGCTCGGGCCGCCGTCGCCGCGACGCGCAACCGCTCGGCGGCGGCCTGACTGGTCAGCGCGGCCACCTCCGGCGCCCAGAGCGGGTGAACGCGGGCACCGACCCGGGCGGCCACCGCCCGGACCAGCGCCGACTTCCCGGAACCCGCCGGGCCGACGAGCAACACCCCCAACGAGATGGTGGTGCCGAGCCGGCCCAACACCTCCCGGTGGTGGAAGCCGAGGTCCAGCAGTTCGGTCAGCTCCTCGGCCTGGGCCCGCAGCCCGGGCAGTTCGTCCACGTCGGGCGCGTCCTCGACCGGCACCGGGTCGGCGCTCGTACCCAGCGTGGTGCCGACCGGGGCGGGCCCGCCGTGGGTGGTCGCGCCGTGCTCCCAACCGATCACCGTGCCCATGGTGACCAGGGCACCAGCCGCCGGCTCGACAGTGACCACTGTGAGTAGGGTGCTGGTCCAGGCGAAACCGACGGTGTTGGCGAGGCTGCGTCGCGCCGCCTCGACCAGGCTGCGGACCGAGGCGTCCGGCAGCACGTCCTGCGGCAGCAGCGACACGTCGTCACCGGCGGTGAGCACCTTGCCCAGCAGGGCGAGCCGCAGCATCTCCGGGCTGACCGCCGCGACGACCCCCACCGGCCCGGCCAGGACGACCCGGCTCGCCGGCACCAACGGCACCGGACTCACCCGCACCTGACCGCCGTCGCGCAGACCCAGGTTGCCCAACGTCAGGTCGTCGGCGTACAGCAGGGCGCTGCTCGCGCCCGGCCCGGCCGCCGCCGCGATCCCGGCCGTCTCGCGGCGGCCGGCGAGGCGGACCGGGTCGCCGGGGCGCAGCCCCAACGCGGTAAGCGCCTCCGGGTGCAGGCGCACGATGCCCCGTCGGGCGTCCAGCGCCGCCGGCCGCAGGCTCGCCGTCAGGGTCAGGTCGGGTTGCGCCACTGCCCGACCGTAGCCGCCGGCAGCCAGCCCCGCCGGTCAGCGACGCGGATCCAGCTCGTCCAGGAGCGTCGGGTCGCGTCGGATCAGCTCGGCCAACCGGGCCGCCGGGTCCGGAGTCAACCCGTCCGGGCCGGGCCCCCAGGCGGGCACCGTGCGGCCGGAGAGCGGCCAGGCCGGCGGGGGTTCCACAGGGGTCGGCGGGGGCACCGGCCCGACCGTGACGGCGGGCCCGTCCCAGGAGACCCGCATCGGGTACGTCCGCCCGGCGTGTTCCACCTGCACGGTCACCGCCAGCCCGGGGTAGGCGCCGACGACCTGGCGGACCGCCTCGGCCACCTCCTCGACCGGCCCCCATCCCGCCACGTCGCCCGGCGCCTCCACCCCGGCGTGCCGCGGGTCGTGCCGGCCGGACCGGGTGTCGCGGGTCCCGCTGTCGAGGCCGGGCGGGCTCGACGGTGCGGTGGTGTCGTCACGGTCGGTGGCCCGACGGCGCGACGCCTCCTCACGTCGGGCCAGCCGGGCCAGCGTCTCGTCCAGGTCGCCCCTCACCAGATCACCTCTTCCCGCCACGGCCGGAGCTGGTTGGCTCAGGCCCTCCTGTCCCGGGTAGCGCGGTCCAGCGCGCGGTCCAGGACGACCAGTAGGGCATCCCGCACCGAGAGCCGGTCGCGGGCATCGAACTGCACCAGGGGTACATGATCGCCGATGGCCAGGGCCCAGCGGATCTCGCCCAGCTCCAGGGCCAGTCGCCCGTCGAAGGCGTTGACCCCGACGACGAACGGCAACCCGGCCCGCTCGAAGAAGTCGATGGCCGGGAAACAGTCGTCCAACCGCGCGCTGTCCACCACCACCAGCGCGCCGAGCGCTCCCCGGGCCAGGTCGTCCCACATGAAACCGAACCGGGTCTGCCCCGGCGTGCCGAACAGGTAGAGCTTCAGGCTGCGGTCGATCGTCACGCAGCCGAAATCCATCGCCACCGTGGTGGTGGTCTTGGTGGACCGGGCACCCGGGTCGTCCACGCCGATCCCGGCCGTGGTCATCTCGGCCTCGGTGGTCAGGGGCGCGATCTCGGAGATCGCACCCACTGTGGTGGTCTTGCCCACCCCGAACCCACCGGCGACCAGGATCTTGACCGGGATCGGCGGTGCGGCCGGCTTACCGGCAGGCGGCGACACCGACCCCGTCCCGGACGAGGGCCGGTACGGCGGCGGTGCGGCCTGCGGCGCGGTCGGCGGTGGGCCGGCCCGACCGACAATCGGCCCGGTGCCCGGGGACATGCCGTAACGGGCGGCGGCGCTGTTCGCGGCGACCCCGCCGAGCGGGGCGGCCGGCCATTCAGGAGATCGCACGGAGTCCATCAATCACTCGCAGGATGAGATCGGGGTCGACAGAGTCGTCGGTGTCGGTGACGTGCACGTCCAGGTGCCCGGCGGCCCGTAGGTCGCCGACCAGGACCCGCGTCACGCCGAAATGCAGTCGGGCGCGGGCCGAGATCTCGGCCACCGAGATCGGCTCCGCGCAGAGCGCGATGATCGTCTGAAGTTCCGGTGCCAGCAGGGCACCGGGTGAGCCGGCCCACCAGCCGCTGTCCGTGCGGGCGGTCACCTGGGTCTCCAGCCCGATCGCCGGGTCGGCGCCCGCCACCCGCCCCGAGGTGAGCACGAACGGACGGGGACCGGCCGGCTGGTCCCCGTCCGGCTCCGGCAGCGCCGGTGTCGCCGCCGCGCCGTCCCCGGTCGGGGGTGACGTGCGCAGGTACGGGCGGATCCGAACCCTGGGATCCGGATCCGGATCCTCGCCGGCGACGTCGGGGGTCACTGCTGAACGGCGTTCTTCAACTCGACGATCAGTCGCGGGGTCAGGGCGCCACCGGCCCGTCCGGCGAAGAGCGTCATCTCGTACGCGACGGTGCCCAGGTTCGCCGAACGGTCGGCGACCACCCCGAGCACGGAACCGCTGCTGATCGCGCTGATCAGCAGGTAGCCGTCGGCCATGTCGACGATCACCCGGTTCAGGCCGCCGAGCGCGTACCAACTGGCGGCCCCACCGGCGAGGCTCGTCATCCCGGACACGACGGCGGCCAACCGCTCCGCGTTGGACCGATCCTTGATCGCCGACATGGCCATCAGCAGACCGTCCGAGGAGACCGCGATCGCCTCCAGGACTCCTGCGGTGCTGGAGGTGAAGGAGTCCAGCAGCCAGTTGAACGTACGGGCCTCCGGGCTGAGGTCCCCAGTGGCGCTGGGCTGACTCTGGTCGACATTGTCGTGCAGGAAGGGGCTGGTCACCGTGATGATCCTTCTTCGTTCCGGTGGTCGGGGCTGACTTCGCGGAGAGCGCGGGCGACGCCCGCCTCGAACTCGTTGATGAGGTCGCGGACCTCGGACGGGTCACCGAGATGCGTACTGGGCGGTTGGCAGGCCGGGATGGCGGTGAGGTTCGCCCCCGGTACCCGTCGGCTCAATCGGGGCCGTCCCGGCGCGGCATCGGCCGAGCCGCCATCAAGCGGCACCGTGGGGCCGGCGCCTCCCGGCGTGCTGGGCAGGTCGACGGTCGTGCCCGGGTCCACCACGGCCGTCCCGGCGCTGGCCGACGGGTCGCTGGCCGTCCGCGCCGACGTACCACCGAGGCCCGGTGCCACGTGCAGTTCGGCGCGGCGTACACCGGCCTGGAAGGCTTCGACCAGCGCGCGGGCGGCGGCGGGGTCAGCGCCGGTGGCGTCCACCGGCCGGGTCGTCGCGGCGGTGGCGTGCAGAGTGGCCCCGGGCACCCGCTGCCGCACCCGTGGCCCGGCCGGCTTGCCCGCCGGTTCCGGGCTCTGGGGTTCGGCAACGGCCGGCTCCGGCTGGTCCTGACCGAACGCGTTCCAGGACGGGCCGGCGTCCAGGCTGCGGGTGGCCCGGCTGAGCAGGTCCGAGTCGAAGCGGGCCGGCACGGCGGAAACTGCCGTCGCGCGGGGCCGCGCGTCGTGCTCGGGGTCGAGCGTCGCCACCGTCGTACGCCGGTCCCGATCCGGCACCGAGGCGCGGGCCACGGCAGCCCCGGGGCGGTCGGCGCGGCGCAGCACCAGCGAGCCCGACGGGATCTCCAGCTGTGCGGTCACCCCACCGCCGCCGGTGGCGGCCAGGGCAACCTGCCAGCCGTGCCGACGGGCCAACCGGCCCACCACGAAGAGACCGAGCACCTCGGTCGGGGCCAGGTCGAGTCGTTCCCGGCGGGTCAACCGGGCGTTCTCCTCGGCCAGCCGTTGCTCGCTCATGCCGATGCCGTGGTCCACGACGGTGAGCCGCGCACCGAGGCCGGACGTCTCGGCGGCCACCAGCACCCGGGTGTGCGGCGGGGAGAAGACTGTGGCGTTCTCCATCAGCTCGGCCAGCGCCAGGACGAGGTCACCGACCACCGCCGGCGCGGCCGAGACGCCCGCCGGCACCTGCACCTCCACCCGGGTGTAGTCCTCGATCTCACCGAGCGCCAACCGGACCACGTCGGCCAACGGCACCGGCGCGGTGTGCGCATCGGCCCCGGCCGAGCCGGAGAGCACCACGAGGCTGCCGGCGTTACGCCGCAACCGGCTGGAGATGTGGTCGAGTCGGTACAGGTGCTCCAAGCGGCCGGGGTCGGCCTCCTGCTGCTCCAGCCGGTCGATCAGCGCGATCTGCCGACCCACCAGGTTCTGGGTACGCCGCCCGACGTGGCCGAACATCTGCGCCACGTTGCGCCGGCCGGCGACCTGCCGCTCGACCAACCGCGCCGCGGTGTTCTGCACCCGGTCGAAGGCCCGCGCCAGGTCGCCGATCTCGTCCTTGGCGCGGATGTCCACCGGCTCCAGCCGGACCGCTTGAGGTTTCTCCGCCTCGTCGTCGGTGACCCGGACCAGCTCCGCCTCGGCGACCCGGGCGACCCGGTCGGCCGAACGGGTCAGTCGGGTCAGCGGCCGGGCCACCGTCCGGGCCACCGCCACGCTGAGCACCACCACAAGCGTCAGGATCAACGCCGTCACGGCACCGACCAGGTACGCGGCGGTCAGCGCGCGCCGCTGCTCAGCCGTCACCTCGGCGAGCACGTCGGCGACCAGCTTCTTCTCGACGAACTGACCGAGCCGGATCATCGTGCGGACGGCCGGGAAGAGCGCCTCCATCGGCACGTCACGGACCGCGGCGGCCGGGTCCCGGGCGCTGCGGACCAGGAAGTCGGGGCTGGTACGCGCGGCCACGGCGGCGTCGTTGAGTTCGGCGACCGTGAGCTGCTCGGGTGTGATCAGGCTGCGGAAGCGCGAGTTGTCGACCATGAGCGCGGCGATGCACGCCACGTACCCGGCGGTGGTGTCCGGGGTGCCGACCGCCTTGACCAGCAGGCTCAGGGTGGCGCAGGCGCCCAGGCCCTCGTCGGCGCGCAGCAGCCCGTCGAGGGCGAGCACCTGCCGGCCCGGCAACGTGTCGGTGTCCACCCCGAACACCAGCCGCAGTGACTCGATGATCCCCTTGTTGACCGGGCCGAACGCATCCATCACCTGGCCCGGGTTGGCGGATCGGGCCAGGACGGCCGTCCGCAGGTCGACGAGGTTGGACACGCCGTCGAGGGCCTGGTCGACCTGGTCGGTCAACGCGTCGCTGCGCGCCGCCCGTAGGTCGGCCACCCGGTCGTCCACGTCGGCGGACTTGCGGACCAGCTCACTCCGTTCGACCCGGCCGAGCAGGAAGCCGACGGAGAGGATGCGTTCCTGTTGGAGGTCCTGGACCAGGCTGCCAACCCGGCTGGCGAACCGTACCCGTTCGGCGGTGTCGCCGGCCCGCTGTGCCGCGGCCACCCGGTCGAGCATCACCGGCACGGCCAGGCCGACCATGCTGAGCAGCGGGATCACCACGAGCAACGCGAGCTTGCCGCGGATCCGGAGCCTACCGAGCAGCATCGAAAGCCCCCCACTGTGCGGTCTCCGGCTCACGAACCGTCCCGGCCGGTTGCAGAGTCCTCGGCTCGCCGGCCGGCGGTTGCCAGGGGTCGAGGGGCAGCGGGGTATCGGGGCTCTCCGTGTGGGTCGCGGCCTGCGCGGCCCGGCGCCGGGCCCGGCGCCGGGCGGCGATCAGCAGCGCGGAGAGCCAGCCCAGCAGCAGCGCGGTGACGACTCCGGCCCCGACGGTCAGCCAGCGGTCCCGGTCGAGGCCATCGATGCGCTCGACCAGCAGCGCGTCCAGCTCGGCGAGGATGACCGGTTGGAGCTGGCGGGCAGCGCGGTGCGCGTTGAGCGCGGCGGCGCCCAACTGGCCGGGGTCCACTTTGCCGGTGTCCGGGCGCGGCGCGGAGTACGCGGCAAGTGCCTCCACCGACCGCTGGTAGGTGTCCAGCGGGGTCAGCACGTTGGCACCGAGGTCGGTGCTCTCCGAGCCGTCCACGGCTGAGCGCAGGTTGTCGACGAGGTCGGCGGCGGGGCCCAGGGCGGCCACCCGCAGGCCGGTCAGCTCCAGCAGGCCGCGGGGCTGCTCGGCGGCCGGCCGGCGGGCGACCAGCGTGCCGAGGTCGCCGAGCCGGCCGGCGGCTACCACTGCCTCGGGGAGTTCCTGGCCGACGCTGTCCTGCAGGAAGAACGAGTCGGCTTCCGGGTCGCGGACCAGCCCGGAGCTTTCCCGGACCTTCCGGTGCAGGGCCAGCAGCAGGTCGGAGACCTCCCCGTACGCCGTGTAGGCGGACAGAGGGTCGGCGGCGCTACGGCCGCGCAACGCCTCCAGCTTGGCTCGTACGCCGGCCCAGCGTTCCTGGGTGAGCAGCTCACCGCCGATGCGGGCGTCGACCTCCGCGGCCACTTCGACCGCCTGGTTGAGCGCTTCGCGGGGGACCGGGCGAGCGTTTACCGCAGCGGACTGGGCCTCCACGAGGGCGTCGGTGACCGCCGCCAGCGCCTTGAGGTACTGCACGCCGAGCCGTTCTCGGGCGGCGAGGTCCCGGTCGTCGGTGATCTGCCGCCAGTTCGTCGTGACGAGCAGGCCCAACGGCGCCAGCAGTGCTCCAATGAGCAGCAGGGGCAGCAGTCGGCCCAGCGTGGACGGCCGTCGACGGGCCCGCGGCGCGGGGACTGTCATGTGTGTCTCCTCCGGCGTGGGGCGCGGATCGGCGCGGCGTCGGACTAGCCGACAAGTCCCGTGCACCGGACCGGAAAACTAATCGAACCCTCCACTGGTCAGACCTCACTCGGCGAGTCAGGTTCGCGTCACTTCGAGCCATGTCACCATTTGTCCTCGTTACCGGCACGCTCTGTGTCGTCTGTGGGTGTGACATGGAGGGATCGAGGTGGATATCCGAGGAAGATCGGAATTCACGGGATCCGAACTCAACTCACTGCGCCGCGTCGGACGTTGCGCGCTCGCACCCCACTGCGCACCGATCGGGGCAACCGGACGGACGTACGGCGGATCTCAGCCAACGCTCAGGCTGCGGGCCGTACCGTGTGCCGCATGACATCGCCGTCGCCGGCCGCGTGGTTCCGGCGTGCCCTGCCCACCCGCCGCCGCGCGACCGCCGCCGCGGTGGTCGTCGTGCTGTTGGCCGCCGCCGTGACCTGGGCGGTGTGGCCACAGGGACCGGGCGTACGCACCGAGAGCGCGATGCTCACCGTCCGCTCCGGACCATCCGGCGACCAGCCGGTGGACCTGGACACCACCCTCTATCTGCCGGGAGACGCCTCGTCCGGTCGGAAGGTGCCGGCGGTGCTGCTGGCGCACGGGTTCGGCGGCACGAAGGAGTCGGTGCGTTCCGACGCTGAGGAGTTCGCCGGGCGCGGCTACGCGGTGCTCACCTGGACCGCCCGGGGCTTCGGCCGCAGCGGCGGCGAGATCCACCTGGACAACCCGGACTACGAGGTACGCGACGCGGAGCGGCTGCTGGACTGGCTGGCCGCGCGGCCGGAGGTGCGCACCGACGCTGCCGGCGACCCGAAGGTCGGTGTGGTCGGCGGCTCGTATGGCGGTGGGTTGGCGTTGTTGCTCGCCGCCCAGGACCGTCGGGTAGACGCGATCGTGCCCATGATCACTTGGAACGACCTGTCCCGCGCGTTCCTGCCGGAGAGCACCGGCGGAGCGCCGACCGAGGGCGTGTTCAAGAAGGGTTGGGCCGGTCTCTTCTTCGGCGGCGGCGGCAACGTGGGCTCCGGCCCGGCCGGGCTCTCCGGTGCGACCGCCGCCCAGCCGCAGGGCGCACCGGCGTCGGCCGGCCCGCCCAGCCCCGGCCCGGGCGCCGGCCCGGGCAGCGGTCCCGGTGGCGCCCCGGCCGGTGCCGCCGACCCGTCCTGCGGCCGGTTCGCCGCCGACGTGTGTGCCGCGTACCTCCGGATCGCCACCACCGGGCGCGGGGATCAGGCCGCCGTGGACCTGCTGCGCCGCTCCAGCCCGGCCGGTGTGCTGGACCGGATCAAGGCACCCACCCTGCTGGTGCAGGGCGAGGCCGACACGCTCTTCCCGCTCGGCGAGGCGGACGCGAACGCGCGCGGCATCGCCGCCACCGGCACCCCGGTACGCGTCGCCTGGTTCACCGGCGGGCACGACGGCGGCAGTGGACCCCGCTCCGACGAGGACCGGGTGAAGTTCCTGACCGTCCAGTGGCTCGACCACTACGTCAAGGGCGAGGGCGACGCGCCCGGCGACGACTTCACCTGGTCGCGGATCGCCGGCTTCGATGCGCTCGACCGGGGTCTCGTCGCCACCGGCTTCCGCCGCGCCGACTACCCGGGCCTCACCGGCAACGCCCGCCGGGAGGTGACGGTCGCCGGCCCGGCGCAGCCGATCGCGAACCCGCCGAACGGCAACCCGGCCGCCATCTCCTCGATCCCGTTCGCGGGCGGGCTCGCCTCGCTGCTGGACGGCGTGGCCGGTGACGTGCCCGGCCAGCACGCCCAGTTCGAGTCGACCCCGCTGACCGAGGCGGTCGACGTGGCCGGTGCGCCCACAGTCACAGTGCGCGCCGCGTCACCGACCGGCGAGGCGGTGCTCTTCGTCAAGCTCTACGACGTCGACCCGGACGGCGCGGCAACACTGCCGAACGGCCTGGTCGCCCCGATCCGGCTCACCGGCCTACCGCGGCAGGTGCAGGACGCCCGCCCGGTCACCGTGACGCTGCCCGGGATCGTCCGCCGGGTGGAGGCCGGGCACCGGCTGCGGCTGGTGGTGGCCACCTCCGACCAGGCGTACACCACACCCGTCGAGCCGACCGTCTACACGGTGGCCGCGGACGGCGCGGTCAGCCTGCCCACTGTCAACGGCGAGCCGATCCCCACCGCGGCGACGATCTGGCGCTGGGTGCTCGCCGGCCTGCTCGCCGCCATCGTGATCGGGCTCGTCGTGGTCGTCGCCCTGGTCCGCCGCCGGCACCGCCGCCAGGACCGGTCGGTGCATCCGGAGTACGCGGACACCCCGCTGGCCGTGCGCGCGCTGCGCAAGGAGTACGCGGACGGCTTCGTCGCGGTGTCGAACGTGGACTTCGAGGTGCACCCGGGTCAGGTCGTGGGTCTACTCGGGCCGAACGGCGCCGGCAAGACCACCACCCTGCGTGTGCTGATGGGGTTGACCCAGCCGACCGCCGGGGAGATCTACGTCTTCGGTCGTCGGCTGGTGCCCGGCTCGCCGGTGCTGTCCCGGATCGGGGCGCTCGTGGAGGGGCCGGGTTTCCTGCCGCACCTGTCGGGTCTGGACAACCTGAAGGCGTACTGGCGGGCCACCGGACGGCCGTGGGAGGACGCCCAGTTCGACGCGGCGCTGGAGATCGCCGGGCTGGGCGACTCCGTGCACCGGAGGATCAAGAATTACAGCCACGGCATGCGCCAGCGTCTCGCCATTGCCCAGGCCATGCTCGGCCTCCCCGAGCTGCTGGTCTTGGACGAGCCGACCGACGGGCTCGACCCGCCGCAGATCGCCGAGATGCGCCGGGTGCTCCAGCGGTACGCCACGGACGGAAGAGCGGTGCTGGTCTCCAGTCACCTGCTGGCCGAGGTGGAGCAGACGTGTACGCACGCGGTGGTGGTGAACAAGGGCCGGATCGTGGCGTCCGGGCCGGTGGAGGAAATCGTGGGCGAGTCGCCGAGCGTGCTCTTCGACGTCAGCGACCCGGTGGCGGCGCGGGCGGTGCTGGACCGGCTGCACGGGGTTCGCGTGTTGCCGGAGAGCGACGGCCAACTGGTGGTCGACACCAACGGCACGGCCCGCAGCGAGGTGGTGGCCGAGCTGGTGCGCGCCGGCATCGGGGTGGACCGGGTGGTGCCTCGGCGGCGCCTGGAGGACGCGTTCCTCGCCCTGGTGGGCGAGAACTCTCGGGGAAGCGGTGACCGGTGATGGTTGTTACTGACGCGGGGGAGGCCCGTGGCTACCGGCCGTCGGCCACCATGCCGTTCGCGGCGGAGTTCCGTCGACAGGCGTCCCGACGGCGAACCCAGTTGGCGCTCGGGTTCATGGTGTTGCTGCCGCTGATCATCCTGATCGCGTTCCAGTTCAACTCCGGTGGCGACGACGACAACGGCAACAACGAGTTCGCCAGCCTTGTCGACCTGGCCACCTCCGGCGGGCTCAACTTCACCCTGTTCTCGATCTTCGTGTCGGCGTCGTTCCTGCTGGTGGTGGTCGTCGCACTGTTCTGCGGCGACACGGTGGCCAGCGAGGCGAGCTGGGGCAGCCTGCGGTATCTGCTGGCGATCCCGGTGCCCCGGGCGCGGTTGTTGACTGTGAAGCTGGTGGTCGCGCTCGCGTACTCGGGACTGGCCCTGCTGCTGTTGGCCGGCACCGCGTTGCTGGCCGGCACCCTGCGCTACGGCTGGTCGCCGCTGCGCAGCACTGTCGCCGCCGAGCTGGAACCCACCGAGGGGCTGCTCCGGTTGCTGGCCGTGCTGGGCTACCTGGCGGTCGTACTGCTGGTGGTGGCCGGCCTGGCGTTCCTGCTGTCGGTGATCACGGACGCCGCACTGGGCGCGGTCGGTGGCGCGGTTCTGCTCTGGATCCTGTCCAGCATCCTGGACCAGATCACCGCCCTGGGCGCGCTGCGCGACTTCCTGCCCACCCACTTCAGCACCGCCTGGCTGGGCCTGTTGTCCACTCCGGTGCAGACCGACGACGTGGTGCGCGGCTGCATCTCGGCGATCAGCTACGCGACACTGTTCTGGGGCTTGGCGTTCTGGCGCTTCACCCGCAAGGACATCACGTCGTAGGTGGGGTGGACGGGTCTGCCTTCTTCCAGGCGCTGACGCCGATCCGGCCGGTGTTGCCGAGGTCGATCGGCCCATCCGGGTCGACCTCCTCGGCCGGCTGCCCGGCGGCGGGCGCCACCGTCAGGAACTCGCCGTTGGTGGCCACCACTGTCGAGTCGGTGACCAGGTTGCGCCAGAGCACCACGGCGGTGGCCCGCTCCCCGGCGGCGAGGGTGACCTGCCGGGGTGGATGGTCGAAGCCCAAGGTGATCTCCTTGGCGCCGTTTACCACCCGCAGCATGATCGGCTCGCGCTCCTCGTCGAACACGTGCAGCACCGGGTATCCGTTGAGCTGGTAGGGGCGCTCGCCGCAGTTGACCAACTCCAGGCCGAGGGCGCGCAGGCCCATCGCGGCGTCCCCGCCGGTCGACCGGATCCGAACGCCGCTGGCCGGGCACTCCGCCGGCGGCTCGGTGCCCGCAGTCGGGTTGGACGCGGGGGGCGGTCCGCTCGGGTCGCCGGACTGGCCGCGATGGTCACGGGTGCAGCCGCCAAGCACGAGAGCCATCGCGACCGTCGCGGTGATGCGTCGCCGTGCTGCCGTGTCGCGCGAGATCATCCGTTGATCCTCGCCCACCTGGGCAGCACACCGCCGCCCGGCCCCGCCGGCTCACTGCGCCGCCACGCGAACTGGTGGGGGACCTCGCCCGGCGCGCCTTTAGAGCTGATTCGTTTACGACATCGCTCGCCGGGTCACGCAACGCCGTCTGGCGGGCCGTCGCTGCGGCTGTCGCGCCGTTCGAACTCCAAAAGCTCGGCGAGGTCCTGCTCCTCCTGCTGGCGTGCCTCCTCAGCCTGCACAGCGCGGCGCCGATGGTCATATTCGGCGTACACCTGCCCGACGCGCGCCTCAGCGGCCACCGCCGATATCCCACCAGCCCCGTCCAACACCTGCCGTTCGTTGAAGGTCAGGAACGCGTCGGCGCGCTGGACCCATTCCGCCATCAAAATCTGCTGTCGGCGCCGCGCCCGATCTTCGGCGAAGTCGAGGAACATTGTCGTGAGGCGGTTCAACTCGATGATCTCGTCCGCAGTCAGATAGTTCTTGGAGACAGTCACGTCCGCCTTGCGGACCTGCTGGCCGCGCCAGGTGATCAAACCCATGGTCGGCGACTCCGCATCGGCCCGCTTCACCAGCAGCTCGCCTGCGGTTTGACCGGTGACGGCGTAGAGCAGCTTGTTCTGAATGGTGGCGAAGAACGTCTTGGCGGTGTCACTGCCTCCGGAGTAGTCGGCGCTGGTGGTGGCGAAGATGTCGCGGACCTTCTGGTAGAAGCGCTTCTCCGACGCGCGGATGTCGCGGATACGTTCCAGCAGTTCGTCGAAGTAGTCCGCCGCCGCGATGTCCTTGAGTCGCTCGTCCTGCATGGCGAAGCCCTTGACCAGGTACTCCGACAGGACTGTCGTCGCCCATTGCCGGAACTGCACGGCGCGGGGCGTGGTCACCCGGTAGCCGACGGCCAGGATCATGTCCAAGTTGTAGACCTTGATCTCGCGCCGCACCTGCCGACCGCCCTCGGCCCGAACTACTAACTCAGAGTTAACAGTTGCCTCGGTCACCTCCTCGTCGGCCAGCACGCGGCCCATGATCTGCACGATGTTGGGGACCGAGGTCCCGTACAGCTCCGCCATCTGCGCCTGTGTCAGCCAGACCGTCCCCTTGGCTGCCCGTAACTGGACGACCGAGCCGCCGTCGTCGGCGCGGTAGAGGATCAGCTCGCCGGTAGGGTCGGTCACCCGCGGCTTCCTTCGGTCAGGGCTCGGGTTATCTCCGTGGCGTCGAACCGGGCGGGCTGGAAGTCGGCGGCCGAGGCCAGTCCGAGCCAGTCCAGCCGGTCGCCGTGCTCGGGGTGGCCGGGATCGCTCAACACCTCGACCAGTTCGGCGTAGCCCCAGATGCCGCCGCAGTCGTCCGGCGGGGCCGCCCGCCGACCGCCGGTGCATCGTGGGTACGCGATGGGCTGGCGAGGCAACACCTTCTCCACGACGATGTCGTGTGCCCAGTTGTCGCCAAAGTCGTACGTGTACCTCAGCCGGTCACCGACGGCGGGCGCGACCTGTTCCAGGGTCACCGGGGCTTCGGCGCGGTAGCCCAGCTCCCGGTCGGCGACCCCGAAGTCGCCGTATGGGGTCTCGAAGACGTGCAGGTGGGAGTCGTCCCAGCCGAAGGCCACCTGGATGATGTCGTGCAGGTCGGCCAGGCTGATGTCGGCGGGCAGTTCCAGCCGGCGCCAGATCGGGGGCTTCGCCTCCCGCAGCCCCACCTTGAGCTGGTAGATGGGCGCGGCTGGGCCGGACTTCTTCCGCTTCGCCGGCAGCTTCCGCCCGGCGGTACGCCGTCCCGCGCGGGTTTGGATCTGCTGTGCCTGCCCAGTTATCTGGCTGATCATCTCCAGCAGCTCGAGGGTGGGCTGACGGGAGTGGGTGTCGTGCGGGGCCGGTGGGCGCGTCGGCTCGGGCAGCGTACGGATCCAGGCCCGCAGCAGCACCGCCAGCATGTGGTAGCCCGGCCCGTCCTCGTCCTCGAACTCGTCGTCGAACTCTGAGGGGTCACGTTCCTGGTCGTGGTCCGCGCGGGCGTCGAGAGCCCGTTCGACCTGCCACCGAAACTCGGCCGGCTCCAACAACTCCTCGACGATCGTCACACCGGCACGCAGGCCGTTCTGCTGGATGGTGTTGACAACCTCGTTCAGGGCGTCGGCCGGAAAGAGCACGATGTTGGCCGCCGCGTCACAGTCGAGGTGGTCGACGTGGACGACGAACCCGTACGAGCGCCCGGCCCGCTCGAACGCGCAGACGAGCATGGCCGCGCTGCCCGCCGGGTCGGCGAACCGTCGACATGGGCCGACCTGCACGGGCTGACGCAACTCGCTGGCCCAACTCGGCGTTGGCACGCCCGCGTCCACCAGACGCTGGGCGGCGGCCGCGGCGACGGTGCCCTCCCGGACCGCATCGATCGCGATCAGCACCGCGAGCGCTTCCGGTGTACCGATCTCGGCGACGGCCGGCAGTAGGCCCTCGTTGAGCGCCTCGGCGAAGCCTTCACCGGCAAGGTCACCGGCGGACAGGAACGTCGCGGCAAACAACTCGGCCTCGACGGGATCATCCGTCTTGATCAGGTCGGCGCCCTCGGCGACCAGGTCGCCGATGAAGTGCTGCGGGTCGAAGTCAGCATCCGAGCACGCCGGGCAGTGGCACTGATCCACCTCGGTGGGCCGGGTGCGACGTACGACCTGCTGGCCCGACCGACTGGACTTGGCGCGCTTACGGCGGCGGCTCTCGGGGCTCATCCGAGCATGTTTTCACGGCTGTCGGGCCGGCTTCACACAACGCGCCGGGGTGGTCGGTGGGCAGGGTGCAGCGGCCGCCGCCGGGTAAGCGATGGTCGCACCAGACTCGGGTACGCACGAACTGGCGATCTTCCTCGCTCAGCGTCGTCTCGCCGAAGTCGATGGCGAGCACGTGGCCGAGGGAGTGGCGTAGCGCCATGGCCAGCGCCGCCACTTCGTCGACCCGGCGCAGGGTGGTCGGCAGGTGGATGATCCAGTGCGGTTCGGTCACCGGGACCACCGGCTGTTAGGTGCCGTCGAGGTGTGGCGGCAGTCGGTATGCCGCGACTGCCACTGCCGCAGGGCCTGCCGGATGCGTTCACCCTCGATGTTGGCGGTGGTGAGATCACGGGCAAGTCGTTCCAGTTCGTCGGCGAGTAGGTCGAGGTAGGCGTACACCTGGGTGGGGTCGAGGCCGCGCCACCGGCGGGCGTCGAAGGTGGTGGCGCGGACGTGCTGGGGGACCAGGCGCCGCATGGTCTGGTAGATCACGGTGGACCGCCTTCCGTTCGATGGCTTCGCCGGCGGCACCGGGGCGGGCGGGGTCGGCTGGCACGACCGCGCGTGACGTACCGGCCGGGCCCGGCACCCACCCCGGGCCCCTTCCTTTCCACGGAGGTCCGCGGGCAGGTTTCAGGTGGTGGTGGGTTCCGCGCCGGACAATCCGCCGGTGTACGACGTGAGCGCGGCGACCGCCGTGGACAGGCTCTCGGTCATCAGCCCGAGCTGGTCGGCGGCCCGGTGCCACTGCCCGGCCGCCGTCTCGGCCGCCGGGTCGCTGGGCCGGTCGTGCGGGTCGGTGCCGATGAGTTGCTGCCCGGCGGTGCTGATCCGGGCCGGGAGCGCACCGATCCGGGCACCTGCTTCGGCCAACCGGTCGCGGACGGTGTCCAGCACCTCGACCAGAGCGCCGATGGTGGCCCGATCCTGGTGACCGGCGTCAGTGCGGAGCAGGTGAACGCCGTCGCTGAGCTGCCGCTCGGCATCACCGGCCAGGTCGAGCGCATCCTCGCCGCTGCGCCGCGCCAGCCGGATCGTCGGGTGGGCGCAGCCCGCCCCGGTCCGTTCCAGCAGCACGGCCGCGGCGGCGACGGCGAGGTACGTCTCGCGCAGCTCGGCCGTCACCTGCTCCACAGACCAGATCGCGCTCGCCGCCGGCACTTCCGTCGCTGTCTCCGACACGGTCACGGGTGGACTCCTCTCGTGGGGTTACGGGGGGTGCCCGGGGCAGCGCCACAACCAGCCCAGCTCGGGTTCTGGACCACTTTGGGCGCTGCCCCGGAGGGCCGGGACTGATACCCGGGAGGCGGAACCCCCGGCTGCCGAGCGAGGAGTCCCACGGCCGTCACGTTAGTTGACGTACTTACCTAAGTCAACGACGGTGTTGTAGGAGAAGAGGTTCCGTGATCAGATGGTAGTGCCGAGCGAGGAGTACCACCTGATGACAAGCCGCACTGCCGACTATGTACGTGTCGTCGAGACGATCACCGCAAAAATCCGTGCTGGCGAACTCAAACCGGGAGACAAGCTTCCGACCTACGCCCAGCTTGCTGACGAGTACAAGGTCAGCGTCTCGACTGCTCAGGCGGCACTTCGCATCCTGCGTGACCGAGGGCTGGTCGAGGGCCACCAGGGCAAGGGCACCTACGTGGCGGGAACATCGGAAACGCCGTAGGTCATATCAAACAGTACGAAGGTAACCGCGCAGGTTGTCCTTCGACAGCCCGTAGCATGGTGCAGGCTTCCTCGACCGACCTACGTGCACCGGTCAATTGCCCGTTGACCTGCTGCAAGACCGCCGGGCTCGCTCCTGTGAGCACAGTCATCAACCAGGCGTGGTTGTTGCCGATCCGGTCTGCCGCTCCGCGCAGCGCATCATGGTTACGCTCGACCAAGGCGATGATCTGTTCGATCTCCACGGCCATACCGCCGACGCTGACGTTCCCGCCGCTGCCTGCCAGCCGTGCTCGGCGACGTTCCTTGATGGTGTCGAAGGCTGCGGTTACCGCTGCTTTGGTCACCGCACCTGACGCTGCCCCCAGGACCAGCCCGGAGCCTGCCAGGACGGTGGCGGCCACCGCCACTCCTTGCTTGGCGACAGCCGTGGCCGCTGCGAGGCCAATCACGGCACCGCCCCACTCGCTGAGACAGCAGTGCGACGGGGTCCAGGAAGGCGCACTGAGTGGCGATCATCATCGGCAAACTCATCGCCACCTCCCGTGCAACGCTCTCGGCGGTGAGGCCGATCGGTGCCTCACCTTCGTTCAGCTCCTCGTGGTCCGCCCTCGCGAAGTAGCAACAGGCATCCCAGAGGTTCGCAACAGTCGGCAAGGCGGCACCGCGTCAAAGGCGGCGAGCGGCGGGCTTCCGGGATCAGCAGGTGCGTCGTAGCCTCACGGGCTCAGCCGAGACGTATCGAGATGGTGCGACAACGCTTCGCCGACCGGACCCTCAACGCGGCCCGAGCGAGGTGGCGTAGCGGGCCTGGCCATCGCTCGCGGGCACGGTAGGTCTTCGCAGGGCGGGCGAGCTGGCCCATGTCTAGGGCGGGTCGATGGGCGCTGGGGAGGGCGGGGTGGTGAATCGTCATACCATTTTCAGGGGGGATTTTCCCACCAGCAAGGAACTTATGATTTTCGATGTCTCTGTGCCTCACGATGGACGGGCTTCATCCATTCCACTCGATGGAGGTGCCATGAACGTCTCTCGGCTCGGCGGGCCGACCCTGTCCCTGTTCCGCATCGTGATCGGCCTGCTGTTCACGTTGCACGGCCTGTCCTCGGTGTTCGGGTTGTTCGGCGGCAACCCGATGACCGGCAAGGCGGTACCGCTCGGCACCTGGCCGGGCTGGTGGGCCGCCCTGATCCAGTTGGTCTGCGGCGTACTGGTTCTGGTCGGGCTCTTCACCCGACCCGCCGCGCTCCTCGCCTCCGGCTCGATGGCGTACGCCTACTTCGTGGTGCACCAGCCGGACGCTCTGTTGCCGCTGCACAACGGAGGCGAGCAGGCGGCGCTCTTCTGCTGGGCGTTCCTGCTGGTCGCGGCCCTTGGCCCGGGCGCCTGGGCGCTCGACACGCTCCTGGCCCGACGTCGCACCGACCAGCCCTCGGCATTGGCATCGGCTTCGGCGGCCGAGCCCGACGCGGTGTCCGTCTGACCGCACCCGTGCCACGCGTCGCCGGAGCCTCAACGAGGCGGCTTCGGCGGCGCGCCGGGCGAGGGCGGGCCTACGCGCCCCGTCGGGCTGCGCCTCTCCGCTGATGTCGTAGACGATTCAGCTCCAAAGCGAGCGCCTGAGGCAGGTCCCACCCGCCGCCGTCGGCTGCGGCCGGGGCGGGCCAGGGCGGGCCAGGCCGGGGCGGGGTCAGGCCGGCGGGCGCTGGATGAGGACCGCGTCCAGTAGGCCGGGGTAGAGCTTGTCCAACTCGTCCCGGCGGAGCCGGACCAGTCTGCTGGTGCCGGCGGCCCGGGTCCGGGTCAGGCCCGCCTCGCGCAGCACCTTCAGGTGGTGGCTACGGGTCGCCTTGGAGACGCCGAAGTCGAAGCTGCCGCAGGGGGACTCGCCGCCCTCGGCGAGCGCCCGGACGATCTGTAGCCGCACGTCGTCGGCGAGTGCGGCCAACACGTTGGTGACCGGTACGGCGGTCAGGTCGGGCTCGTGCGGCTCCATGTGACCAGTGTAACCCTTGTTCGACAATCATCGAACAACACCCTATGGTCGGTGTCGTTGGTTCGACGATACTCGAACATTGGAGTTACCGATGCGATCCCGCGCCACCGCGTACCCACTGGTCGCCGTGCTCGGTTGGGGCCTGATGTTCCCGATCCTGGCCAGCGCGCTCGACCGGGTCGACCCGCTCAACCTGACCACCACGCGCTACCTGCTGGCCGCCGCCGTCCTGGTCGGCGTCCTACTGCTCCGCGAGGGTGCCGGCGCGCTGCGCAACGGTGGCCGGGCCGCGGAGGTGGTGGTGCTCGGAGTGGTCGGCTTCGGCGGCTTCAACCTGCTCACCAGCCTGGCGCTCGAACACGCCGCCCCGCAACAGATCGCCCTCTTCGTGGCCACCACTCCGGTGATCACCCAGCTCGTCCGCTGGGCCCGCGACGGTGTACGCCCGAAGCCGCTCCTGCTGGCCCTCTCCCTGGTGGCGCTCCTCGGAGTCGGCCTGGTGATCACGCGCGGGAGCCTGGCCGGGCTCGGTCAGTTCGGCCTCGGCGGGTTGATGATGATCGGCGCGGTGCTGGGCTGGGGCATCTACACCCACGGCGCCAGCCGGTTCGGTGAATGGTCGCCGCTGCGCTTCACCACACTGACCGCGCTCGCCGGCACGGCCGCCATGCTCGTCCTGAGCATCGGCGCCGACGCCGTTGGCTGGCAGCACGCGCCGGCCGCCGCCGACCTCGTGGCGGTCACCCCGCAGTTGGCGTACGCCGTGCTGGTGGGCGCCGTGATCGCGGTCCTGGCCTGGAACACCGGCGTGCAGCGACTCGGCGCCGCCAACGCCGCGCTGTTCATGAACCTGGTCCCGGTGACCACCTTCGCGGTGCAGATCGCCCGCGGCTACCGCCCCGAGCCGGTGGAGCTGGTCGGGGCCGCCATCACGATCGCCGCCCTGACCGCCGCGAACCTCGCCGCCCGGCCCCGAACCACGTCGCTGCCCCAGCCGGGCGCGGTAACGGACCCGATCGCGGTGACCGACCCCGTGGCCGTGAATGCCCGCTGACCCACTCCCTGGGATCAGCGGTGGCAGCGGCCGACAGCGTTGTCCTAGACTCGACGGCACAACTGAATACCTCATCCAGAGGGGCTGAGGGATACGGCCCGACGACGCCCCGGCAACCACCCCGCGCGCTCACCGCTGAGCGACCCGCGGGGCAGGTGCCAATTCCGTCCCCGCCGCACCGTGCGATGCGGGGAAAGATGAGAGGACCCTCGACATGACGTCGACGCTCGTCACCTCCGGCATTGACACCGCTGCCAGCCCCGCCCGCGCCCTGGTCTGCCGTGCCTGCTCGGCCCGCTACCCGCTCGCCGCCCAGCACGCCTGTTACGAGTGTTTCGGCCCGCTGGAAGTCGACTACGACACCGCCGCGCTGGCCTCCGTCACCCGCGAACAGATCGAGGCCGGCCCGAACAACATCTGGCGGTACGCCGCCCTGCTCCCCGCCGGTCAGGACCCGGCCAGCCGGGTCACCCTCGACCCGGGGCTGACCCCGCTGGTGGCGGCCCCGCACCTCGCCGCCGAGCTGGGCATCACCGCGCCGCTCTGGGTCAAGGACGACAGCGCCAACCCCACCCACTCGTTCAAGGACCGGGTCGTCTCGGTGGCGCTCACCGCCGCCAAGGCGCTCGGCTTCACCCGATTCGCCTGCGCGTCTACCGGCAACCTGGCCAACTCGGTGGCCGCCCACGCCGCCCGCGCCGGCGTGCCCTCGGTGGTCTTCATCCCCAGCGACCTGGAGCAGGGCAAGGTCATCACCACAGCTGTCTACGGCGGCGAGCTGGTCGCCATCGACGGCTCGTACGACGATGTCAACCGGCTCTGCGGCGAGCTGGTGGAGACCGACGAGTTCGAGGACACCGCGTTCGTCAACGTGAACGTCCGGCCGTACTACGCGGAGGGCTCCAAGACCCTCGGCTACGAGGTCGCCGAGCAGCTCGGCTGGCGAATCCCGGCGCAGGTGGTCATCCCGATGGCCAGCGGCGAGCTGCTCACCAAGATTGACAAGGCGTTCTCCGAGCTGGTCGAGATCGGCCTGGTCGAGGCGCCGGCCGGCGGCTGGAAGGTCTTCGGCGCGCAGTCGGCCGGCTGCAACCCCATCGCCACCGCCCTGCACGCCGAGACCGACACGATCATCCCGGTCAAGCCGACCGGCATCGCCAAGTCGCTCAACATCGGCGACCCGGCGGCCGGCCTCTACGCCCTGGAGGCGGTCCGCCGCACCGGCGGCTGGATGGAGTACGCCGACGACGACGAGATCCGTGCGGGCATCCGCGATCTGGCCCGTACCACAGGGGTCTTCGCCGAAACCGCGGGTGGGGTGACGGTGGCCGTGCTGCGCAAGCTGGTCGAGTCCGGTCGGCTCGACCCGACGGCCGAGACCGTCGTGTTCAACACCGGCGAGGGTCTGAAGACCATCGACGCGGTGGCCGGCGAGGTCGGGCCGACCCACCACATCAAGCCCTCGCTGCGCGCCGCCCGCGACGCCGGTCTCCTCGGCTGAACCGGGGGTCCGAGTGGATCAGTCGGTAACTGGGTTTTCGCTGTGAGTGTGGAAAACCCGCCGCTACGGACTTGACGGCAGGAACCGGACGGCGCAAGATGCTCCGTGCGGGAGGGCATTTCGCCGAAGACTTTTGAAGTTCTTGCGACCCAACGCCGGAGGCGTTGTGCGAGTGTCCCTCCCGACCACGTTCGATCGGGCCAGCGATTAATTCGCTGGCCCGATCGCTTTTCCCGGGTGCACGCTCAGCGGCATGAGCATCACGATCGCGTCGTTCGACGGCGCCGACCACGCTTCGGTCGACGAGGCGTACCGGATCGGATCGACCGTCAACGACGTCGATCTGCCGGACTTCCCGCCCTTCTGCCGGCGCCGCTTCGACGCGCTGTTCCACACGCCGATGCCCGGCACCCGGTCGCTCTGGGCGCTGGCCCGACTGGACGGCGTGCCGGCCGGCTACCTCCAACTGGACCTGCCGCAGCTCGACAACCCCGACAACGCCACCGCCGAGCTGCTGGTGCATCCGGACCTGCGGCGCCGGGGAGTCGGCCGGGCCCTGCACGAGTACGGGGTGCGCCTGCTGCGCGAGCACGGCCGCAAGCGGGTGGTGGCGATGGCCGTCTCCGCGCTGCCCGGCGGGCCGGCCCGAAGCGTGGCGGGCGACGCGTTCGCCGCCGCGACCGGAGCCCAACCCGCCCTCGCCGAGGTGCGTCGCCGGCTCGACGTCGACAAGATCGACCGGGTCGCGCTGCGGGCGGCGCTCGCCGAGGCCCGCCCGCGAGCCGAGGGCTATCGGTCGATCTGCTGGCAGGGGACGACCCCACCGGAGTACGTCGCCGACATCGCCTACCTCGACGGCCGGTTGCTGATGGACGCGCCCATGGGCGACGTGCAGTGGGAGCCGGAGCAGGTCGACGCCGAGCGCATCCGGGGCAACGAACGGGCGTTGGACGCCCGAGGCCGGCGGCGCTACCACCTCGGGATGCGGCACGAGGCGTCCGGTCGGCTGGTCGCCTGGACGCTGCTGGACGTGGGCGCCGCCGCCGACTGGCACGCGTACCAGCAGATCACCATCGTCGACCCGGCCCACCGTGGCCACCGGCTCGGCCTCATCGCCAAGGCCGAGAACCTGCACCACCTGCTCACCCACGAGCCGGCGGTCCGCGTGATCGACACCTGGAACGCCGCCAGCAACAGCCACATGGTGGCGATCAACGAACAGCTCGGCTTCCGGCCGGTGGACTCCTGGACCGACTGGCAGCTCACCCTCTGACAGGTATCGGCGCTACTGCTCGCGGTGGGTCCTCAGGCATGATTGCGGGCATGACGGAGACCCCGCATCCCCTGTACGACAGGCACGCCGACACCCTCAACCGTGCGCTGACCGCGATCACGGAGCGGGGCTACTGGTCCGCCTACCCCGAATCCCCCAGCCCCCGGGTGTACGGCGAGACCGCCGCCGCCGACGGTAAGGCCGCCTTCGAGGCGTACCTCGGTGGTGACTTTCCGCTCGACCAGCCCGGCGCGGGCGCACGGGTCGCCACCGAGACGAGCCCGTTCGGGGTGGAGTTGGCGGTGGGGTACCCGCACGCCGGCCCCGGCGAGCTGGTCGACGCCGCCTCCGCCGCGCTGCCGGCGTGGCGCGACGCCGGCCCGCAGGCCCGGGTGGGCGTCTGCCTGGAGATCCTCGACCGGCTGCACAAGCACATCTTCGAGCTGGCCAACGCGGTGCAGTTCACCAGCGGGCAGGCGTTCGTGATGGCCTTCCAGGCCGGCGGCGCACACGCGCTGGACCGGGCGTTGGAAGCGCTGGCGTACGCGTACGCCGAGATGACCCGGCACCCGGGCACGGCAGGCTGGGAAAAGGCCGCCGGCAAGGGTGACCCGCTGCGGATGACCAAGACGTTCCACGTGGTGCCGCGTGGGGTGGCGCTGGTGATCGGCTGCAACACCTTCCCGACCTGGAACTCGTACCCCGGGCTGTTCGCCTCGCTGGTCACCGGCAACCCGGTGATCGTCAAGCCGCACCCGCGCGCGGTGCTGCCGCTGGCCATCACCGTGAAGTACGCCCGGGAGGTGCTCGCCGAGGCCGGGTTCGACACGAACCTGATCATGCTGGCGGCCGAGGCCCCCGGTGAAAAGCTCGCCAGCGACCTGGCCCTGCACCGCTCCATCCGGATCGTCGACTTCACCGGCTCCACCGAGTACGGCGACTGGCTGGAGACCCACGCTCGGCAGGCGTCGGTCTACACCGAGAAGGCCGGCCTCAACACGGTCGTCATCGACTCCACCGACGACTTCGCCGGCATGTGCCGCAACCTCGGTTTCACGCTGACCCTCTACAGCGGGCAGATGTGCACCACCTCGCAGAACATCCTCATCCCCGCCGGGGGCATCGAGACCGACCAGGGGCACAAGAGCTTCGACGAGGTGGCCGGCGGGATCGCCGCCGCCGTCGGCAAGCTCACCGCCGACCCGGCCCGAGGTGTGGAGCTGACCGGCGCCATCGTCAACGACGGGGTGCTGGAACGGCTGGCCGAGGTGACCAAGGTCGGCGAGCCGGTGCTGGAGTCGCGGGCAGTGGCCCACCCGTCGTACGCCGACGCGGTGGTGCGTACCCCGACGATCGTGAAGCTGACCGCGGACGACGCGGACACGTACGGCCGGGAGTGGTTCGGGCCGATCTCGTTCGCCATCGCTACCGACTCCACCACGCACAGTCTGGAGCTGCTGCGCCAGACGGTCGGCGAGAAGGGCGCGCTCACCGCCGGGGTCTACTCGACCGACGAGGCGGTGCTGGACGCGACCGAGGCGGTCGCGGTCGAGGTCGGGGTGCACCTGTCCTGCAACCTCACCGGCGGTGTCTTCGTCAACCAGTCGGCGGCGTTCTCCGACTTCCACGGCAGTGGGGCCAACGCGGCGGCGAACTCGGCGTTGACCGATGGGGCTTATGTGGCTAACCGGTTCCGGATTGTGCAGTCTCGGCGGCACGTCTGATCTTTGGTTGCGGTTGTGGGTTTCCGGGGCAGCCCGACCCGCTCCGGGCGGTCAGGCTTGATCCCTGCGCGGGTCGGGCTGCCCCGGAAACCCTCCGTGGGGCACGGTTCTAGGCGGTTCTGCGCATCTGTAGCTCGTTCAGGGCTGGGATGGTGGGGTGGGGGACCCGTACGCCGGTGTCCTCGAAGCCCAGGCGCTGGTAGGCGCGGTAGGCGCTGTCGTTGCCGACCACCACCTCCAGCAGCAGCTCCGGTCGGCCGCAGGCTCGCGACCAGGCGGCCACCCCGTCGATCAGCTCGCGGACCAGGCCACTGCCGCGCCAGGTGGGCGTGACGTACACGGCGTAGATCACGGTCAGCCCGGGTTCGTTCGGGGCGGTCGTGCCACCGGCGTGCCCGACGAGCCGGCCGCCCGGGTCCGCGATGAACTGCGCGTTTGTGGAACCGGCCGAGGTGTACGCGACCCGGGCGGCGAACTCGTTGTGTGGTCGGGCCGCCGCGTCCGCCAGGGTCTCCAGGAATGCCAACGGCGCGTCGGCCAGCATCTCCAGGCGCAGCGCCCGCATCCGGGCGGCGTCCTCCGGCCGGACCCGGCGGATCTCGGCGAGCCGCAGGGCCGGCGAGCCCAGTTCGGTGGTCATGTCCGCATGCCTACCACAGGGAATGGACACAATTGGGTGCCCCCGACGTGTGTCCGATTTGTGGCCGTGCGCGGCCGTCACTCCTCGTGTAGCGTGCGATTTCGGTCACCACTTCAATGGCGGTCATCGATCGCTGAGTCGGTGGTCCGGGGGCGCGCGGCCGTGCCGCGCGCCTGGTCAGGCACGCCGCGCAGAGTGAGGGAAGTGCACCGTGGCACAGGGCTCCGTGAAGTGGTTCAACGCCGAGAAGGGCTACGGCTTCATCGCCGTCGACGGCGGTCAGGACGTGTTCGTCCACTTCTCCGCGATCGAGATGGACGGTTACAAGGCGTTGGACGACGGTCAGCGGGTGGAGTTCGAGATCGCCCAGGGCCAGAAGGGCCCGCAGGCGGAGCACGTGCGCGTCATCGGCTGATCTTCCTGGCCGATCGGCCCTGTGAGTCGGGGCTGCGGTAGGGGCGTGCACCCGGGAAGATCGTGAACCGTTCCAGCCGATGCCGAGGAGCGTTCATGACCGACCAGCCGCCCCCGTCCACTCCTTCCTCCGGGTCGGGGGAGCCGGACCCCTCCGACCCGTCCTCGCCCGCAGGCGGCCCCGGCCCCTCCGGCCCGCCGCCCGGCTGGGGGCCGGGCATGCCCCCGGCCGGCCCACCCTCCGGCCACGCCGGCCCGCCGCCCGGCTGGGATCCCGCGCAGGGGGCCTGGGGTGCGGCCCCGCCGCCGCAGGGCTGGGCGTACCCGCCCACCGGGGGCTACCCGCCCGGGTCGGGTCCCTACGGCGGACAGCCGTGGTATCCGGGGCCGCCGGTCGGCTGGTACCCGCCGGGTTACGGGTTCGACCCGAACGACGCCCTGGTCACGCCGCCCGGCGCGGGCCTCGGCGGTTGGTTCAACAGGTGCGCGGGAGCGCTGCGCCGAGGCTGGCGGCAGTTGGTGCCGATCATGCTGCTCACCCAGGTGCTGCCGGCGGCGGTGCTCTCGGTGCTCTCCCTCGGGCTTGACCCGTCGGCGAACTGGGCCCCGCAGGCCGGATCGAGCGCGAGCCCGGTGCTGCCGGACAATTTCGCCGCCGATCTGCTGAGCCTCCTGGTCGTGTTGATTGGCGGCAGCCTGTTGGTCGGGTTGGTGCAGGCCGTCGGGTGGGGTGCCGGCACCTGGGTGATCACCCAACAGGCGGCCGGTCAGCCGGCCAGCCTCGAGTCGGCGCTGCGCTACGGCCTGCGGCGGGCACTCGGGCTGTGGGGCTGGACGCTGCTGGTCAGCCTGCTGATCGGCGTCGGTTTCTGCTTCTGCGTGCTGCCGGGCATCTACCTGGGCTTCGCGCTGAGCATGGCCGGCCCGGTCTACCTCTTCGAACGCCACAATCCGATCGGTCGGTCCTTCCGGATGTTCCACGACCGCCTCGGCCTGCTGCTCGGTCGGGTGGCCCTGGTGGTCCTGGCGGTTTTCGTCGGCACCCTGATCCCCGGTGTTCTGGAGGGGCTGGGCACCTCGCCGTTCGGAACGGACCCGTTCGCCTCGGCGGGTACCGCCGCCGGAGTGGTGGTGGTGATCGGCATCACCGCCGTGCTGGCCCTGCCTGCCCACCTCGCCCAGATGGTCGGTCTGCTGGTGACGTACGCGGAGCAGCGCGCCCATGAGGCGCCGGTGAACACTGCCGGACTGGCCGCGGAACTCGGCTGAGCGGCGGCATCGTGCTTGCACTCGGCAGGGGAGAGTGCTAAACAAGTCATTGGCACTCGCATACCGTGAGTGCCAATGGTCGGGACGGTGGGGCCAGGTTGCACCGGCGTGGAGACGCCGGGGCGACACATGGCCGGTCGTCGCGGGCTATCCGGCCCGGCCGAAGGACGTCGTCGTCGCCAGGTGGCGACGTCCCAAGGTGCGTACACCAGGCGGCCCATCCGGGGCACACATCTCGGGTGGCCCGTGAGTGTCCAGGAGGACAACGCCGTATGGCCAAGATGATCGCGTTCGACGAAGAGGCGCGCCGCGGCCTCGAGCGGGGCATGAACCAACTCGCCGACGCCGTAAAGGTGACCCTCGGCCCCAAGGGCCGCAACGTCGTGCTCGAGAAGAAGTGGGGTGCCCCCACCATCACCAACGATGGTGTGAGCATCGCCAAGGAGATCGAGCTCGAGGACCCGTACGAGAAGATCGGCGCTGAGCTGGTCAAGGAGGTCGCCAAGAAGACCGACGACGTTGCCGGTGACGGCACGACGACGGCGACCGTCCTGGCCCAGGCCCTGGTTCGCGAGGGCCTGCGCAACGTGGCCGCCGGCGCCAACCCGATGGCCCTGAAGCGGGGCATCGAGGCCGCGGTCCTGAGCGTCTCGGAGGAGCTGTCCAAGCTCGCCAAGGACGTTGAGACCAAGGAGCAGATCGCCTCCACCGCCTCCATCTCCGCTGGCGACAGCACCGTCGGCGAGATCATCGCCGAGGCGATGGACAAGGTCGGCAAGGAAGGCGTCATCACCGTCGAGGAGAGCAACACCTTCGGGCTTGAGCTGGAGCTCACCGAGGGTATGCGCTTCGACAAGGGCTACATCTCGGCCTACTTCATGACCGACCCGGAGCGTATGGAGGCCGTCTTCGACGACCCGTACATCCTGATCGCCAACAGCAAGATCGCGTCGGTGAAGGACCTGCTCCCGATCCTGGAGAAGGTCATGCAGTCGGGCAAGCCGCTGCTGATCATCGCCGAGGACCTGGAGGGCGAGGCCCTCGCCACCCTGGTGGTCAACAAGGTCCGTGGCACCTTCAAGTCGGTCGCCGTCAAGGCGCCGGGCTTCGGTGACCGCCGCAAGGCCATGCTGACCGACATCGCCATCCTCGCCGGTGGCCAGGTCATCAGCGAGGAGGTCGGCCTCAAGCTCGACGCCGCCAGCATCGACATGCTGGGCCGCGCCCGCAAGGTCGTGGTGACCAAGGACGAGACCACCATCGTCGACGGTGCCGGTGACGCCGAGCAGATCCAGGGCCGGGTCAACCAGATCCGGGCCGAGATCGACAAGAGCGACTCCGACTACGACCGGGAGAAGCTGCAGGAGCGGCTGGCCAAGCTGGCCGGCGGCGTTGCGGTGATCAAGGTCGGCGCGGCCACCGAGGTCGAGCTCAAGGAGCGCAAGCACCGCATCGAGGACGCCGTTCGCAACGCGAAGGCCGCCGTCGAAGAGGGCATCGTCCCGGGTGGTGGCGTCGCGCTGGTGCAGGCCGGCAAGACCGCCTTCGACAAGCTCGACCTGGTCGGCGACGAGGCGACCGGTGCGAACATCGTCAAGGTCGCGCTGGACGCCCCGCTGCGGCAGATCGCCGTCAACGCCGGCCTTGAGGGCGGCGTCGTGGTGGAGAAGGTCCGTAACCTCGAAGCGGGTCACGGTCTGAACGCCGCCAACGGCGAGTACGTCGACCTGCTGGCCGCGGGCATCATCGACCCGGCCAAGGTGACGCGCTCGGCGCTGCAGAACGCCGCTTCCATCGCGGCGCTCTTCCTCACCACCGAGGCTGTTGTCGCGGACAAGCCGGAGAAGACCCCGGCTGCCCCGGCTGGCCCGGGTGGCGGGGACATGGACTTCTGAGTCCAGTTCCGACACACCGAACGGGGCGGGCCGCTGACGCGGTCCGCCCCGTTCGTCGTCAGGTCGGCAGTGGCCGCTGGTTGCGCCGCTTGTGCGCCCGGTTGTACGGCGGAAGCAGTTGGATCGGCGCGTCCACCATCTCCTGCGGCTCCTCGGCCACCGACGACTCACCGTCGGTGGTCATCTCGGCGAGTTGTTCGGCGTCGCCGTAGTCGAGTCGGTCGAACGGCAGTTGGCCCGGGAGTTCGCCGACCGGTTTCCAGGTGATCGGCGGGCCGTCCTCGGTCTGGTTGTCATCCGTGGTCATGGCTGCCTCCTCTACCAAAAACGGTAGGCGGCGTCGATGACCGGTGCGGGCGAATAGATCTATGTCCTGTTTGCCCCGGTTATGCCGTCGACAGGGTTCGCCGGTACAGGAGGAAGACCCGCTCGATCCACGCACCCGCGCTGCCCGAATAGAACGGCACCGGCCCCACCCAGCCGATCTGTGCCCGGTCCAGCCCCGCCGCCCGCTGGTCGCGTAGGCAGCGCCGCAACAGCACCCCGCCGATGCCCGACCCCTCCGCGGCAGGCGCGGTGCCCATCGGCCCGAACCAACTCGGCCGGGACGACCCGTACGCGGCGAAGCCGAGCACCTCATCGTCCCGCTCCGCCAGGTGGCAGCCGGCGTCGGCCCGCCCCACCGACCCGGCCAACTCGCCGTCCCACGTGCCGCCGAAGGTGGACCGGGCGAACGCCGTCAGCGCCGGCAGATCCGCCGGCTCCGCCCGGCGTACCGTGACGCCCTGGTTGGCCAGCCGCCGCTCCGCCACCTCGGTGGACCGCAGCGCCGGCGACCCGTCGTACGACAGGTCAGCGGTCATGTTCCAGGCGGTCCGGTCCTGCTGGTAGCCGAGCGCGAGTGCGGCGCAGACCGCCGGTGTGTAGCGGACGTCGATGCCCGGCCACGCGTAGTACGGCGGATTCCCGGCCAGCAGCACCTCGGTCGCCCCGCGCTCGGCGAGCACCCGCTCGGCCCGCTGGAGCAGCGCCCGGCCGACGCCCCGACGCCGCTGATCCGCGAGGACCGCCGCCAGGTCCACGTGCCCGATCCCCGGCTCGGTCGACGACACCGAGCAGATCAGCACCCCGACCAGGTCCGCACCCCGGTACGCGCCCAGCCCGACCACGGACCGGTCGGCGGCGGCTCGGGGCCAGAGCACGTCCACGATGGAAGCCGCCTCGGCGGCGTCCTCGGGTAGGTCGAGAGCCTGCTGGCAGAGCTGTACGACGCGGGGGACCAGGTCGGCGGTCAGCTCGGTGACGGTGATCTCGGCGTCCATGGTCGCCGACCCTAGATCACCGGTTGACGAGCCGCACCCCCGGCTCAGCGCTTCAGGAAGGAAACCTTCCTACTGCTGGGCGGCGCGAACGGCGGCGTAGGCGTCGACCTGGCCGGCGCCTGTCACGTTCGACGGAGCACCACAGGCGTCGGAGGGGCTGTCGGAGCGATAGGTGGGCGTCGCCGCAGTGGCGGTGTCCCGGAGGATCTGCCGGGTCCGGTTCACGTCGCCGACCAGCGCCGGGTTCGCCGACCACATCAGCGCGACCACCCCGGCCACCTGCGGGGTCGCCATCGACGTGCCGTCCAGCGCGGCGTACGTGCCGCCCGGCATGGCCGACACCACGCCCACCCCCGGTGCCAGCACGTCCGGCTTGTTCGCACCGCCGGGCACCGGCCCGCGCGAGGAGAACTCGGCGACCCGCCGCTGGGCGTCCACCGCGCCCACTGTCAGCACGTCCGCGTACGGGGCCGGCGGATCGTCGATCGACGCGCACCACGGGCCGGTGTTGCCGGCCGCGGCGACCACGAAGATCCCGGCGGCGTCCAGGGCGGCGGTGGCCGGCCGCAGGACACGCTGGTCGCAACCCTCAATGGGCGGGCAGCCCCACGAGTTGGTCAGCACCTGCGGGGCGCGCTCCGGACGGCCGTCGGTGAACGGGTCGCCACCGGCCGGAAAGGGCGCCAGCATGAACTGGAGACAGTCCAGGTAGTGCGCGGGGCTGCCGAGGTTGCGGTCCAGGTTGACGCAGCCCACCCACTGCGCGTCAGGTGCCACCCCGATGCCGTCCCGCCCGACCGCGCTGCCCACCGTGTGGGTGCCGTGCCCGCCCTGGTCGGTCGGGCTCCGGGTGTCGTCCCACGGGTCGTACCAGGAGTCGTCCCCACCGCGGAACCCGGCTCGTAGCGCCGGATGGGTGCCGTCCACCCCCGAATCGGAGCTGCCGATCACGATGCCGGTGCCGGTGACCCGGAGTTGGGACCACACCCGGTCGGCGCCGATCTGGCGGATGTTCCACTCCGGGCCGGTGGGCTTGGGCGCGCTGCCCCGGCTCTGCCCGGCCGGGGCCGGCAGCGGGCGCAGACGCTGGCTGACCAGCACCCGGGCCACCTCCGGTCGGCGGGCGAGCCAGGCCCGCGCCGCCGGGCCGCCGTCCACCTCGACGGCGTTGACCAGGTAGTACGACACCGGGTCGAGGTGCAGCCGGTTCAACCCGCGGACCAGGTCGCCCTGGCTCTGCTCGGCGGTCGTCACGAGTCGCCGGTAGACCTCCGCCGCGCGGGCGTCCCGCCCGGCCCGACCCGGCGCGCCGGCCAGCAGATTACCCAGGTCGGCCTGCGCGCGTAGCACCACGAACAACCGCTCGCCGTACAGGCCCGGCTGGCCGGGGCCGAGGTCGACCACGCCGAACGCCACAAGCAGCACCACGGCCGCTACCGCGGCGACCCGCCTGTTCGGGGTGCGTGCCGTCGGCCGGGCGAGCAGCACCGCGTACCCGATGGCGACCAGGACCGCGACGACGAGCCCGGCGCCGGCGGCGGCCGCCACCCAGAACGGAACGTCCCGGGTGCCGACCAGCAGCAGGCTGATCTCTTCCGGGTCGGTGAAGGCCAGCGGGCCGAGCGCGGCCAGGCCCACGAGCCAGCCGGTCGCCGTTCGGCCGGCGCGCGTGGCGGCGGCCGGGTCGGTGGCGGCCGGGTCGGCGGCGCCCGGGTCGGCGGCGGGCCGCCAGGTCGCGGCCCAGAGCGCGGCCACCGCGAAACCCGCCGGCGGCAGGGTCAGCAGGGCGGGCAACTGCGCTCCGGACTGGCCGGCCCCGGCCCCGAGCAGCAGCAACGCCACCCCGGCGACCAGGCCGCCGACCAGCACCAGCCGGGCCGGCCGGGGCGGCCGCCCAACCGCGAACGGGGACCAGAAGGGGGCATCCAGCAGAGTCGCGGCCAGCACCCCGAGCGCGGCGGCCGCCAGCAGCGCGAGTGCGGTCTCCAGGAGGCCGCCGAGCGCGCCCAGCCAGGCCCACGGCAGCAGCAGCGCCAACCCGGCGGCGACCGCGAGCAGCGGCACCGGCCCGAACCCACGCGGGCGTCGCTGGGGATCGACCGGCTTCGGGCTCCCGGTGGCCTCGGGCCGTTTGGTATCGCCGTCTACGGTGGCTGCGGGCGGCGTGGCGTCGCCGTCTACGGTGGCCCCGGGCAGCGTGGCGTCGCCGTCTACGGTGGCCCCGGGCCGCATGGCATCGCCGTCTCGGGTGGGTGCCGGGTCGCCGACCGGGCCAACCAGCCCGGGGTACGCCCACCGGCGCGCCGACCAGCGCACGGTGAGCGCGCCGAGTAACGCGGTGCCGGCCAGCGCGGCGAGGTACGCCTCGTGGTGCACCGGCGGCACGACCCGCAGCAGCGTTAGCACGCCGAGCGCGAGTGCCCCGACCAGCCAGGCCCGCCCGGTGGCCCGGACCGCGGCCGACCGGGGCACGACAGCCAGCAACAGGGCGGGTGTCCCGACCAGCACGACGACGGTCAGACCGAGCACCGGCCAGAGCCAACCGACCCGGTCCCGTCCGAAGCTCAGCAGCACCTGATCGGTGAGCCAACCACCGGTCTGGGTGCCCACGGTGACCGCAACCGTCCAGCAGCCGACCAGCACGGCCGCGACCACCGCCCACGGGGAGGTGCGGTCGCGGAGTCCGGGGTACGCAGGGTGACCGTACATCCGAGAACCTTACGACTGTGCTGAACGGTTTTGGCCCGGCGTCGACGTGACGTGAGGTGATCAAGTGATGAAAAGTAGGTCAGAGGCGCCGTTGGTACCTACTTTTCATCACTTGATCGAGGAGCGGGAGCGGCGGCTGCGATTGATCATCGAACAGGGCGAAGGTAGGGGCGGCGAATGTCGACACCGTGGCACGGCGGTTACGGTGGACGGGTGCGCGACCCCAATATCTCCCGATCCGTCGCCGGTCAGCTCTCACCGGTCCGCCGTGCGTCAGACCTGCGTCGACTGCGTGCCGAGCGCTTCGACGTGCTGGTCATCGGTGGTGGGGTGACCGGAGCCGGTGCCGCCCTGGACGCGGCGTCCCGGGGCCTGAAGGTGGCGCTTGTCGAGGCGCGTGACCTTGCCGCCGGCACCTCCAGCCGGTCCAGCAAACTCATCCACGGTGGCCTGCGCTACCTGGAACAGTTGGAGTTCCACCTGGTCCACGAGGCGCTCACCGAGCGCGGCCTGCTGGCCACCCGGCTCGCGCCACACCTGGTACGCCCGGTGCCGATCATGGTGCCGCTGCCGGCCGGGCGTGGCCTCCGGGACCTCCCGGCCCGGGTCTTCCGCCGCTCCTACTACGGGGCTGGCGTGGCCGCCTACGACGCCTTCGCCGGGGTCTTCGGCGGTGGCCGGGGCATGCCCCTGCACCGTCACCTGACCCGGGAGGGTGCTCGGCGGATCTTCCCGAGCCTGCGGGCCGACGCGCTGGCCGGGGCGATCCGCTACTACGACGGGCAGGTCGACGACGCCCGGTTGGTGGTCACCCTGGCCCGCACCGCGGCCAGCCTCGGCGCCACGGTGGTGAGCAGTGCCCGCGCCGTCGGGCTGATCCGGCAGGCGCGCGAGGTGACAGGCGTTCGCGTCCGGGACCTGGAAGCCCCGCTGGGCTCGCCGGACGCGGAGTTCGAGGTGCAGGCCCGCACAGTCATCGCCGCCACCGGCGTGTGGAGCGACGACATGTCCCGGATGCTCAACGACGTGGGCCTGCGGCCCGGTGTCCGGGTGCGCGCCTCGAAGGGGGTGCACCTGGTGGTGCCCCGCTCGGCGATCACCGGTGAGACGGGGCTCATCCTGCGTACGGCGAGTTCGGTGCTCTTCGTCATCCCGTGGGGCGGGCACTGGATCATCGGCACCACTGACACCGACTGGCGGCTGGATCGTTCCCACCCGGCCGCCTCGGCCCGCGACATCGACTACCTGCTTCAGCAGGTCAACACCGTGCTGGAACGGCCGCTGACCACCGCCGACATCGAGGGGGTGTACGCCGGGCTGCGGCCGCTGCTGGCCGGCGAGGCCGATTCGACCTCGAAGCTCTCCCGTGAGCACGCGGTCTTCGAGCCGATGCTCGGGCTGCTGCTGGTCGCCGGCGGCAAGTACACGACGTACCGGGTGATGGCGTCCGATGTGGTCGACAGGGCCGCTCGCCGGCTCGGTGGCGCCCGCGGGTCGCGCACCGCCGACCTGCCGCTGCTCGGCGCCGACGGGTACCCGGCGATGTGGCGGGACCGGGCCGACCTGGCTCGCCGGCACGGCGTGCCGGTGGGCGTGGTGGAGCACCTGCTGGAGCGGTACGGCACCCTCACCCTGGACCTGTTGGCGCTTGTCGACGCCGATCCACTGCTGGGGTCCCCGCTGGCTGGTGCCCCGGAGTATCTGGCGGCGGAGGTCGCCTACGCGGCGCGGGCCGAGGGTGCGTTGCACCTGGAGGACGTGCTGACCCGGCGGACCCGGATCTCGTTCGAGACCAGCCATCGGGGGCTGGAGTCGGCGGAGCACACCGCCGAGTTGATGGGCGCGGTGCTGGGTTGGGACGCGGCCACCCGGGCACGCGAGGTCGAGCACTACCGCGCCCGGGTGGAGGCGGAGCGGCAGTCCCAGTTGATGCCGGACGACGCGGCGGCGGACGCGGCCCGGCTCGGCGCTCCGGACGTCCGGGGTTACGCGGCCGACCGGGGCGACGATGACCAGGCTGCGCTGCGCCCGTCCGCTCGATGACGAATTGCGACGTTACCGATGGGTAACCATCGATACCGGCCCGGATGGTGGTTTCGAACGCTACCTACGGTGGGGTAGGTTTCCGCGCGTGCTAGCCCGCGCGCGCCCTCGTCTCCTCGTGCCCCTGCTCGCCGTCGTGCTCGTCGGCGCCCTGACCGGGTGCTCGCTCTTCGACCGGGGCAAGCCGGGCACGCCTGTGGCGCAACCGACCGCCGGCGCGGCGGGTGGATCGCAGCTGGAGATCCCCACCACTGTCGCCGCCGGTCAGGTCAGCCTGCTCCAGCGGCTCGGCGAGGACGGGCCGATGCGCACCCTGAGCGTCGAGCGCAACGGCGCGTGGCAGTGCGTCGACTGCGCCGGCGACGGCGTGACCTCCCGCGGCACCCTCGCACCGGAGCTGACCGAACGGCTCCAGGTGCTGCTCGCCAACCCGCTGCTGGCCGACGAGACCGATCAGGCCCGGCGGTACCGGACGACCTGCATCGACGCGCTGACGTCCAGCCTCATCACCTCGGCCGGGCTGATCACCTCGCAGGACTGCCCGGGTGAGGAGCTCACGCCGGTCGCCGGGGAGATCCTGCTGCTGCTCACCCAGGCGACCCCGGCCGAGGTCAAGGGCTGACCGCAGCCGCTCAGAGCACCTTGCCCGGGTTGAGCAGGCCGGCCGGGTCGAGCGCCGACTTGATCGCCTGATGCACCCGAACACCGATCGGCCCGATCTCTCGGGCCAGCCAGTCCCGCTTGAGCAGCCCCACCCCGTGCTCACCGGTGCACGTGCCGCCCAGGTCCAGGCCGAGCCGCATGATCTCGTCGAACGCCCGCCGGCCCCGCTCCACGCTCGCCGGGTCGGCCCGGTCGACCACGATGTTCGGGTGCATGTTGCCGTCCCCGGCATGCCCCACCACGCCGATCGGCACCTCGCACTCGGCCGCGATCCGGGCGACCCCGTCCAGGAGCGCGGCGAGTGCGCCGCGCGGCACCGCCACATCGTCGATCACCAGACCGCCGTTGCCGCCCGGGTAGGCGTCCGCCGCGAACTTCTCCATGGCCGGGTGGGCCAGCCGACGAGCCTGGAGCAGCGCCGCCGCCTCCACCGCGTCGGTGGCCGCGTAGACCTCGTCGGCGCCGACGGCCTCGCACACCTCGGCGAGCACGGCCAGGTCGTCCGCCGCCCGGGCGCCGGTGTCGGCGGCGGCCAGCAACAGGGCCTGCGCGTCGGTCCGCAACCCCATCGGCTGGTACGCCTCGATCGCCCGCAGGTGGGTCTGGTCCAGCAACTCCAACAGGCTGGGGGTGAGCCCGCGAGCCGCGATCTCGGCCACCGCCGCGCCGGCCGTGGCGACGGAGGGGAAGACCGCCACCAGGGTCAGCGAGTCGGCCGGGGCGGGCCGCAGCGCCACGGTCACCTCGGTGATCACGCCGAGGGTGCCCTCCGAACCGACGAACAGCCTGGTCAGGTCGTAACCGGCCACCCCCTTTGCCGTACGCCGCCCGGTCCGCAGCACCTCGCCGGAGGCGAGCACCACCTCCAAACCGAGCACGTACTCGGTGGTCACGCCGTACTTCACACAGCACATGCCCCCGGCGTTGGTGGCCACGTTGCCGCCGATCGTGGACGACTCCCAGGAGCCGGGGTCCGGCGGGTACCAGAGGCCCTGCTTGGCCACCGCCCCGGCCAGCGCGGCGTTGACCACCCCCGGTTGGACCACAGCGATCCGGCTCACCGGGTCGATCTCCCGGATCTCGTTCATCGCGACGGTGCTGAGGACCACCGCGCCGTCCACCGCGTTCGCCGCGCCGGCAAGCCCGGTCCGCGCGCCCTGCGGCACCACAGGTACGCCGTGCCGGGCGGCGGCCCGGACCACGGCGACCACCTGCTCGGTGGTGCGCGGGCGGGTCACCACCAGCGGGATGCCGGCGGGGCACAGGTCGGCCTCGTCCCGTTGGTGCATGCGCAGCAGGTCCGGGTCGGTGAGCACGGCGTCGGCACCGAGCGCGGCGCGCAGGTCGTCGAGGAGCGCGGTGGGGGCCATGCAGCCGAGGCTAGGTCGCCGACCGGCGATCATCAACATGATCGACTGGGCGGGATAACTTGGGCACCATGCTCTACCTGGACCAGCCGGCCTGGCCGTGGCGCGGTCGGCTCTGGTCGCACCTGATCAGCGACGTCTCGTACGCCGAGCTGCACGCCTTCGCGGAGGCGCTCGGCGCGCCCCGGCGCGGCTTCGACCGGGACCACTACGACATCCCGGCCGACCGGTTCGCGGCGGCGGTGTGGCTCGGCGCCCAGGTGGTGCCGAGCCGGGAGCTGGTCCGGTTGCTCCGCGCCGCCGACCTGCGGCGGCCAAAGCACCTGGTCAGCCCGCGTTCTCCGGCTCCTCGGTGAGGGTGGCCAGCTCGCGGCGCACGTTGTCCCGGGCGGGCTCCTCCCACCGGCTCGCCAGCGGTGGCGACCGGAACAGCGCGGGCAGCGCCAACAGGTTGGTCAACACCGCGGCCCGCCCGGCCCGGAAGGCTCGCTCCGGCACGTGGGCGTACTCCCGGCGGATCGCCGCCGCGTAACGCTCGTAGCGGGCCGGCGGCGCGGCCAGCACGGCCAGGTCCGCATCACAGAGCAGCGCGCCGTCCCGGTCGTCCGCCGCCACCGCGTGCCCGGCGGTGAGCAGCACCAGCCGGCGCACCTCGGCCACCGTGGGCGTCGGCACCCCGAGCCCGGTGAGCACGCTCTCGGCCAGTGCGGCGCTGTCGCGTTCATTGGCGTCGCCAGCGGCCCGGGGGTCGTAGACCGCGTCGTGGAACCAGGCCGCCAGCCGGACCACGTCGGCCCGAGCGGCCAGGTCGGCGTGCTGGTCCACCACGTCGAGCACCGCCGTCAGGTGGGCCATCGTGTGATAGTGCCGGTGCGGCTCCCGCCACCGGACGATCACCTTCTCCCCGGCCCGTGTCGTATCCGGATCGGATGTCGCGCCGGCATCCCGGGCCGCCGCCCGAAACCGGTCCAGCAGTTCAACCACCGCCCGAGTCTGCCGCATCCGCCCGTGCCGCGCGGGAAGGGAGGATTCAGCGGGCCCACCCCGGGTAGTCGCGCCCATGGCCGTGGCGCGAGACAAGCGACAGCCGGTGGTGCGACGTACCGCGCTGCGCGAGGGGCTGGTGGACATCGACGGCGCGCGGATCGCCGAGGCCACCGAACAGCTGCGCCATCGCGGCCGAGCCACCCTGCACGACCGGCTGCACCGGGTACGGATGGCCGGCGGACTCGCCGTGCAGGCCGGGCTGGCCGCCGGGCTCGCGTACCTGATCTCGCACAAACTGCTCGGCAACCCGCAACCGGTCTTCGCGCCGATCTCCGCGGTCGGCACGCTGGCCGCGTCGGTCGGCCAGCGGTTCCGCCGGACCATCGAGTTGATCGTCGGGGTGGGAGTCGGGGTGGCCGTCGGCGACCTCCTGATCTACCTGCTCGGCACCGGGGCGTGGCAGCTCGGCCTGGTGGTCACCGTGGCGATCCTGCTCACCATCTTCGCCGGGGCGAGCGTTGCCATCGTCATCCAGGCGGCGGCCACGGCGGTGCTGATCGTGACGCTGAGCCCGTCGACCCAGAACCTGGAGATCCCCCGCTTCGTCGACGCGTTCCTCGGCGGTGGGATCGCGCTGCTGGTCACGGCGGTGTTGCTGCCGCTGAACCCGCTGCGAGTGATCAACCGGGCCGCCCGACCCGCCCTGGACCTGCTCGCCGCCCAACTCGACGCCACAGCGGACGGGCTGCGTAACCGGAACCGCGCCACCATCCAGGCCGCCCTGGAGAGGCTGCGCAACAACAAGGCGGAACTGGCCACGCTGGGCGAGGCGATCGAGGGGGCGAAGGAGACCGCCACCCTCTCCCCGGCCCGCTGGCACCGCCGCGACGAACTGACCCACTACGCGGAGGCGGCCGACCCGATCGACCGGGCGATGCGCAACAGCGGCACGCTGATCCGCCGGTCCGTCACGTTGATCGAGGACGAGGAACCGGTGCCCGATCCGATGCCGGACTCGATCGGCCACCTCGCCGAGTCGGTCCGGCTGCTCAAGCACGAGTTCGCCGCCGGCGAGGAGCCGGAGAAGGCCCGCGAGCGGTCGCTGCGGGCGGTCAGCGAGGCCGGCCGGGCGTACGGCGCCGGGGTCGGCTTCTCCGGCAGCGTGGTGATCGCCCAGATCCGCACCACAGCGAGCGATCTGCTTGTCGCCTCCGGGATCGAGCAGGAGGAGGCGAACCGGTGGATCCGCACCGCCTTCGGCGAGCAGGAGCGCCCGGTCGGTGAGCCCGCCGAGCCCGGCGAGACACCGAAGCCACCCACCGCCCCGCCGGTCGGCTGAGCGCGGGCCGCCGCCGGCCGGGCCTCAGCCCAGCTCGGCCAGCGCCGCGAGCAGCCGGTCCACCTGCGCTGCCGTGCTGCCCAGCCCGATGCTGGCGCGCAGCGCGGTGGGCGGCAGGTCCCGCCGGCCGGTACGTCCCGCCGCCTCACTGAGCAGACGCCGGGCCAGCGGGTGGGCACAGAACAACCCGTCCCGTACGCCGATGTGGTGCTCGGCGGCCAGTCGCGCGGCCACCTCGGTGGAGTCCCGTCCGGCGACCACGAACGAGACGATGCCGACCCGGGGCGCGTCCGGGCCGAAGGTGCGCAGCTCGACGACGTGCGGCAGGGCGGCGAGGCCGGTCCGCAGCCGGGCCAGCAGGGCCTGCTCGTGGGCGGCCAACGCAACCTGGTCCGCGTCGTCGAGCGCCGCGCACACCGCCGCCAGCGCGACCGCGCCGAGCAGGTTCGGGGTGCCGCCCTCGTGTCGCGCCGGGCCGGTCGTCCAGGTCACGTCGTGGGTGGCCGGCCCGACGTGGCTGGTGGCCCCACCACCGGCCAGGTACGGCGGGGCGGCGTCCAGCCAGTCCGCCCGGCCGATCAGCACGCCCGCGCCGAACGGCGCGTACAGCTTGTGGCCGGACACGGCCAGGTAGTCGACGTCGAGCGTGCGTAGGTCCACCGGCGCGTGCGGGGCGAGTTGCGCGGCGTCGAGCACGATCCGGGCGCCGTGCCGGTGGGCCACCCGCGCGAGTTCGGCGACCGGCCACCGCTCACCTGTCACGTTGCTCGCACCGGTCACGGCGACCAGCACCGGCAGCGCCGGGCTGCTGCCCCGGCGCAGCTCGGTGAGGGCGGCGGCGAGATCGCGTACCGCCCCGTCGGGGTCGGCGGGCACCGGCAGCCGCACCGACCCGCGCGGCCAGGGCAGCAGGTTGGCGTGGTGCTCGGAGGCGTTCGTGACGACTGTCGTGCCGGCCGGCACGGCCCGCGCCAGCAGGTTGAGCGCGTCCGTCGTGTTGCGGGTGAAGATCACGTGATCCTCGGCGCGCGCGCCGAAGAAGTCGCCGATCGTCTGCCGGGCCTGCTCGTACGCGAGGGTGCAGCGCCGCGACAGTGCTCCCGCTCCGCGATGCACGCTGGCGTACCAGGGCAGCAGCTCGGCCACGGCGTCGGCGGCCGCCCGCGCGCACGGCGCGGTGGCCGCGTAGTCCAGGTTGATCTCGCCGGGCACGCCGAGGACGTCGAGCGGCGCGGACGGCGCGGTGGGCAGGGTGGGCAGGGCGGGCAGCGAGGGGACGAGAGTGACGGACACGCCGGAACCTCCGGGGTCAGGGACCCCGGGTGCGACATCGGGACGGGGTCCGCGCTTGCCCAGCACACCGATCGGGCTGGGCCCGGTCATCACCCGGGGCACCCCACCGCGAACTCGACGAGGGTTGCCGGCCAGCAAGCCGGGGCTGAACGCTGGCACTCGTGACCTGCCGGCAGCATAGCGGCTACCGATGCGACCGAACCAGCCGGCGGCGGATGGCTACGCTGACCGCATGGCCGACACCCCGCCCGGTTCACCGCTGCCGCCGTCGCCCGCCGCCCCGCCCGCGCCCGCCGCCCCGCCCGTGGGCGAGACGCCCCGGATGCCGCTGCGCCGGCTCGGCTGGCGGCGGTTCCTGGTGCTGGCCGGGGTGGTGCTGCTCATCGCGGCGTGCGCGGTGTTCATGGTTTTCACGCTCGGCCAGTCGCTCGGTGCGCAGGCCCTGCTGATCGGGGTGGTCGCCGCCATCCTGCCGGTGCCGGTGCTGGTCGCCTGCTTCCTCTGGCTGGACCGGTACGAACCGGAGCCGCTGAAATATCTGATCTTCTGTTTCGCCTGGGGCGCGTTCGTCTCCACCGCCGCCTCGCTCACTGTGAACGACTTCGCGGCCAACCGTTTCGAGGACTGGGGCCTGCCGTCCGCGCTCACCGGCGTGCTGGTGGCACCGTTCATCGAAGAGCTGACAAAGGCGCTGGGCCCGATCCTGCTGCTCGTGTTCCGGCGGCGCGAGTGGTCCGGGATCACCGACGGCCTGGTCTACTGCGGGCTCGCCGCGGTCGGCTTCGCCATGGTGGAGAACATCCTCTACCTGGGCGGGTTGGGGTACGCGTCCGGCGCCGACCGCTACGGCCCGGCCACCGGCATCCAGCAGGTCATCGCGATCTTCATCCTGCGGATCCTCCTGTTCGGGTTCGCCCATCCCCTTTTCACATCGATGACAGGTGTGGGGCTGGGTATCGCCTCCCGAACGGCCGACCGGCGCATCCGGGTGCTCGCCCCGATCGCCGGCCTGCTGTTGGCGATGATGCTGCACGGCACGTGGAACCTGCTGCCCACGCTGACCCAGGCCACCGGCGAGGCCATGATCATGCTGTACGGCTTCCTGGGTCTCATGGTGCCGGTCTTCTTCGGCACCGTGGGGCTGGCGCTGTGGCTGCGCGCCTGGGAGGGGCGGCTCACCGAGCGGGCCCTGCCCGACTACGTACGCGCCGGCTGGCTCAGCCCGCCCGAGGTGGCCGCCCTGAGCAGTCTCGGCAGGCGGCACGCCGCCCGCAGTTGGGCGCGGCGGGTGGCCGGCGACGCCGGGGTGCGGGCGATGCGGGGTTACCAGTCCGCCGCCACCCGGCTGGCCCTGCTGCGCGACGGGACGCTGCGCGGCCTGGACCGCAAACCCGCCGACCAGGAGCGGACCGCCCGCGAGGAGCGGGAACTGCTGGACGCGATCAGCGCGTACCGGTCGTTCTTCGTCGGTCGCGACCCGCAGGCCCCGGCCGGGGTCTGGGACGGCAGCCGCTACCACCTGCGTTTCCCGGACGGCACCCAGCGCGCGGTGGACGCCCCGGACGAGCCGGTGGTGCCGATCCCGGTGGTGCTGGCTCCCGCCCCGGCTCCGGTGGGGTACGCCCCGCCCGGTTGGCCCGGCCCGCGATCGGCGCCGCCCTGGCCGCCGACGCACCCCTGACAGCGGTTCAGGCCAGCAGCGACGTCAGGAAGTCACCGAGGCCCTGGAACATCGCGATCAGCGCGGCCCCGATTCCCCTGAACAACTGCGCGGCGCCGTCCGGCCGAAAGGCCATGAAGTAGATCAGGAACGCGACACTGCCCCAGGTCAACAGCTTCTTCACGAATACCGGCATCGTCCCTCCCCAGGGCCACGGTCGCCGGATGGCTTCCCGTCGTGCGGCCGGGCAAACGGTGCGCGACGGGGCCCGGTGGCCGGGGTAGGTGCGTCAGAGGTAGAGGCCGGTCGAGTCGTTCTCGATCCGTTCGGCGGCCACGGCGTGCACGTCCCGCTCTCGCAGCAGCACGTAACCACGGCCGTGCAACTCGACCTCGGAGCGCTCATCCGGGTCGAAGAGCACCCGGTCGCCGGAGACGATGGCGCGGACGTTCGGCCCCACCCCGACCGCCGTGGCCCAGGCGAGGCGCTTGCCGACAGCTGCGGTCGCCGGAATGACGATGCCGGCGGTGGAGCGGCGTTCGCCCTCGCTGCCCTCCATCCGCACCAGCACGCGGTCGTGCAGCAGGCGGATCGGCAGGCCGGCGTCGAGATCGTTGTCGGCGGTCACGTCGCAGACGCTACCGTGTGGCCGACGGTGGGTCCGCCGGTGGTTACGCCGGAGGTGCTCGGGGCATTGTGTGGCGGAACCGCCCTACGGTGTCGGGAACGGACGTATGCTGTCCGACCTGTCGCCGTTGGCGGGCCGGGTTTTCTGCCAGGAGGTGCGCTTGAGCCGCTTCGAGCGGGTACGCGGGCGGCTTCGCCGCGCCTACCAGTCACGACAGGCGTCGACGCGCGCCGACGAGGGCGCGTCGACTGAGGCGTTGAACGACGTGTCGGAGGCGGCCCGGGTGGCGTCGCCGGCCGTGCCGGGGCCGACCGCGCCGCCGAGCGCCACTGTCTACGGCGCGGAACCTCAGGTGGACCTGCACAGCTCCACCACCAGTCGGGATGACGCCGACGTCCCGCACGGGCTGCGGATCGCCGCCGCGTGGTGTTGGCGACTGATCGTGATCGGCGTGGTGGCCTGGGCGCTGCTGCGGATCGTCGGCACGATCAAGATCGTGATCATTCCACTGGCCATCGCGCTGTTGCTCTCCGCGCTGCTGGCCCCGGCGGTGGGCTGGCTGTTGCGGGTCCGGTTCCCCCGGTCACTGGCGACGGCGGTGGTGCTGGTCGGCGGCCTGGCCGCGGTGATCGGCACGCTGACGCTCGTGGTCAACGAGTTCATCCGTGGTGTGCCGGAGCTGAGCGAGAAGTCGTCGGAGGGTGTCCGGCAGATCCAGAACTGGCTGAAGACGGGCCCGCTGCACCTCTCCGACACCCAGCTCGACAGGTACATCGACGAGGCGCAGGCCTGGATCAACGACAACACCTCGAAGTTCACAAGCGGGGCGCTGAGCACTGCCGCGACGCTGGCCGAGGTGCTGACCGGCACGCTGCTGGTCCTCTTCGCGACGTTCTTCTTCCTGCGCGACGGCAACCGGATCTGGCGCTTCCTGGTCCGGCTGCTGCCGGTGGCCGCCCGGTGGAAGGTCGACGACGCCGGCCGCGCCTCCTGGCACACGCTCGGCGCCTACGTCCGGGCGACAGTGCTGGTCGCCTTCATCGACGCGGTGGGCATCGGCATCTTCCTGGTCGTCTTCGACATCCCGTTCGCCTTCCCGCTGGCCGCGCTGGTCTTCCTGGGCGCGTTCATCCCGATCGTCGGTGCGGCGCTCTCCGGTGGCGTGGCGGTGCTGGTGGCACTCGTCGACAGTGGCCCCGTCACCGCGTTGATCATTCTCGGCGCGGTGATCGGTGTGCAGCAGATCGAGGGGCACGTGCTCCAGCCGCTGATCATGGGCCGGGCGGTTGCCCTGCACCCGCTCGCGGTGATCATCGGCATCGCCGCCGGCGTCGTACTCGCCGGCATCACCGGCGCGCTGGTCTCCGTGCCGCTCATCGCGGTGCTGAACACCGCGGTCCGCAGGCTTGCCGCCCGAAGGGTCCCGGACACCCCGCCCGACGCCGTGGTCGTCGCCTCCCAGGCCCCCTAGAACATAGGGGGCTCAGGACTTGGCCAGGCGTTCCAGGGCGCCCCGAGCCACCTCGGGGCGGGTCGTGTACCAGAACGGTGGCAGCGAACGGCGCAGGAACGGCCCGTAACCTCGGGCCGTCTCCAGCCGGGAGTCGAGCACCGCGACCACGCCCCGGTCGCCGGTCGCCCGGATCAGTCGGCCCACCCCCTGGGCCAGCCGCACCGCCGCGATCGGCACGCTGACGGCCGAGAAGCCGGAGCCGCCGCCCGCGTCCACGGCCGCCGCGCGGGCAGCCGCCAGCGGTTCGTCCGGGCGCGGGAAGGGCAGCCGGTCGATGACGACGAGCTGGCAGGCGTCACCGGGCACATCCACCCCCTGCCAGAGCGACATCACCCCGAACAGGCAGCTGGCGCGCTCCTCACGGAAGCGACGCACCAGCAGCGGCAGCGCCTCCTCGCCCTGGAGCAACACCGGCAGGTCGGTCCGCGCGCGCAACAGCTCCGCCGCCTGCTGCGCGGCCCGCCGGGAGGAGAAAAGCCCGAGAGTACGACCACCGAGTGCTCCGACCAGCCCGAGTAGCTCCTCACCGGCAGCCTCGGGCAGCCCGGAGACACTGGGGCGGGGAAGGTGCGCGGCGACGTACAGGATGCCCTGCCGGGCGTAGTCGAACGGCGAACCGACGTCGAGTGACCGCCACCCGGGGCCCTCGGTGGCGGGTACGACGGCGTTCGTCGTGACGTCGCCGGCCAGACGACGGCCCGGCGCCTCGGCGGCCGGACGGCCCGGGCCGGTGCGGGCGGCCAACGCGGCCGCCGCAGGGGTCGGCGGCGCGGGCGGTGGCGCGTCCAGCCCGAGGGCGCGGGCGACAGTGTCGAACCGGCCGCCCAGCGCCAGGGTCGCCGAGGTGGCGACGACTGTGCGTTCGTCGTACAGGTGGGTGGCGAGGGTGCCGGCCACCGACAGGGGTGCGACCACCAGCGCGCGGCGCGTGCCGCTGTCGTTCTTCTCCACCCAGGCCACGTCGTGGTCGCCCTCCTCCAGCAGCCGCTGCGCGGTGGTGGAGAGCTCGTCCAGGGCGGCCTTGGCCTGCTGCTTGCGGACCGGGTCGGGGTCGTCGGACTTGACGTCGCCGATCGCGTCCAGGGCGGAGCGGGTCGCCGCGTCGAGCAGCGTGCACGCCTCGCGCAGTGGCGTCGGCAACCCCGCGGTTATCCGCCCGGCCGGCGCCTCGGCGAGGCCGACCGCGAGGGCGTCGCCGGCGGCGGTGAGCGCCTCGGCCGTCTCCGGCCGCAGCAGCGTACGGGCCCGCCGGGTGGTCCGGTCGATCAGCTCCGGCACCAGCTCCGCCTGGGCCGCGGAGGAGACCCGGTCGGCCAACTCGTGCGCCTCGTCGACGATGAGCAGCTTGTGCGGTGGCACGATGTGCCGGTCGGCGAGCATGTCGACCGCGAGAAGGCTGTGGTTGGTCACCACGATGTCGGCCTCGCGGGCGCGGGCCCGCGAGGCCTCGGCGAAGCACTCCTGCCCGAACGGGCAACGGGTCGCGCCGACGCACTCGCGGGCCGGCATGGACACCAGCCGCCAGGCCTGGTCGTCGACGCCTGGGTCCAACTCGTCCCGGTCGCCGGTGGCGGTCTTCTCGGCCCAGTCACGCAGCCGCTCGACCTGCTTGCCCAACCGGCCCGCCTCGCCGAGCCACTTCGTCCCGCCACCGGGACGCGCCGCCGGGGCGTCGAAGAGGGTGTCCTCCGGCTCCTCCTCGGTGGAGTTGTCCAGTCGGGCGAGGCAGAGGTAGTGGTGGCGGCCCTTGAGCACGGCGAAGGTGGGTCGACGGCCGAGCAACGGCTCGACCGCGTCGGCGAGCCGGGGCAGGTCGTGGTCGACCAGCTGGGACTGCAACGCGAGGGTGGCGGTGGAGACCACCACCGGGCCGTCCACAGTGAGCGCCGGCGCGAGGTACGCCAACGACTTGCCGGTGCCGGTGCCGGCCTGCACGAGCAGATGCTCGCCGCCGGCCACGCAGTCCTCGATCGCCGTGGTCATCTGCAGCTGGCCGGGGCGTTCCGCGCCGCCGGGCACGGCGCCGACCGCCGCCGCCAGCAGCTCCGTGCCACTGGGCCGGGCACCCCGCCGCCGCCCCTTGGCACGGGCCGACGGGGTGGCGGAACCGGTGGCGGTGCGGGGCGGAGTCACCGTGCGACGGTACCCGGCGCCGCCGACACCGGCCGCGCCCATCCGCCGCGTGGCGCGATGCCGACCCGGCCGGCGTCGCGACCGACCCCGTCCGGTTACGGCCGCGCTACGACGCGTTGGGCCGTATCGGTTAGGGTGCGAATCATGCCGAGCGACATGGTCCGCGTGATCTACCGCAAGTACGACGGCAGCGCCCACCGCGACTACCCGGCCCGTCGGCTCACCGAGGACGACCTCGGCATCTGGCTCGGCGTGCCCGAGGGCACCCAGTCGGTCTACCACGGCCGGCCCTCGGTGGAGAAGATCCCGTTCGTGCTGCTGGTGCCTCATCGTGCCTGGTGGACGGCCATGTTCAACCCCCCGCCCCGCACCAGCGAGGTCTACTGCGACATCGCGACCCCGGCCCGCTGGGAGTCCGACGACACAGTCCACCTGATCGACCTGGATCTGGACGTCGTCCGGCGTCGGGCCACCGGCCTGGTGGAGCTGCTCGACGAGGACGAGTTCGCCGAGCACCGGGCCCGGTTCGGCTACCCGGACGACGTGGTGGCCGAGGCCGAGGCCGCGGCGCAGCGGCTGTTCGGGGCCCTGGGCGACGGGACCGAGCCGTTCGCCACCGCGTACCGCAAGTGGTTGGCCCTGGTGGTCTGACGCCGCACGCCCGCCCGGTCGGGCCGGTTCACCAGCGTGGGGGCCAGCCGTCGTCGGCGTCCAGCGGCGGCAGGTCCGTCAGCTTGTCTGGGTTAAGCTGGTTGTAGATGGCGGTGATCCGGCCCTGGTCCACCGCGAACGCGGTGACCAGACGGATCGGCCGCCCGTCGCTGTGCGCCGTCTCCAGCTGGAGGCCGAGCGCACCGTCGACGAGCACCGGCCGAGCCAGCACCCGGTCGGCGTACCGACCGGTGCGGCCGAACAGGCCGAGCGTGAGGCGAGCCACGGCGTCCGCGCCGAGCACCGGCCGACGGGCTGCGGGGAAGTGCCCGCCGGAGTCACCGACGAAGACCACGTCCGGCGCGAGCACCTGGAGCAGCTGGTCCAGCTCGCCGGACTCGGTCGCGGCGACGAACGCCTTGAGCACCCGGCGCTGCTCGGCCGGGTCGGCGGTGTGCCGGGGTACGTCCGGCGCGGTGACCGCCCGACGAGCCCGGGAGGCGAGCTGCCGGGCGGCCACCTCGGTGGTGCCGAGCACCCCGGCGACCCGGGCGAACGGCAGCGCGAACACGTCGTGCAGCACGAGGGCGACCCGTTGCTCCGGCGCGAGCCGCTCCAGCACCACCAGCAGCGCCGTGCCGACCTGGTCGGTGCGGACCGCCCGCTCCGCCGGGTCGGGCGCGTAGCCGTCGGCCGCCGGCCGGCCGCCCAACGGGCTCACCACCGGCTCCGGCAGCCACTGCCCTGGGTACGCCTCCCGGCGGACCCGGGCCGAGCGGAGCACGTCCAGGCAGATCCGGGCGCAGGTCGTGGTCAGCCACGCGGACAGGTCGCGGATCTCGGCGCGGGCCGCCGGGTCGGTCAGCGCCCCGGCGTAGCGCAGCCAGGTCTCCTGCACCGCGTCCTCCGCCTCGCTGCGGCTGCCCAGCATCCGGTGGGCCACCGCGAGCAGTCGGCCCCGTTGGGCCTCGAACTCCGTCGCCAGCTCCCGCACGACCCACCACCCCCTCCGGTCGGCGTCCCGGCCTACATCCTCCCGCCGAGCGGGCATGCCGGCAGCCCCGGAACGGCCCGGCGGGCCGATGCTTTCGGCGAGCGAAGGTCGGTCGGTGCCGATCAGCGGGCCCAGGTCCGGAGGCGGCTCTCGGCGGGCGGAACGGCTGTGGGTGGGCGATGATCCGTGCATGAGCGCACCCCAGCAAGGGCAGATCGAGGCACCGGACGGCGGCTCCGTGCGAGACCTGCTGCGAGTCACCGCGCCGGTGGATCTCGGCGCGATCGACCCGCGGTCCATGCCCGGCCTGCCGGGGCCGGCGGGCCGCGGCGAGCGTCGTAAGACCTGGGCGCGGGAGCAGGTGGAACTGGTCGGCGAGGAGCTGGGCCGGCAGCAGGAGATGCTCTTCGCGATGGCCAAGACCGGGTCGGAGCGGCCGGCGCACCGGGTGCTGCTGGTGCTCCAGGCCATGGACTGCGGCGGCAAGGACGGCACGATCAAGCGGGTGGCCGGCGCGATGAACCCGTTGGGCCTGCACATCCGCTCGTTCGGGCCGCCGACCCGCCAGGAGTTGCGGCACGACTTCCTCTGGCGGATCCGCCGGGAGCTGCCGCCGCCGGGGTACGTGGGGATGTTCAACCGTTCGCACTACGAGGACGTGCTGATCGCCCGGGTCGGCTCGTTGGTGCCGGAGACGACCTGGCGAGCCCGCTATGACGAGATCAACTCGTTCGAGCGGGAGCTGACCGAGGGTGGCGTGACCCTGATCAAGGTGATGCTGCACATCTCGTACGCCGAGCAGGGCAAGCGCCTGCTGGAGCGGCTCACCGACCCGCGCAAGCACTGGAAGTACAACCCCTCCGACATCGACTCGCGGGGGCACTGGGACGACTACCAGGCCGCGTACGCCGAGGCCCTGAGCCGGTGCGGCACGGACGCCGCGCCCTGGTTCGTGGTGCCTGCGGACCGCAAGTGGTACCGGGACTGGGCGGTGGCCCACCTGCTACGTGAGACGTTCGACACGCTCGATCTGGGGTATCCCGCTGCCGATTTCGACGTGGTTCGGGAGCGGAAGCGCCTGCTGGCTGGGGGAGCGGGTGCGGGTGGGGCAGCCGAGATGAACGGCAGGTGAACGAGTGGTGAATGGTGCCTGGCCAGGGGTGGGCCGGCGAATTCCCCGTTCTGCCGTTTCCTAGCATTCACCGAGCGGGCGCTCTCGGGCGCCGCCACCCTTCCACCGACGCGACGAGGTCTGTGCTGTGAAGTTTTCCTTCCGCCCCACCGAGGGCGCCTTCTACGAGCTCTTCACCAGGGCCGCGCAGAACCTGGTCCGGGGCACCGCGCTGCTCAACGAGCTGGCCCTGCCCGGCGTGGACGTGCAGTCCGTCAGCGAGCGGCTGACCGAGGTCGAGCACGACAGCGACCAGATCACCCACGAGCTGTACAAGAAGATCAACTCGACCTTCATCACCCCGTTCGACCGGGAGGACATCTACCGGCTCGGCTCGCTGCTGGACGACGTGATGGACCACCTGGAAGCGGTGGGTGACCTGCTCTACCTGTACGGGCTGACCGAGCTTCCGGCACTGCCCCGCGAGCTGCACGAGATGGTCAACGTGCTCGACCAGCAGGCCAAGCTGACCGCCGACGCGATGCCCCGGCTGAAGTCGATGAAGGATCTCGAGGACTACTGGATCGAGTGCAACCGGCTGGAGAACGAGGGCGACCGGATCAACCGGCAGCTCCTCGTCCGCCTCTTCTCCGGTGAGTACGACGCGTTGACGGTGCTGAAGATGAAGGAGGTCGCCGACGAGCTGGAGGCCGCCTGCGACGCCTTCGAGCACGTGGCCAACACCGTCGAGACCATCGCCGTCAAGGAGTCCTGAGCCGGTGTCCCCTGAACTCATCGCCGTGCTGGCGGTGATCGCGGTGGCCCTGGCGTTCGACTACACCAACGGTTTCCACGACGCCGCCAACGCGATCGCCACAAGCGTCTCCACACGGGCGCTGACACCCCGGATCGCCCTCGGACTCGCCGCGGTCGGCAACTTCATCGGTGCCCACTTCGGCGCCGGCGTGGCCAAGACCGTCGGCGACGGCCTGGTCACGCTCCCCACCGGGGTGAGCAGCCTCGGGGTGGTCTTCGCCGGGGTGCTCGGCGCGATCGCCTGGAACCTGATCACCTGGTACTTCGGTCTGCCCTCGTCGTCCTCGCACGCGCTCTTCGGCGGCCTGGTCGGCGCGACCCTGCTGTCCGCCGGTGGCATCGTGCAGTGGGGCAACATCGGTGTGAAGGTCATTCTGCCGATGATCCTGTCGCCGATCGTCGGCCTCACCCTCGGTTACCTGCTGATGCTTGCCATCCTCTGGCTGTTCCGGAAGGGGCAGCCGGGCAAGCTCAACCGGGGCTTCCGCTGGGCGCAGACCCTCTCGGCGGCCGCCATGTCGGTCGGCCACGGCATGCAGGACGCCGCCAAGACCATGGGCATCGTGGTCCTGGCGCTCTACACAGGTGGTTTCCAGGAGAGCAAGACGCACATCCCGGGGTGGGTGTTCTGGACCTCGGCGACGATGCTGGCCCTCGGCACGTACGCCGGCGGTTGGCGGATCATCCGTACCCTCGGTCGCAAGATCATCGACCTGGGGCCGCCGGAGGGCTTCGCCGCCGAGACCGTCGCCAGCGCGGTGCTCTACTTCAACGCCCTGGTGCTGAAGGCCCCGATCTCCACCACCCACACCATCACCTCGGCGATCATGGGTGTGGGCGCGACCAAGCGACTCTCCGCGGTTCGCTGGAACGTGGCCGGCAACATCGTGCTCGCCTGGATCATCACGTTCCCGGCCGCCGCACTGATCGCGTGCGTCACGTACCTGCTGGTCCGGCCGCTCTTCGGCTGAGTTTCTGGAAGGGTCCCCGGTCACGGTCTCGCCGTGGCCGGGGACCCTTCCGCTGTTTCAGACGTATCGCACGCCGATCTGCTCGCGGACCGTGTCCAGCAGGGCCATCACCTCAAGCGTCGTGGCGTGCGGCACCATCGGGCTCTCGGTCAGCCCGGCGGCCAGGCAGCGCTGCACCTCGATCGCCTCGTACTGGTAGCCGTTGCCGGCCCCGTCGGCGACGATCGTCTCCGGCTCCGCGCCGGCCCGGTGCACTGTCACCGAACCCGGCCGGAAGAACGGTTCCGGCAGGTCGATCCGCCCCGTGGTGCCGGTGATCGAGGCGGTCTGCCCGCTCAACCCGACCATGCCGCAGCTCAGGGTCGCCAGCGCTCCGGTGTCGTAGCCGAACAGCATGCCGGTGTTCTCGTCCGTCCCCTCCGGGCCGAGCTGCGCCCAGGACCGGACGTCCTGCGGCACCCCGAGCAGCAGGTGGGCCAGACTGATCGGGTAGATCCCCAGGTCGAGCAGGGCGCCCCCGCCCAGCGCCGCGTTGCGCATCCGGTGCTCCGGCGGGAACGGCCCGGCCACCCCGAAGTCGGCCCGGACGCCGGTCACCGTGCCGATCGCCCCGTCCGCGATCAGCTCGACCACCCGCAGGATCATCGGGTTCAGCCGCATCCACATGGCCTCCATCAGGAAGACCCCGGCGGCGCGGGCAGTGTCGACCAACTCGGTGCTGGTGGCCAGGTCGAGGGTGAACGGCTTCTCCAACAGCACCGCCCGCCCGGCGGTGAGGCAGGTCATCGCCGCCTCGTAGTGCGCGGAATGCGGCGTCGCCACGTAGATCGCGTCCACCTCCGGGTCCGCGGCCAACTCCACCCAGGAGCCGTAGGCGCGCTTCGCGCCGTACGTGTCGGCGAAGCGCCGGGCGCTCTCCGCGGCGCGGGAACCGACCGCTACCAACTCGGCGTCCGGCACCAACCGGAGGTCTTCGGCGAAACGGCTGGCGATGTGGCCGGTGGCCAGGATGCCCCAACGAGTCATGCCGAAACGCTAGCCGGCCAGCTAAACCCCGCGCTCCCCGCCCCGCGCGTCGATCATGAAGTTATTGCCCGGTGGCGCGGCGGGTCGTGGCAACAACTCCATGATCCTTCAACGCCTGGCGGGCGCCGGCGACCGCGCTGTCGGAACTAGGCTCGCGGGATGACGATCGACAGTGACGGCTTCGACGCCCCGGCCGCCCTGGTCGAGCACGCCCGCCGGTTCCAGGCCGAGGGTGGCATCCCGGCGACGCCTCGGGTCGCGGCCACCGTGCTGCTGCTGCGTCCGACCGACGCCGACTTCGAGGTGTACGTCATCCGCCGGGTCGCCGCGATGACCTTCGGCGGGATGTACGCCTTCCCCGGAGGCGGGGTGGACCGCTCCGACTCGGACACGCACCTGGACTGGGCCGGCCCGACTCCGGGCGAGTGGGCGGACCGGCTCGGAGTGGCCCCGCAGGCCGCGCAGGCGGTGGTCTGCGCGGCCGCGCGTGAGGTCTTCGAGGAGGCCGGAGTACTGCTCGCCGGCCCGAACCGGGAGACAGTGGTGGGCGACGTCAGCGGGGACGACTGGGAGGCGGCCCGGCAGGATCTGGAGGGACGCCGGCTGGGCTTCGCCGCGCTGCTCGCCGACCGTCGGCTCACCCTCCGATCGGACCTGCTGCTGCCCTGGAGCCGGTGGATCACTCCCGAGTTCGAGCCGCGCCGCTTCGACACGTACTTCTTCATCGCCTTGTTGCCGGAGGGGCAACGGACCCGCGACGTCTCCGGCGAGGCCGACCACACCCTGTGGATCCGGCCGGCGGACGCGCTGGCCCGCGCGTTGGCCGGCGAGCTAACCATGCTGCCACCGACCCTTGTCACGCTGGCCGAGGTGGCGGCGGCCGGCGACCTGGCCGGGGTGGCGCGAGCGGCGGCCGATCGGGACGCCGCAAGCCCGATCACCCCGCGCCTGGACCTGCCCCCGAACGGCAAACCCCGCTTCGTCCTGGGCTGACTGTGAGGCTGGGGCGCTCGCGGCCGGCGCGTGCCGTCAAGATCCGCACAACTTCAGGGATACTGGCCTTGATCGAGGACGATCTTGGGGCGCGACGCGGTGGCGCGGCGGCGGATATGGCACCGGCGCCCACGCCGGGAGGCGGGGCGCCGGTGACCGGACGTGGTCGGCTCAGCCGAAGCGGCCGGTGATGTAGTCCTCGGTCTTCTTCACGCTCGGGTTGCTGAAGATCTTCTGGGTGTTGTCGTACTCGATCAGCCGGCCCGGATCGCCGGTCTTCTCGATCGAGAAGAAGGCGGTCCGGTCCGACACCCGCGCGGCCTGCTGCATGTTGTGCGTCACGATGATGATCGTGAACTTGTCCTTGAGCTGGAACATCAGGTCCTCGATCGCCAGCGTGGAGATCGGGTCCAGGGCTGAGCACGGCTCGTCCATCAGGACGACCTGCGGCTCGACAGCGATGGTCCGGGCGATGCAGAGCCGCTGCTGCTGACCGCCGGAGAGGCCCGCGCCGGGCTTGCCCAGCCGGTCCTTGACCTCGCCCCACAGGTTCGCGGCGCGCAGGGCCTTCTCGGCCGCGTCCTCCAGGAGCGACTTCTTGCGGACCCCGTTGAGCTTCAGCCCGGCCACCACGTTCTCGAAGATGCTCATGGTGGGGAACGGGTTCGGCCGCTGGAAGACCATGCCGATGGTGCGCCGGACCGCTGTGACGTCCACGTCCCGGTCGTAGATGTCCTGGTCGTCGATGGTCAGGCTGCCCTCGACGCGGGCCCCCGGCAGCACCTCGTGCATCCGGTTGATCGACCGCAGGAACGTCGACTTCCCGCAGCCGGACGGCCCGATGAGAGCGGTGACCGTCTTCGGCTCGACAGTCAGGTTGATGTTCTCGATTGCCTTGAAGCCGCCGTAGTACGCGGTGACGTTCGAGGCGGACACGCGCTTGGCCATGGTGGTACCTCCGGGGTTCATCGGCTGAGCCTGTTGCGACGGGCCAGCAGCTTCGCCGCGATCGTCAGGATGAGCACGAGGGCGACCAGGGTGAGTGCCGCGGTCCACGCCCGTGCCGGGGCGTACTTCGACGCGTCACCGGCCTGCTGGTAGACGAAGAGGGACAGCGACGACTGGTTGTTCTCGAAGGGGTTGGTGTTGATCGCGGCGCCGCCGCCGGCGACCAGCAGCACCGGCGCGGTCTCGCCGGCCGCGCGGGCGATGGCGAGCATGACGCCGGTGACGATGCCGGGCAGCGCCGTCGGCAGCACCACCCGCAGGATCGTCTTCCACTTGGGTACGCCGAGCGCGTACGCGCCCTCGCGCAGTGGCGCCGGTACGAGGCGGAGCATCTCCTCGGTGGACCGGACGATGGTGGGCAGCATGAGCACGCTCAGCGCGAGCGCGGCGGCGAAGCCGGAGAAGCTGGGCCGGCCGTCGTTGAACCATGGCGACACGATCAGCACCCAGAACGCCAGGACGAAGAGGCCGGAGACGATCGACGGGATGCCGGTCATCACGTCCACGAAGAACCGGATCGCGAAGGCGAACTTGCCCCGGCCGTACTCGACGATGTAGATCGCGCAGAGAACGCCGAGCGGGACGGTGATCAGGGTGGCGATGCCGACCTGCTCCAGCGTGCCGACGATCGCGTGGTACGCGCCGCCGTTGGCGTCCCGGGCCCCGATGTTGTTCATCGAGGTCTGGAAGAAGTTGACGTCCAGCCGGTCGGCGCCCTTGCTGACCAGCGTCCAGACCACCGACACGAGCGGCAGCACCGCCAGCACGAAGGCGGAGTGGATCAGTGCGCTCCAGGTGCGGTTGCGGGCCGATCGGCGCCCCTCGACCGCGTTGGCCGCGGCGAAGAGCCCGACCAGGTAGAGGATCGCGCCGAGGACGACCACGAGGACCGGGCCGCCGATGCCGATGCCGTAGACGAGCACGGCGGAGAGCGCCAGAGCCGCCACGGCGATGACCGGGGCGGCGTACCAGGGCAGCCGCTTGGCCCGCAGCGAGTCGGGCTGGGCCGGCGGCCGGGTGCGGTGGGAGGTGACGGTTGTGGTCATGCGGCCGACTCCGTGAACTCCCGGCGGCGGTAGATGATCGCCCGCGCCGTGATGTTGACGATCAGCGTGATGGCGAACAGCACCAGGCCGGAGGCGATCAGAGCGCCCCGGCCGGTCTCGTTCGCCTCGCCGAACGCGTTGGCGATGTTGGCGGCGATGGTGTTGCCGCCGTTCTGGATCAGGTTGAACGAGATGCCGAAGGTGATGCCGAGGGTCAGCGCGAGGGCGATGGTCTCGCCGAGCGCCCGGCCGAGGCCGAGCATCATCGCGGCGATGATGCCGGGGCGGCCGTAGGGGAGCACCGCGGTGCGGAGCATCTCCCAGCGGGTGGCGCCCAGGGCGAGGGCGGCCTCCTCGTTCGCGGTTGGCGTCTGGAGGAACACCTCGCGGGAGAGCGAGGTGATGATCGGCAACACCATGATCGCGAGTACCAGGGCGCCCAGCATGACGGACGCCCCGAAGGGGCCGTCGCCGCCGAAGAGCGGGATCCAGCCGAAGTGCTGGTTCAGCCAGACGGAGAAGTCCCGGACGGGGCTGCTGAAGACGTCTCGTCCCCAGAGGCCGAAGACCACGCTCGGCACTGCGGCGAGGAGGTCGACCAGGAAGCCGAGCGCGGTGCCCAGCCGGCGCGGCGCGTAGTGCGAGAGGTAGAGGGCGATGCCCAGCGCCACCGGCACCGCCATGAGCAGTGCCAGCGCCGAGCTGAGCACGGTGCCGAAGGCGAGCGCACCGATGCCGAACTTCGGCTCCGTCTCGTTGGGCGACCAGCCCTCGTAGGACCAGAAGTTCTCGGTGTTGGCGCGTAGGGCCGGCACCGCCTTGACGACCAGGAAGATCGCGATGGCGGCGATGATGACCAGAACTGCGGTGCCGGCGGCCAGGGTGAGACCGCGGAAGGCCCGCTCGGCGCCGAACCTACGGCTGCGCGGCAGCGCGCCGCCGCCGCCCAGCCCGGTGCCGCCCGGGGAACGGGTGCTGACTGGTGCCTCGGCCACACGCGCCGAGGCACCGGCGGGCCACTCGTGACTCTGCGTCACGCGGGTCCCGCCGGTGCCGGCGTCGGCCGAGCGGTGGGGGGTGTCACCCATCTGCTCGCTCGATTCGATTGCGGAGTGGTGTCGGTCAGGAGATGTTCTTGACTGCGGCCTCGACCTTGGTGCGGACGCTCTCCGGCAGCGGGGCGTAGCCCAGCTCGGTCATGGCCGACTGACCCTCGGTGCTGGCGGCGTAGCCCAGCAGACCCTTGACCAGCGGCAGCTTGTCGGCGGCGAGGCCCTTGCTGCAGACGATCTCGTACGTCGCCAGGACGATCGGGTAGGCCCCGGCCTCCTTGGTGTTGTAGTCGATCGACAGCTTGAGGTCGTCGCCCTGGCCCTCGACCTTGGCGCCGGCGATGGTCTTGCCGGCCGCCTCGGCGGTCAGCGCGGCGAACTCGCCCGCACCGTTACCGATCTTGGACATCTTCAGGCCGGCGTTCTCGGCGAACGACCACTCCATGTAGCCGATGGAGCCGTCGGCGCCCTTGACCCGGCTGGCCACGCCGTCCGAGCCCTTGGCGCCGGTGCCGCCCGGGGCCTTCCACGCCTTGGCCTTGCCGAGGGTCCAGTCGGCCTCGGCGGTCTTGGAGAGGAAGTTGGTGAAGTTGTCGGTGGTGCCCGACTCGTCCGAGCGGTGGACGGTCTGGATCGTGGTCGCCGGGAGGGTGGCACCCGGGTTGTCGGCCTTGATCGCCGCGTCGTCCCACTTGGTCACCGTGCCGGCGAAGATCTTCGCCAGGGTGGCCGGCTTGAGCTGGAGGTTGTCCACGCCGCTCACGTTGTAGGCGACGGCCACCGGACCGATCACCATCGGCAGGTGGATGGCCTTGCCACCGACGCACTTGGCGTCGGCCTGCGGCTGCTCCTCCGGCTTGAGCGCGGAGTCGGAGCCGGCGAAGTCGGCGGTCCCGGCGATGAACGCCTGGATGCCGGCGCCCGAGCCGCTGGGCTCGTAGTTGATCGTTACACCCTGGCACTTCTGCTGGTACGCCTTGATCCATTCGGCCATGGCGTTCTTCTGCGCCGACGAGCCCTGGGCGTTCAGCGTGCCGGTAGCGCAGTCGACCGCGGCGGCCGAGCCCGAAGCGCTGGCGCCGGGGGTGGGCTCGTTGTTGTCCGAGCCGCATGCGCTGAGACCGAGCGTCGCAGCAAGGGCGAGGCCGGCAATCGCGCCGTACCGCTGGAGCTTCACCTGAGGGGTTTCCCTTCGCGTCTGACTTGGCGCCCCGATCCCGGGGCCCGAGGACCGGCACTGACCGGCTGACACGAAAGTTAGAAGTGCCAGGTAGCCGGTTCGCCGGTCGCAAGTGAACGCAAGGTGAACACGTACGGCCGCTCAGGTGACCGCTTGCCGAGGGTGAGTTGTCCGTTAAGTGAACCGGGGTACACCTGTCGGAAGTATGGGTATATTTCCGGTTCGCCGTTATGTTGCCGACGCCCGGCCGTTACCCCCCGGTGACCCGGTCGCGGCGACGCCGCCGGTCAGCCCAGGTGGTAGTTGATGTGCGCGGACCAGCGGGCGAAGCCCAGCCGTTCGTAGAGCGCCACCGCCCCGGTGTTCGAGTCGTCCACGTAGAGCATCACTCGGTCCAGGCCGCGCTTGTCCCGCAGGTGTGTCAGCCCGGCGGTGGTGAGGGCCCGGCCGAGCCCGCCGCCGTGCGCAGTCGGCTCCACACCCAGGACGTACACCTCGCCGATCCGGGCCGACCCCGGCCGCTCGTGCACCTTGGTCCAGTGGAAACCGAGTAGGCGGCCGGTCGCGGTCTCCTCGGCGAGCAGGAAACCCGCCGGGTCGAACCACGGCTCGGCGAGGCGTACCCGCAGGTCGTCCAACGTCCACCGGCCCTGCTCGGGGTGCTCGGCGAAGGCTCGCGCGTTGAGGGTCAGCCAGGCCGCGTCGTCCGCCCCGGGTCGGAACGCGCGCAGCACCACCCCGTCGGGCAGGCGCGGCTCACCCAGCGGGGCGGCCAACGGCCGGCGCAACTGCCAGAGCACCCGGGCGCGGGTGAAGCCGAGGTCGACGGCGAGCGCGGCGGCCGAGGGGTGGTCGCCGTGCGCCCACGCCCGCAGCGGCCCGGTGGCCGAGGCGAGTACGCCCCGGGCGAGCGCACGCCCGGTGCCACGTCGCCGGTAGGCGGGGTGCACCACCAACTCGACCCCGATCCCACCGACCGGGTCGGTGGTGTCCAGGTGCGCGTACCCGGTGAGGGTGCCGTCGTCGGCGCGGGCGATCAGATGCACGGCGGGGGCGTCGGCGTCGCGCAACCGGAGCAGGACGTGTTCGTCGAGAGGGTCCGCTCCGTCCGTGTCACCCGCGGCGCTGGCCAGGGCCAGTACGTCGGCGATCTCCGCCGCCGCCAACCGGTCGCTCCGGGTCACCTGGTCGCTGGTCGGCTCCGCGCTGCTCATTCCGCCACCGTATCCGCTGAGCGTCGTGGCGCCCGGACCGTCGCCCCAAAGCAGCGGCTCACGTCGGATCGGTGGGGAGTGCCTCCAACTCGAAGCGGGCGGTCAGGTCGGGCAGGATCCGGCGCAGCGCCTCGACAGTGCCCTGCCGGTCCCCACCGGCGTCGTGCAGCAGCACCACCGAGCCCGGCTCGGCCTGGCTCAGCACCGTCGCGCTGATCTTGTTGGCGCCGGGCAGCTCCCAGTCCGACGGGTCCACCGACCAGTGCAGCGGGGTCATGCCGAGTTGCCGCGCCACCGACACCACCGGGTATGTCCAAGCCCCGCCTGGCTGGCGGTACCAGACGATCGGCGCGTTCGGCACCGCCGCCCGGATCGCCGCGTTGGTGCGCAGAAGGTCGGAGCGGATCGCGTCGGCCGACCGGGCGCCCAGGCCGACGTCGTGGTGCCAGGAGTGGTTGCAGAGGGTGTGCCCGGCGTCGACGATCGACCGGACCAGGTCGGGGTGGTTCTGCGCGTTCTCGCCGACCACGCAGAACGTGGCCTGCACGTCGTACTCGCTCAGGAGGGCGAGGACCTGCGGGGTGTAGCGCGGGTCCGGCCCGTCGTCGAAGGTCAGCGCGAGCCGCGGGCTGCCGGTGGTGGCGTGCGCGCCGAATAGGTTGTCGCCGCCGGCGTCTCGTCCGGACCCGTCCTGGCCGGTCTCGACCGGGCGGGCGCTGTTGCTGGCACTGGCGTTCCGGGTTCCGCCCGGTTCGCCAACGCTGGGTTGGTCGGCGTAGTGCGGCCCGTCGGCGCTCGTGGTGACGCCTGTGGAGTGCGGAGGCGTCTGGTCGGGAACGAGGCTGCGGCCCAGCACGTACGCCGAGCCGAGCAGCCCCGCCACCACAAGCGTCACGATCCCCGCGGCCCGCGCGGTGGAACCGCCCCGCGTCACGACTTCCGCCCAGCTCGCCGGTCACGCCGGCTCGTCGCCCCCGTGTTCAGTGCGCGCACCATCACCCCTTTCTACGACAAACCCGGCAGTCAGAATAGAGCTGCCAAGCCGCGCAAAAAGGGCATATGGGAAATCGGCCGGGGTGGCGGTCCGCGGATCAGACCGGCAGGGACACGTGCTCCGCCTCGGCCAGCGCCCGCGACGGCGGAACGACGAACTTGTAGCCGACCTGGCGAACGGTGCCGATCATCGACTCGTACTCCGAGCCGAGCTTGGCGCGCAGTCGCCGGACGTGCACATCCACGGTGCGGGTGCCGCCGAAGTAGTCGTAGCCCCAGACCTCGCGCAGGAGCTGGTCCCGGGTGAACACCCGGCCCGGGTGCTGGGCCAGGAACTTCAGCAGCTCGAACTCCTTGTAGGTGAGATCGAGCGGACGGCCCTTGAGCTTGGCCGCGTAGGTGTCCGGGTCGATGTTCAGCTCGCCGGCCCGGATCGAGCCACCCGCGCCAGCTGTCGCGTTGCTGAGCCGGCCCACAGCCAGCCGCAGCCGTGCCTCGACCTCGGCGGGGCCGGCCGAGGCGAGGATGACGTCGTCGACACCCCAGTCGGCGTTCAGTGCGATCAGACCGGCCTCGGTCACCACCGCGACCAGCGGCACGCCGAGCCCGGTGGCGTGCAACATCCGGCAGGTCGCCCGGGCCTCGCTCAACTCCGATCGGGCGTCCACCATCACCGCGTCCGGGCTGGGGCCCGCGACCAGTGTGCGAACATCACGCGGCGCGGTGCGAACCGAGTGCGGCAGCAGGTCGAGTGCCGGCAGCACAGCCGACGGCTCACCTGCGCGCGCGGTCACCAACAGCAGGATCTCCACGATCACCTCCGTCCCGGCGGCGCGAGGCCGCACGCGACCAGTCGCACTCATCAAGGAGTGCGCTGAGAAATTGCGTGGTCCCGGCGTCGCTGACGGGCGGGTAACGCGTTGAGCGTAACCGATCGCCTCGGCCGCGCCGTCAGGCCGTTTCCCGTTTGTCTATCTTGCCCCTGATCGTGGCCCGGATTTTAACGTCGCCGAAACCCTTGACCACCGCGTCGGGCCGTCGGTCTGGCACGATCGGGTCGTGTTTCCCTCCACCTCGCCCGAGGCCGGCCGCGAATCGTGGCCCGCCGGGCCCCAACCGGGCCCGGCCGCCGCAGCGACGCGCGGCCAACCGCCCGCGCCGCGTACCGGTCCGGCCACCACCGATGGCGATCGCCGCGAACGGGGTGGGCCTCGCCGTGCCCGTCGCGCCGGCGAGCCGGCCCGCCGATCCGAAGACGAGATCGACGAGCCGGAAGAGGAGGTCATACCCCCGGTCGCTGTGCACCGCCAGCTGGCGCTGACCATCGCCGGTTTCGCCGCGCTGCTCGGCGTGGGCCTGGTGCTCGGCGCGCAGACCTCGGGCCCCGGTCACCGGCTGCCGTTCGCCTTCATCATCTTCGGCGTCCAACTGCTGTTCGTCCTCGCCTGGACGATGGCCATGCGTCCGCCCGCGTTGCTGGTGGTCGCCGGGATCAGCGCCGCGGTCGCGGCCCTGGCCGACGTCGCGGCGGTGCAGACCGACGTCGCCGGCCTGGCGCCGCTGGGCTACCTGGCCGCAGGCGGGTTCCTCGCCGCGGTGCTCGGCCAGTTGGTTCGCCGGGTCGACCGGGTTCGGGTCACCGACTCGCTCGGCGCCACGCTGCTCATCGTCGTCGGGGTGGTGGCCTTCGGCACCCTGATCGTGCTCAGCCGGATTCCGGCCGGCACCCAGGCGATCACCGTCTGTCTCACCGCGAGCGGTGTCGCGCTCACCGTCGCCCGGCTCACCGACGCCGTGCTGCCCTGGCCCCGGCTGGCCCCACAGGTGCCCCGGGGCGCCGCCGGCGTGGTGGCCGGCGCGATGGTCGGCACGTTGACCAGCGCCCTCCTCGGCAGCTACCTGGTGGCTCCCTTCACGCCGACCCGGGCCGCCGTGATCGGCCTGGTCGCGGCGGTCACCGCCGTCCTCTCCGACCTCGCAGTGGGGTACGCGGAGGCGGGCCGGTTGATGGCCGGTGAACCGCCCACGATGTGGGTGGCCCGGCACATGCAGGGTCCGCTCGGCGGCTTCGCCCTGGCGGCGCCCGCCGCGTACGCCATGTGCATGCTCTTCCTCTGAGTCACGGTTGAGCGCGGAGCCGGTCGGGTACCTACGGGTGCGCCGCCCTGCGGCGTCGGTACGAACGACCCGTCGCGGCGCGGCGGGCGGAGACAGGAGGCGGCGTGGCGCGGGACTATCCGGTGGACGAGGCGCGACCCCGACGGCGTGGCCGCAAGCTGCTCATCGGGCTGTTCGTTCTGCTCCTGCTGCTGGCGGGGCTGTTGGTGGTCGCCGACCGGGTGGCTGTCGGGGTCGCCGAGCGGATGATCGGCGACCGCGTGCGTCAGGAGATCGCCAAGCAGGGCGCGCAGTCCGCCGCGCCCGACGTGGAGGTGGGCGGAACTCCGTTCCTCACCCAGGTGCTGGATGGCCGTTACCAGCGGATCACCATCAACCTGCGGGACGTGCAGGCCTCGGTCGAGGGCGACGCCGTCCGGCTGCCGGTGCTGGACGTGACCGCCCGCAACGTCCGGGCCTCGCTGGACACCCTGCGCACCGGCCAGGGTGACGTCGTGGCGGACACCGTCAACGGTGCCGGCACGATCAGCTACGAGAGTCTGGCCGCGCTGCTGAACCGCCCGGGGCTGGCCCTCGGCGAGCAGAACGGCAAGCTCACCGTCACGGCCCCGGCCGACATCCTCGGTCAGAAGCTCACCATCAGCGGAACCGCCGACGTCACGGTCGCCGACAACGGCGCGGTCGCCCTGCGATTCAACGACCTGGACGCCGCGGGTCTGCCGAACCTGCCGCTGGCCCGTGCCTTCCTGAGCAACTACGCCAAGAGCATCTCCATCGACGTTCCCCTCCCGGAGTTGCCGTTCCAGCTCGCGGTCCGGGAGGTCCGTCCACTGCCGGAAGGGCTTGCGGTCACCGCCGACGCGAAGAACGTGCCGATCAACTCCGCTGGCTGACGCCGGAGGCGCGGTGGGACGCCGAAATCCTCGGCGTCCCCGTGGATTCCCGGATGGTGGTCGGCCCAGTGGCAGCACGGTCACTGGCTGGTAAGCTCCCTGGCCATGGGGACCCACCTCACCAAACGGCGCGCGGTCGACCTGTGCCGCGTGGCCACCTGCCTGTGTCGCCCCGTCATCTGACGGCGGGGCTGTCTCCGGCCGCCTGACGGCGGCCACCGGCACAGGGTTCTCGCACCCTCCGGTTATCCCACCGAACGCCCGGCAGCGGCGCCGTCGCACGAACCCGTGATCCCGTCCTTCCGCTGGGTCCCGCGCGTGGTGCGACAGATACATCCATCGATTCGCGCGCGTTGGCTCACCATCCATCCTCACCAGGGAGTGATTCGATGAGTCGCGACACCGCACTCGTTTCGGCCGAGTGGGCCGAGAAGAACCTCGACGCCCCGGGCGTCGTCTTCGTCGAGGTCGACGAGGACACCTCGGTCTACGACACCGGCCACATCGCCGGCGCCATCAAGATTGACTGGAAGACCGACCTCCAGGACCCGGTCCGCCGGGACTTCGTCAACAAGACGCAGTTCGAGGCGCTGCTCTCCGAGCGGGGCATCAGCAACGACGACACCGTCATCCTGTACGGCGGCAACAACAACTGGTTCGCCGCGTACGCCTACTGGTACTTCACGCTCTACGGCCACCGCGACGTGAAGCTGCTCGACGGCGGCCGCAAGAAGTGGGAGCTGGACGCCCGCCCGCTCGTCACCGACGCGGTGTCCCGCCCGGCGACCCAGTACGTCGCGCAGGAGCCGGACACCTCCATCCGGGCCTTCCGCGACGAGGTCGTCGCCGCGATCGGCACCAAGAACCTGGTCGACGTGCGCAGCCCGGACGAGTTCGCCGGTCGCCTGCTCGCCCCCGCCCACCTGCCGCAGGAGCAGGCGCAGCGGGCCGGCCACATCCCCACCGCGATCAGCGTGCCGTGGTCCAAGGCGGCCAACGAGGACGGCACCTTCCGGTCCGACGACGACCTGCGCAAGATCTACGGCGATGCGGGGCTCGACGACGGCAAGGAGACCATCGCCTACTGCCGGATCGGTGAGCGTTCGTCGCACACCTGGTTCGTGCTCCAGGAGCTGCTGGGTCACCGCAACGTCAAGAACTACGACGGCTCCTGGACCGAGTACGGCTCGCTGATCGGTGTGCCGGTCGCGCTCGGCGACGAACCCGGGGAGGCATGATCATGACTCTTCCCACCGCCGCGAGTTGCGCTGCACCGGACCAGGCCGCGCCGTTGCCGGCCAGCCTGGATCTGGAGAAGGAAACCGTCATCACCGGCATCGTCCGCTCCGCCGAGGCCGAGCCGGTGCCGGGCGCGTACGTCCGGTTGCTCGACTCGACAGGTGAGTTCACCGCCGAGGTGGTCACGTCGGCCGCCGGGCAGTTCCGGTTCTTCGCCGCGCCGGGCTCGTGGACGCTGCGGGCGTTGTCCCGGCACGGCAACGGCGACACCGCTGTCACTGCCGGCCGAGGTGTCAACGAGGTCGCCGTCACCGTCGCCTGACCTACCGCTCTGATCGACCGGGGCCGGTCACCCTTTCCGGGGTGACCGGCCCCGGTCGTCTGTGCTGCGTCTTCCGTTGCATGGCAACGGGATCGGGGTGCCGCCATGTCGCAATGCGAGATGAACTACTCAGCGTCACCCGAGGTTGGATGGAACGGCTCAGCCCCTGACTGGGCGTGTCAACGACCATCCGAAACGCGTGGTGTGCAGGCGTTGGCGATCGCGGCGGTGTCCCAATAGAACGGGTGAACCTCGGTGATCCGCCCGTGCTCTACGGTGATCGTCTGCAAGATCGAAAAGTCAAGTTCGCGTCCAGTGGTTCGGGCACGTGCGTGTACGCGGGTCAGCACGACAAGTGGACTGGTGGTGGCAAGGAAGTGCTGCTCGACCATCTCGAAGCTGTCCCACATCTGGCTCATGGCCAGAAAGAACCTTTCCATACCTTCGTGCCCCCGCCAGATTCCCCCATAGGGCAGACCCGCTGCCTGGTGCAGTACGACGTCCGGCGAGAAGAACGGTTCGAGCGGTGCGAAGTCTGCGGTCCCTGGCCCGCCCGCGGCTAGGTACTCGGTCTCGGCCGCGTACATGCCCTGCAGTACGGAAAGTTCGGTCGTTGTCGTAGGCGTGATCATGCCTTACACACTGGCCGACGAGGCCCGCATGTGCTGGCGGAAATCGGTCGTCACGTTACGCCGGTCCAATCAGACCCATCGGCATGCGTCATTATCTAGGGGTGGCGATCACGGTTGGTGCGGACAGCGGCGTGTCCGGTCAAGAGGTTCCGATCATCCTTTGCGTCAGCGCGGATGCCTTGATGCTCGATGAGGTGCGGCAACAGCTTGCCGGGGTCTGCCAGGTGGTGAGTTGCGCAGACCTGGTCCAGTTGCGGGCAATGTTGTTCCCGTCGTCGGGTGCCCCGACGCCGGCCGTCTGGCCGGTCACCGAGGCGCAGGGTCTGGTCGAGTGGGGTGAGCTGGTCGTCGACCGGGCCGGCCACCGGGTCACCTGGCGCGGTGAACCGCTCCCGCTGGCCCCCACCGAGCGGGAGTTGCTCGCCCTGCTCATCGGCCCGCCGCTGGTGGTGTGGAGCTACGAACAGCTCTGCGCGTCAGTGCTGGGTGGCGTCGACACCGCGGCGTTGCAGTCCACGGTCAGACGGCTTCGCCGCAGGTTGCGGGGCTTACCGGGCGGGCCGCAGGTGCACACCGTGCGAGGTGTCGGCTATCGACTCGACCCGGCGCCCCGGCTGAACGGCCGCTGACCCGCCGTCGCCCCGCCCTGCCGACCGCCTCCGCCGCCGCCCCGGCGGCGTGAGCGTGACACCATGGCCGGGTGAGCGGTGTTGTCCAGACGGGTTGGGCCTCTTCGGCCGGCCCTGCCGCGCCGACACCGACCCGGTCGCGGCGACGTTGGCTGCTGGCCGTGACCGTGGCCTGGGCCGTGTTGCTGGGCGGGCTCACCTGGATTTCGGTGCGGGACGACCCGCCGACCGTGCGCGAACAGCGTTCCCTCGATCAGGCCGGCCCGGTGGTCGATCGGGCGGTCGGCGAGTTGGCTCGCGCGGCTGGTGTTGCCGGTCTGTTGGAGTTGGGCCCGGCGCGGGTTGCGTCCGGTTGTCGGGTCACCCCGTTCGCCGACGGGGCGCGGCTGCGCCGCGAGGTCGGTGTGCTCGCGGCCACCGGTGACGAGCGGGCCGTGCTGGCCGGCATCGCCGAGCGGCTGCCGGCGAGCTGGCGGGCCGGGGTCGGGCCCGGGGTGGACGGCCCCGAACTGCGCGCCGACGCCGGAGAGTTCGTGGCCGTCGAGGGTCGGCCGACAGTCGACGGCCGGGTGCGACTGCTCGTGGACACCGGTTGCCGGCCGGTCGGCGCCGGCTACACGCCGGCCCCGGCCACCGCTGCCGGCCCGGAAACCGCCGCGCTGACCGCCGCGCTGACCGCACTCGACCGGCCGGGTGATGCCGCTCCGGAGCTGGTCACCGCTCCCTGCCCGGGCGGCGGGCTCGCCCGTACCGCCCGGTCCGCGGACGGGCCCGGTCCGGCGGCCTCGACGGCCGCGCTCGCCACGCTGGCCGGCAACACCCCACTGCTGGACCAACCCCCGGTGTACGCGTACCGCAGCGGTGCCGTCACGGTGCTGGCCGAGATCGGCGAGGACGCCACCCGAGTGGCCGCCACCGTCGGCTGCCCGGGCTGAGCCGGGCCGCCCGCTCGGGTCACCCGTTGCCCGGCTGATCCTCCGGGCCACGGCTGCGGCCCAACGCGTCGACCATGCCCCACCGGCCGGGGATGTCCAGCAGCTCGACCCGGCCCATCCCCGGTGGCACCGCCGGGTCGATGATCAGGTGCTCGCCCTGCGGCTCCAACCCCAACATCACCCGCAGCAGCAGCAGTGGGGTGCCTGTCGACCAGGCCTGCGGGCTGCACGCGGTCGGGTACTCCACCGGGTAGTCGGTGAGGTCCCGGGCGTAGCCGGCGAACGCCTCCGGCAGCCGCCCCTCGAAGTACCGGGACGCCGCCAGCATGGTGTCGCAGAGCAATCCGGCCTCCTCCCGGAAGCCGTACCGCCACAGGCCCCAGGCGATGATCGAGTTGTCGAACGGCCAGACCGTGCCCACGTGGTAGCCGATCGGGTTGTACCGTCCCTCGTCCGAGGCGAGCGTCCGCACCCCCCAGCCGGAGAACAGTCGTGGCCCGAGCAGGTGCTCGACCACCTTGCCGGCGCGCGACTCGTCCACGATGCCGCTCCACAGCAGGTGCCCGATGTTCGAGGTCAGCGCGTCCACCTGCCGGCCGTCGGCGTCCAACGCGAGGGCGTAGTGCTCGCGGTCGGGGATCCAGAAGTCGCTGTCGAACCGCCGTTTGAGATCGGCGGCCTGCCGCTCCAGCTCGTCGGCGAACTCCGGGTCGTTCCAGAACTTCCGGGCCAGCCGGGCCGCCCGGATCTTCGCGTCGTACGCGTAGCCCTGCAGCTCGCAGGTGGCCCGGGGGAAGCCGGGCAGCTGGCCGTCGGCGTACGAGATGGCGTCCCAGGAGTCCTTCCAGCACTGGTTCTGCAGACCGCTCTCCGGGTTGCGGGTCTGGTACCAGAGGTAGCCGGTGCCGAGCAGGTCACCGTAGGTGTCGATCCACTGCAACGCCGCGCGGACCTGCGGCTCCAGCTTGCGGACGAGCGCGCTGTCACCGGTCCACCGCTCGTACTCGTCGATCAGGATGATGAACAGGGGCGTCGAGTCGGCCGACCCGTAGTACGGCGAGTGTGGCTGCTCCTCGAAGCCGGCGGTCTCGCCGTACCGCAGCTCGTGCAGGATCTTGCCGGGTTCCTCGTCCCGGAAGTCGTCCACCCGCTGCCCCTGTAGGCCGGCCAGCATCAGGATGGTCGGCGGGACCAGCTCCGGCAGGAACGGCAGCACCTGCAAGGAGGTGATGATGCTGTCCCGGCCGAACAGGGTCATGAACCAGGGCAGCCCCGCGGCGATCAGCCGCACGCCCAGGGCGATCGACTCGTAGCGCAGTGCGGCCAGGTCGTTGAGGCTCTGCCGGTACGCCCCGGCCAGCGGCTCGCAGTCACAGCCGAGCTTCGGCGCCCGGTCGATCAGCTCCTGCTGCTCGGCTCGGATGGCGTCCGCGCTGCGGCTGCCGCCGTACGGGAGGGTGGCCCGGATGTCCTCGCCACGGGCGCCGTAGACGACGCTGGACACGTGCAGCCGGGTGGTCCACCTGCCGTTGCGGCCTATCCGGATCCGGAAGGTCATCCCGGTGTCGTCGACCTGTGCCGGTGCGGTGGTGCTGACCACCGTCTCCCGGTGGAAAGCCTCCCGCCGGTAGGTCAGCCGCAACTCGTTCTCGGCGACCGTGACTGTGGTCCGGCCCCGCTTCTGCCGAGAATTCTTGATCTCGAACAGGTCGGCGAAGTCGGCCCCGATCTCGATCCGGACGGTGCACTCGACCTCCGCGCCGAGGTGGTTCAGCACGGTCAGCTCCTCCTCGAAGCTGCCCACTATCGCCCGGCTGCGGATCACCGACACCTTGGCGTCCAGATAGTGCGTGGGTTCCCCGGGGGCAAGGAAGAACTTGGTGCGGTACGACTCGGCGTCGTCGACGGAGAGGGCGTGCAGCCGTTGATCGTCCAGGGTGAGTACCCACGTGGACAGGAAGCGGGTGTCGAAGGAGAACAGCCCGGTGGGGAAGTCGTAGGACGGCTCGATGTCCCCACGCCGGTCGCTGACCAGGAAGGTGTTGCCGTCCAGAATGCTGACGAGGTCCTTCACCCGAGTCGCCCGGCTGCTCGGCGGGCCGTTTCACGGGGGTCGCGGGTGCCGGGCGGGTCCGGAAAGAACCGGCGGAAGGCGAGGAAGAGCACCACGTTTCCGCTGAACGTGCTCTCGTTGCGCAGCACCGCCGCGACCCCCTGGGCCTCGCCGGCGATCAGTCGGTCGAAGAGGGCGGCGCTGCTGTACCAGATGGCGTCGGCCGGGCCACGCCCCCGGCTGACCTGGACGAACCCGGGCCGCATCCGGACCAGCCAGTGTTCGGTCCGGTGGTCGTCACCGAGGTCGATCTGAAGGGTGCCGTGGGCCAGGCCGCCCAGGACGTCGGGGGCGCGCGACGGCAGTGCTTCGAAGAACCTCTCCGCCGCCTCGGTCACATCCGAATCGTAGGCAGCCGTCCGAGATGTCGGGTCGGTATCGGCACTCCGCTCGTATCGACCCACCGCCGCCCTGCGGTCAGTAGACGAGTGCCTGCGCGCCCTCGGCCAACGCCTCCTCGACGAAGACCGCGGCACCGGCGATCCGGACCCCCGGGAGTACGTCGTCCGGGCCGATCTCCCGGCGGGCCGCGCACTGCGTGCAGGCGGTCACCCGGCCGCTGGTCAGGATGACGTGCAACAACTCGGCCAGCGGGGCGGAGTGCGGCAGGTCGAACTGCTGGGCGCGACCGGGCAACGCGAACCAGGTCGACTCACCGGTCAGCCAGAGCGAGACGTCCACCCCGGCCGCCACCGCCGTCGCGGCGACGGTGAATGCCTGCGCGCACCGCTCCGGGGCGTCCGCCCCTGCGGTGGCCTTGACGACGAGATTGCGGGCCATGTGGCCCAGCATAGGATGGCCGGGATGGTTACCGAGATCGGGTTTGTCAGCCTGCTGGTCGCTGGCCTGGGCGGGCTCGCCGGTGGCCTGGTCTACCTTGCCGTACGCATTTCGAGAGGACGTTGGTGAGCGCGAGGAGTGAGCCGGGTTTGCGAGCCCCGCAGTCGCGAACGAAGGTGTCAGAGTGAGCGAGAACCCGCTGCAGCCACCGTGGCTGAACGCGCCGCCGGTCGAGGAGTACCCGTTCGAGGAGAGTCACGACCTGCGGGTCGGGCCGAAGCTGCACCCCGCGCTGGATGCCCTGCTGCCGTACATCGGTCTGTGGCGCGGTCGGGGCAAGGGCGGCTTCCCCACCATCGAGGACTTCGACTACGCGCAGGAGATCCGGATCAGCCACGACGGCCGACCGTTCCTGCACTACGAGTCGCGTGCCTGGATCCTCGACGAGCAGAGCAAGCCGGTCCGTCCGGCCGGTCGCGAGGTCGGCTGGTGGCGGCCGGTGCTGGTGGACGGGCGGGCGACCGACGAGCTGGAGGCGCTGCTGACCACCCCGACCGGGGTGATGGAGCTGCACCTGGGCAAGCGCACCGGCACACAGCTCGAGTTCGCCACCGACGCGGTGATCCGGACTCCGACCGCCAAGGAGGTCACCGGCGGGCACCGGCTCTTCGGCATCGTCGAGGGTGCGTTGCTCTACGCCCAGGAGATGGCCGCCATGGGGCACGGGCTCAGCCCGCACCTCTCGGCCCGACTCGTCCGGGTCGGCGGCTGACCTCCACGGGTCGGCGGTCGTCTAGACGGGGAAACCCAGCAGGGCCTGTAGGGCGGGGGTGCGCGGGCAGCGAGCCCGACGTACCCCGTCCAGGGTGTGGACCTCGGCGGCTCCGCGCAGCGACGAGGTGAACCACACGCCGTCCGCCGCGTGCAGCTCGGCGGTGGTGACCATCCGCTCGGCGGCGCTCAGGCCCAGCTCGCCGGCGCGGGCGAGCAGCCACGCCACGGTGGTGCCGGCGAGGATGCCGGTGGTGGCGGCCGGCACCGTGCAGAGCATGTCGTCGGTGAGCCACACCACATTGGCGGTGGGGCCCTCCAGCGCGTACCCGTCGGAGGAGATCCAGAGCACGTCGTCCACGCCGGCCCGGCGGGCCCAGCGGCGGGCGGCGCTGTTGACCGCGTACGACGTGGACTTGATGCCGGCCGGCAGCCAGGTCAGCTCGTTCCGGGCGGTGGCGGGCAGCCCCAGCGGCAGGGTGGCCACAGTGATTCCGTCCCGTCGGGCGGCCCGGGAGGATGCCGGCACCTCGGCCAGCGTGGCGTAGACAGTGGGCGGGCCGCCGGCCTCCGGGCCTCGGGTGCAGACCAACCGAAGTGCGCCTTCCACAGGCGCTGGCCAGCCTGTTCGCACCTCGTCCAGCAGGTCGATCAGTGCGGCGGTGGGGGGCAGGGCCAGCTCGACGGCGCTGGCCGCCGTGGCCAGGCGGGCCAGGTGTTCGTCGCGCAGCCACGGCTGGCCGTTCCGCAGGTGCATGGTCTCGAAGAGGCCGTCGCCGTGCAGCACCCCGAGGTCGTCACCGCGGAGCACCGGGTCGCCGGGCGGCACCGGGCCGCGTCCCAGGACGGCGATCCGCGCGGTCGGGTCGGCCGCGTTCTTCCCGACGGACGACCTCACCATGACCGTCGAGCGTAGCGGTGATCGATCGCGGTGCGGGGAACAGCCTGGTGGCCGAACTATGATCGGAGCGTGTCCGAATCCTCCCTCGCGGAAATGCTGCGGGCCCGTGGGCTGCGGCTGACGACCCAGCGGCAGCTCGTCCTCCAGGCGGTGCTCGATCTGGGCCACGCCACACCGGAGCAGGTGCACACCGCGGTCCGGGAGGTAGCCGCCGGCGTCAACATCACCACCATCTACCGCACGCTGGAGCTGCTGGAACGGCTCGGTCTGGTCACCCACACGCACCTGTCGCACGGTTCACCGACCTATCACGCCGCCGGTGAACACCAACACGTCCACCTGGTCTGCCGGGAGTGTGGCGCGATCGACGAGATCGATCCGGAGCTGCTCCGCCCTCTCGCCGACCAGTTGGCCGCGCAGCGCGGTTTCCGGGTGGACATCGGGCACGTATCACTCTTCGGCGTCTGCGCACGCTGCGAGAACGGGGACGAAAAATGATCGACATCGCGGGTGCGGTGGCCGTCGAGGGCATCGACGAGGCCAGCCGTGACCAGCCGGATCCGGCGCACGTCGCGGCCGGCGTACGGGGGGTGGCCGCGCACTACGGCGACCCGCTGCGCGAGCAGCGCACCCTCGACACCGCTGTCGGTCTGGTCGACCGGTCGCACCGAGGGGTCATCGCGGTGGCCGGGGAGGAACGGGCCAGCTGGCTGCACACTGTCACCTCGCAGCACCTGACCACGCTCTCCGCGGGTGAGGGCACCGAGTTGCTGGTGCTGTCGCCGCACGGCCACATCGAGCAGCACGCCATGGTCGCCGAGGACGGTGAGACCACCTGGCTGGACACCGAGCCCGGCGCCACCCAGGGCCTGTTGACCTACCTGGAGAAGATGCGGTTCTTCAGCAAGGTCGAACCACGCGACGCGACGGCCGATCGCGCGCTGTTGTCGCTTGTCGGACCGGCGGCCATGGAGGCGCTCGGCACGCTCGGCGTGACCGGGCTCGCCGCACCGGACGTGGTCGCGGTGCCGGGTCCGAAGTTCCCGCACGGTGCCGTGCCACTGCGGGCGAGCGCGCGGTACGACGTACGGCCGCTGCCGATCGGCGGCTGGGCCCGACGTGGTCCGCTCGGGGTGGACCTGCTGGTGCCCCGGTCGGCGATGGACCAGGTGGTGGCGGAGCTGCGCGGCGCCGGCGTGCCGGTCGCGGGGCTGTGGGCGTACGAGGCGATCCGGGTGGCCGCCCGGCAACCCCGGGTGGGGGTGGACACCGACCACCGGACCATTCCGGCCGAGGTCGACCTGATCGCCCCGGCGGTGCACCTGGACAAGGGTTGCTACCGGGGGCAGGAGACGGTGGCGCGGGTGCACAACATGGGCCGGCCGCCGCGTCGCCTCGTACTGCTGCATCTGGACGGGGTGACCACCGACCAGCCGCCGGTGGCCGGTACGCCGGTGACCCTCGACGGCCGGGCGGTCGGCTTTGTCGGCACCGCAGTGCTGCACCACGAGTTGGGCCAGGTCGCCCTCGCGGTGCTGAAGCGGAACGTCCCGGATGATGCCGCGTTGCTGATCGGCGAGACCGCGGCGGCGATCGACCCGTCCTGAGCGGGCCGTCTAGGATCGCCGGCATGACGACAGGGACGTTGATCACGGTGGCCCCGACCGGCGCTGAGTCGGCCAAGGCGGAGGTGCCGGCGCTGCCGGTGACCCTCGACGAGTTGCTGCTCACCGCCAAGGAGTGCGAGGCGCTCGGCGCCGCCGTGATCCACGTCCACATCCGCGACGACGAGGCCCGGCCGACGCTCGACCCGGTGCGTCTGGCCGACACGGTGGCGGCGCTGCGCGAGAGCACCGACCTGATCGTGCAGCTCTCCTCGGGCGGTGCGGTGACCGACCCGGAGGCCGCCCGGCTCGCCGTGCTCGACGCCCGTCCGGACATGGCCTCCTGCACGATGGGCACTGTCAACTTCGGCGACGACGTGTTCCTCAACCGCTGGGAGTTCATCGTCGACCTGCACACCCGGATGCAGGAACGCGGGATCGTGCCGGAGTACGAGATCTTCGACCTCGGCCACCTGACCGCGTTGCAGCGGTTGCTCGGCAGGTACGGGCTGCCGGCCGGCGGGCACGTGCACGTCGACTTCGTGATGGGAGTGCCGGGCGGCATGCCGGGCACCACCGACACGCTCGTCGCGGCGCACCGGATGCTGCGGGACCTGCCCGAGGGCACCACGTTCTCGGCCACCGGGGTCGGCCGCAGCACCATCCCGGTGCTGTTGGCCTCGCTGTCGACCGGCGGGCACCTGCGGGTCGGCATGGAGGACACGGTGACGTACGCGAAGGGCCGCCCGGTGGAGTCCAACATGCAGTTGGTCGCCCGCGCGGTGGGTTTCGCCCAGCTCGCGCAGCGCCCGCCGCTGACCACCACCGAGGCCCGCTCGCTGCTCGGGCTGTAAGGCCGGGTCTGTCCCGCGCCCCTGTCACCCGGGCGGTGGACCTCCTGGTCACCCCGCCGCCGGGCACCCCCGGACCGTCGGTACCGTCCAGCGCGTGACGAAGACGTACGAGGGCGGCGCGCCGCTCGCCGAGGTGGTCCGGTCCGGGTTCGTGGAGGGTGCGCACCGCGGCTCGGTGGTGGTGCTGGACGCCGCAGGTGTGGCGGTGGCGTCCGCCGGCGACGTGTCCTCGCCGATCTTCCCTCGTTCGGCCAGCAAGCCGATGCAGGCCATCGGGATGCTCCGGGCCGGCCTGACCCTGACCGACCCGGCCGACGTGGCGCTGGTCTCGGCGAGTCACGCGGGCGAGGAGTTCCATCTGGCCCGGGTCGGTGCCCTGCTGGAGCGCGCCGGGCTGGACGCGTCGGCGCTGCACTGCCCGCCCGACCTGCCGGTCGGCGCCGCGGCCCGGGAGGCGGTGCTTCGCGCCGGTGGCGGCCCGAGCAGGGTGCAGATGAACTGCTCCGGCAAGCACAGCGGGATGCTGCTGACCTGCGAGGCGGCCGGTTGGCCGCTCGACGGCTACTGGCGGCCGGAGCACCCGCTACAGCAGCGGTTGCGGGCCGCCATCGAGGAGTTCACCGGCGAGCAGGCGGCGGCGGTGGGTGTCGACGGCTGCGGTGCCCCGGTGCTCGCGGTGTCGCTGACCGGCCTGGCCGGGGCGTACCTCCGAATGGTCGAGGCCGAGCCCGGCTCGGTGCCGCGCACGGTGGCCGACGCGATGCGCGCCCACCCGGAGATCGTGGGTGGCACCCAGGCCGACGACACCCGGCTGATGCGGGGTGTCCCGGGGCTGCTGGCCAAGGTCGGCGCCGAGGGCGTGATCGCCGTGGCGCTGCCGGGCGTCGGCGCCGTCGCACTGAAGATCGACGACGGCGCCGACCGGGCCCGGATGCCGGTGCTGGTCTCCGCGCTGCGCCGGCTCGGCGTGGAGGCCCCGGTGCTGACCGAGTACGCGGAGGTGCCGCTCTTCGGCGGCGGCGTGCCGGTCGGGGCGGTCCGCCCGCTGTGGTGACTGCGCTCTAGCCCAGGAAGTCGAGCAGCGCGGCGTTAACCGGCTCCGGACGCTCCAGCGGCAGCAGGTGCGCGGCGTCCGGCACGTCTGGCAGTCGTGTCGAGTTGGGAACCTCGGCGGCGATCCGGTCGGCGAGGCGACTGATGTCCGGCACGTCCGCGGCACCGGCGGTGACCAGGACGGGGATCTTCAGCTCGCCGAGACGGCCGATCGCCGGTGGCGTCAGCTCTCCCACCTCGACCGCGCCGAGCGCCAGCTCGGCGGCCAGGGCACGCTGGTCCATCTCCTGCGCGAACGCGACCAACTCGCTGTCGACGTCCTCCGGCTGGCGTCCCGGGCCGACCACCCAGAACCGCACCTCACCGGCCGCGCCCGCGACGAAGTCGTCCGGGTCGACCTCTCCGACCAGGTCGTCCCAGAGGTCGTTCGCCTCGTCGGACCACTCGTTGCCGGAGACCGCCGTGTCGAACAGCGCGAGCGCGCTCACCCGGTCGGGGTGGGCCAGCGCGGTGTCGATGGCGACCGCCCCGCCGAAGGAGCAGCCGACCAGGGCGGCCCGGGGCAGGTCGAGCGCGTCCAGCAGCCCGGCCACGTCGTCGTGGTGGGTGAACGCTGCCGGGGGGAGTTCCGAGTCGCCGTAGCCGCGCAGGTCCGGGACGATCACCCGGTGCCGGGCCGCGAGCGCGGACACCTGCCCCCGCCACATCCGCCGGTCGGCGATGCCGGCGTGCAGCAGGACGACTGGCGAACCGGTGCCGGCCCCGTCGTACGCGATGCTTGCTCCATTGACTGTGATCTTGTGCACGGACGGACCGTACGGATCGGCCGAGCGGCGCGCAAACGGGATGCTGAGACCTTGCTAACTACGGCTAGCGTTTTGCTTGCAAGAGCTAGCGCGGGCGGTTAGCGTCGCTGTCATGGCCACACCCAAGGACCTTCCCGACGTCGGCGGGTTCATCCGCGATCTGCGGCGCAACGCCAAGATCTCGCTACGGCAACTCGCCGAGCAGGCGGGGGTCAGCAACCCGTACCTCAGCCAGATCGAGCGCGGCCTGCGCAAGCCCAGCGCCGAGGTGCTCCAGCAACTGGCGAGCGCGCTGCGCGTCTCCACGCCGGCGATGTACCTGCGCGCCGGGCTGCTCGACGACAAGGAAGGCCACGGGGTGCTCGCCGCCATCGCCGTGGACGCCGACCTGACGATGGCGCAGAAGCAGTCGCTCAGTCAGATCTACGAGACGTTCCGCCGGGAGAACACCCGGCTGTCCGAGACCCAGGCCGAAGCCGAGGCGGCTCAGGCCGACCAGCCCAGCGGGCCGGCCGCCAGTCAGGCCGCCGACCTGGCCAACGTGGCCGCCACCGGCCCCACCACCGCGGGCGGCACCCCGACCGAGGCCGTGCTCGAGTCGGTCGCCGTCACCGAGGCGGGCACCGCCCCCGCTCCGGGCAGCACCAGCATCCCCCAGAAGAAGAAGGCCGCCGAGGCGGCCGAAGAGGAGACGTCATGAGCGAGCCGAAGACCAACCGCATCCCCGCCCCGATCTACGCCGCCGCCGGCGCCGGTGAGCTGGCCATCGAGCAGCTGCGCAAGCTGCCGGCCGTGGTCGGCGTCCTCAGCACCCGGGTCGTCGCCGACCTGGGTGGTCGGGCCGTGCTGACCGGCTTCGAGTTGAAGCAGAAGGCCACCGAGACGCTGCGTACCGCCAACGAGACCGCCGACCTGGCGAAGCTGCGCGAGGTGGCCGACATCGACAAGCTGCGCGCCGCCGCGACCCGCAACGCCGCCCTGGTGGTCGCGGGCGCCCAGGTCGCCCAGGAGCGCGCGTTCGCCGCGTACGGTGCGCTTGTCGCCCGGGGCGAGCGGGTCGTCGGCTCAGGCGTGCTGGAGGCCGCCGAGACGGTAAACGCCGACATCGAGGCCACCGAGGCCGTGGCGCCGGCTGCCACCACCGCCCCGACGGCCCCGGCCGTGGCCCCCGCCGACGTGCCGACCCCGGCCGACGTGGCCGAGATCGCCGAGGCCAACCCGGCCGCGGTCAAGAAGGTCGCCCGCGCGCCGAAGGCTGCCAAGCAGGCCGAGACCCCGTCGGCGAAGCTCCCCCGGGCAACCAAGCGGACCCGCCCGGCCGCCGAATAGCTCATCGTGCCCACGACCTCGGCGGCGTCCTTGTCGGACGTAGCCGGGGTCGTGGACATAAACTTGCCGACATGGCCAACGCCGCGCCGATCTTCGCCTATGCCGTCCGTGACGTGATCGAGCTGATCCTGCTCGTCTTCGCGCTGATCGTTCAGGGCGTCGCCCTGGTGCACGCCATCACGCAGCGCTCCGACGCTTTCCCCGCCATCGGGACGCTGCCCAAGGGCGGCTGGATCGCCATCCTGGCGGTCTGCCTGGTGCTCACCCTGCTCGGCTTCGGTCCGATCAGCCTCTTCGGGCTGATCGGCATCGCCGCCGCGCTCATCTACCTGCTCGACGTCCGGGTCGGTCTCCGCGACCTGAGCGACGGCAAAGGGTTCTGGTGAGAGGTTTTCGCTGGCCGCCCCCACCCGACAGCGGGCCCCGCACCTGGGGGCCCGGGCCGGGTGGGCCGCGTACCGGCCGGCCGGCGCTGCCAGAGCCGGAGACCGAGCTGGTCACCACCCCCCACGGCGTACGGCTGGAGCGGCTGGTCACCGGCACCGGTGATCCGGTCACCGTGTTCGCACACGGGCTGGGCCAGGGCATCGCCACCACCCGCCCGTTCGGCAGTGGGGTGAACGGCCGCAAGGTGTTCTTCCAGTTCCGCGGGCACGGCCGATCCGTTGCCCCGGACGGGCCATGGGACTACCTGGACCTGGCCCGGGACCTGCGGGCGATCGCCGACCTCGGTGGCGCCAGCCGGGCGTTCGGCGCGAGCCTCGGCGCGGGTGCCCTCTGCCGACTCCTCGTGGAGAGCCCGGAGCGTTTCGACAAGCTGGTCTTCTTCCTGCCGGCGGTCCTCGACGAGCCACACGGGCCGACCGCCCGGGAGCGCGTCACCGACCTGCTGGAGGCGGTGGAGAGCGGCGACGCCTCGGCTGTCGCCGACATCGTCACGCTGGAGTTGCCCCCGGCGGTGCGCAACACCCCGGCCGGCTGGGCCTACCTGCGGCAACGGCTCGACCAGCTGCTCCGCGACGGTCTGGCCGACGGTCTGGCCACGCTCACCGACCAGACACCACTGCGCCAGATCGGTGACCTGACGGCTGTCACCGCGCCGGCGCTGGTGATCGGTTGCGCGGGCGACGACCTGCACCCGGTCGAGGTCGCCGAGCGGCTCGCCGTCGCGCTGCCCCAGGCCAGCCTGCACGTGTACGACAGGCCCGGCGTGCTCTGGTCGGAACGCGCCGATCTGCGGGACCGCATCTCCGGTTTCCTGAACGAGTAACCTGCCCTGTCATGGGCGTCACACAGCATGGCCGTACGCACCGGCTGGACCTTGCCGACCCGACAGTGCGCGAATGGACGTGCACGGTCCTGCACGCCGATGCGGAGCAGGGCATCGTGCTGGACCGTTCGGCGTTCTACCCGGGCGGCGGGGGTCAACCACCCGACCACGGCGTGCTGCTCTGGCAGGGCGTACAGACCCGGATCGTTGGCACCCGCAAGGGCGACGACCCCTACCTGATCTCCGCCGAGGGTGACCCGTTGCCGCCGGTCGGCACCGCTGTCGTCGGCGCGGTGGAGGACGAGCGCCGCACCCGGCTGATGCGTACCCACTCCGGGCTGCACGTGCTCTGCGGTGTGGTGTTCCGCGACTTCGGCGCGCTCGTCACCGGCAACTCGATGGAACCGGGCGAGGCCCGGATGGACTTCAACCTCCCCGAGGTGCCGCCGGACTTCAAGAGCCGCATCGAGGAGCTGGTCAACGCCGAGGTGGCCGCCGACCGCTCGGTCGCCACGCGGGTGCTGCCGCGCACCGAGGCGCTGGCCCTGCCGGACATCATCCGCACCCAGTCCAACCTCATCCCGCCGGACGAGCAGGAGGTCCGGATCGTCGACATCGTCGGGCTGGACGTGCAGGCCGACGGTGGCACGCACGTCGCCTCCACCGCCCAGATCGGCAAGGTGCAGGTGGTCAAGGTGGAGAGCAAGGGCCGGGCCAACCGCCGGGTCCGGGTCCGGCTGGTGGATTAGATCGAGTAACGAATTCGGACGTCGGTTGTCAGGTATTCCTGACAACGTCGCAGGCATGACGCAACCGCTCAGAGGAAAGATCGCGCTCGTCGCCGGTGCCACCCGTGGTGCCGGGCGGCAGATCGCCGTTCAGCTCGGCGCGGCCGGTGCCACTGTCTACGCCACCGGCCGCAGCAGCCGGGCCGGCCGCTCCGAGATGGACCGACCGGAAACCATCGAGGAGACCGCCGAGCTGGTCAGCGCCGCCGGCGGCACCGGCATCGCCGTACCTGTCGATCACCTGGTGCCCGAGCAGGTCCGCGACCTGGTCGCCCGGATCGACGCCGAGCAGGGCCAACTCGACGTGCTGGTGAACGACATCTGGGGCGGCGACCCACTTGTCACCTGGAACAAGCCGGTGTGGGAGCAGTCGCTCGAGGCTGGGTTCCGCACCCTGCGACTGGCCGTCGACACGCACATCATCACCAGCCACTTCGCCCTGCCACTGCTGATCCGCAAGCCCGGCGGGCTGGTGGTGGAGATGGGCGACGGCACCAAGGCGTACAACGACGAGAACTACCGACTGTCGGTCTTCTACGACCTGGCCAAGGTGTCGGTGAACCGGCTCGCCTTCAGCCAGGCGCACGAGTTGAAGCCGCACGGCTGCACGGCCGTGGCGCTCACCCCCGGCTGGATCCGTTCCGAGGCGATGCTGGAGCACTTCGGCGTGACCGAGGAAAACTGGCGCGACGGCGCTGCCACCGACCCGAACTTCCTCATCTCGGAAACCCCGGCCTTCGTCGGCCGGGCGGTGGCCGCGCTCGCCGCCGACGAGGAGAAGGCCCGCTGGAGCGGCAGGTCCGTCGACGCCGGCACGCTGTCCAAGGTGTACGGGTTCACCGACCTGGACGGCAGCCAACCCGAGGGCTTCCGGTACATCACCGAGGTGGTCGACGCGGGCAAGCCGTCGGACGTGACCGGCTACCGGTAGAGCGCAGCGAGCCGGTCGGCGCTCTCCGCGAACAGCCGCCGCAGCTCCGGAGGGTCGAGGACCTCCACCTCGGGGCCGAGCCCCAGCAGTTGGTGGTACGCCACCTGGACCGACTCGACGGGCAGCCGTGCCACCACCCAGCCCTGCTCGTCGGGTGGGCTGGCGGCGGCGACCAGTTCGTCGTACACGAAGGGGGCATCGACCTGGTGCCGGAGCTGGCGCAGGCCGGCGGGGCTCAGCCGGACGGCGACCTCGGCCCGCAGCATGGTCCGCAGGAACGACCCGGCCTGCTCGCGCCAGTGCCCGGCCAGGTCGAAGCCCTCGTCGCGGTCGAAGTGCTCGTCGCCCACCTCGACCCCGGTGACCCGGTCCACCCGGTAGGTGCGCACATCGTCGCCGACCCGGCCGACCAAATACCAGACCCCGCTCTTGAGCACCAGACCGTACGGCTGGACCCGGCGGGTCACCTCCCGGTCGCCGCGTCGGTAGCGCAGCTCCACCACCCGGTCGCCCCAGACCGCCCGCGCCAGCTCGGGCAACCAGGGCGGTGGCGCGGTCTCCCGGAACCAGCCCGGCACGTCCAGGTGGAACCGCTGCCCGGCGCGGGCCGGCGCATCACGCAGGGCGGGTGGCAGCGCGGCGAGTACCTTCAGCTCGGCGGACGCGACAGCGTCGGCGAGACCCATCTCACCGGCCGGCCCGGGCAGCCCGGTGAGGAAGAGCGCCTCCGCCTCGTCCCGGGTCAGCCCGGTCAGTCGGGTGCGGTACCCGCCGAGCAGGCGGTAACCACCGGCTCGCCCCCGGTCGGCGTAGACCGGCACGCCCGCCGCGGAGAGCGCCAGGACGTCCCGGTAGACGGTCCGCTCGGAGACCTCCAGCTCCCGTGCCAACTCGCTCGCGGTCATCGACCCACGCGACTGCAACAGCAACAACAGCGAGATCAGTCGGGACGCGCGCACCCACCCATCCTGCCCGGTGCCGCTCACCGCCCGCCGGGCGTCAGCAACCCCCTGTCGTACGCGGTGGCCACCGCGGCAGCCCGGTCGTTGACCCCGAGCTTGGCGTACACGTGCAGCAGGTGCGTCTTGACGGTGGCCTCGCTGATGAACAGCTGACTCGCCGCCTCCCGGTTGGAGGCACCCCGGGCGACCAGGGTGAGCACCTCCAGCTCCCGTTGGCTGAGCGGCTCCTCGACGGGAGCGCGCAACCGGCCCATCAGCCGACCGGCGACGCTCGGCGCGAGCACCGACTCACCCCGTGCGGCGGCCCGGACCGCGCGAACCAGATCTTCCCGAGGGGTGTCCTTGAGCAGGTAACCGGTCGCACCGGCCTCGATCGCCGGCAGCACGTCCGCGTCCGTGTCGTAGGTGGTGAGCACCAGCACCCGGGCGGCGCTGCCGGCGCGAGCCAGCCTGCCGATGGCGGTCACCCCATCCATCCCGGGCATCCGTAGGTCCATCAGCACCACGTCCGGCCGCAGCGTCGCGACCAGGACCAACGCCTCCGAGCCGTCCGCGGCCTCGCCCACCACCTCGAAATCGGGGTCGCCGGTGAACATCCCCCGCAAACCGTCGCGCACCACCGGATGGTCGTCGACGATCAGCAGTCGAACCGGGGCGGTCAACCGGCACCTCCGGGCAGCGCGGGGACGGACGCCGAAATGGCGGTGCCGCCGCCCGGCTCGGATTCGACTGCCAACTCGCCACCGACCCGGCTCACCCGTTGCCGCATGGCGGTCAGCCCGTACCCGCCGCCTGGCTCGCGGGGCGCCGGCCGGTCGGTGACGTCGAAGCCGGCCCCGTCGTCGCGAACATCGAGCGTGACCACGTCCGCCATGTACGACAGGGTCAGCCCGACCCGCGACGCGGCGGCGTGCCGGGCCACGTTGGACAGCGCCTCCTGGGCGGCCCGCAGCAGGGTCACCTCCACCTCCGGGTGCAGCGGACGGGGGGTGCCGGTGGTGGCCACGTCGGCCCGTACCCCGTTCAGGGCCGACCAGCGCCCGCCCAGATCGACGAGGGCGTCCGGCAGCCGGGCCGTCTCCAACGGTTCCGGGCGGACCGCCTGTACCGAGCGGCGGGCCTCGGTGAGGCTCTCCCGGGCCAGGGCGAGCGCGTTGTCGACGTGCCGGCGCCAGTCGGCGGACCTGTCGCGGGTCTGCTCGGCCGCCTCCAGCTGGGTGATGATGCCGGTCAGCCCCTGCGCCAGGGTGTCGTGGATCTCGCGCGCCATTCGTTGTCGCTCGTCCAGCACGCCGGCCTCCCGGGCCTGAGTGAGCAGTTGGGCGTGCAGCCCGGCGTTCTCACTGACCGTCTCGGTGAGCTGGCGGTTGGTCTCGCCGAGTTCCGCCACCAAACGCTTGCGTTTGGCGTCCTCCTGTTCGGCAACCATCGCGAACCAGCTCACCGAGCCGGCCACCACCAGGTTGAACAGCACCAGCACCAGCCAGAGCGGCCAGTGCGACAGCACCACCGACAGGCCACCGCCCTGGGAGGTGGCGACGAGGGTGGCCGTGGTGACCACGCCGGCGACCCGCCAGCGCCCGGGCAGCACCGGAAAGGCGTGGATGTAGCCGATCCAGGCGAAGAAGCCGTACCACGGACTGGCGGCCACCAGTGCGGCGGCGAACGTGAGCAGCCCGGCGTAGTAGACCGCCATCAGCGTGCGCCGGCTCTGCCAGCCGGGGTGCACTGTGACGAACCAGGCGACCCAGCATCCGGCCGCCACGGCGATGGCGAGGGTGGGCAGTGCCCCGAGATGATCGGGTGCCGGTGCGACGAGGGCCAGCAGTGTGCCCAGGGCCAGCCCGCCGAAGGGGAACACCCGATAGAGGCTCGCCTCGCGCTCTCGCCAACTGGCCAGACGGTCGTGCCCACCGTTGCAGGTCATCGCATCTCCGCTCACTCCCAGCGGAACAGTTTCGCCGCGCCGGCGCCGGCCACCACGGCGATCACCGCCATTATCCCCAGATGCAGCGGCTGCGGCGGGGTGCCGGTCCAGGCGTCGAGGAGCGCCTGCACCCCCGGCGGCGTGTAGTCGCCGATCCGCGCGACGACGTCCGGAAGCAGGAACCGGGGAAGGTAGACCCCGCCGAAGAACATGGTGATCAGGAACAGCGGCACGGCCAGGGCCTGTGCGGCCCTCGTCGTGCGGGCCACGGCGGCGACCAGCAGGCCGAGCGACAGCAGGGCGGCCGTGCCGAGGATGAACGCCAGCGTGAAGCCGATCGGGTGCCGGGGGAGCGGCACCCCGAAAGCCAGCCGGGCGACGACGATGAGCAGCAGCGCGCTGGCCAGGATCCCGGCCAGGGCCAGCACCAGTTGGGCGGCGAGCAGCGCCGCCGGATGCGCCGGGGTGGTCGCCAGTCGGCGCAGCACGCCGCGTTCCCGGTAGGTGGCCAGCACTGCCGGCAGGATGTTCACCCCCACCATGGCGAGGGTGACCACCAGCAGCGACGGGGCGAAGTAGCTGACGAAGGTCTGCCCGTCGAAGGTCGGATCCGGCTTGCGCAGCGAGGGAACCAGCCCGAGCACCACCAGGATCACTGTGGGCAGCCCGACGGTGAGGAGCAGCGTCGGCAGGTCCCGCAGATAGAGCCGCGCCTCGATTCTCAGGATGTTGCGGAAGGCGTGCATGCTGGCTCCCTCTCAATTGGCGGGCCGGTGCCCGGTCAGCTCGACGAAGGCGTCGTCGAGGGTGGACTGCTCCAGCCGCAGGTCCGCGGCGACGATCTGGTGACGGGCGAGCACCGAGGTGACCGCGTGCAGCAACTCGCCGGTGCCGATCACCACCACCTGACTGCCGGTGCGTTGCACCGCGGAGACCTCGGGCAGGTCGGTGAGGAGCCGGTCGTCTACCGGAGCCGAGGGCCGGAACCGGATCCGCTGCTCCGGAGCCACCGTCGACACCAGGCCCGCCGGACTGTCCAGGGCGACCACCCGACCCCGGTCGATCACCGCGACCCGGTCGCAGAGCCGCTCGGCCTCCTCCATGAAGTGGGTGACCAGCACGATCGTCACCCCGCTGTCCCGGACCTGTTCGATGAGGCCCCAGGTGTCCCGGCGGGCCTGCGGGTCCAGCCCGGTGGTCAGCTCGTCGAGGATCGCGATCTCCGGGTTGCCCACCAGGGCCAGCGCGATGGAGAGCCGCTGCTTCTGACCGCCGGAGAGCTTTTTGTACGCGGTGTTCCGCTTGTCGCCGAGGCCCAGCTTGTCGATCAGCTCGGCCGGGTCGGCCGGGTTGCTGTAGAACGAGGCGTACAGCTCCAGTGCCTCGGACACCCGCAACCGGTCCGGCAGTTGACTCTCCTGGAGTTGCACCCCGACCCGCTGGCGTAGCTGGGCCGCGTCCCGGCGGGGGTCGAGCCCGAGGACCGACACCCCGCCCCCGTCTGGGACACGCAGCCCGGCGACACACTCCACGGTGGTGGTCTTGCCCGCGCCGTTCGGGCCGAGAACGCCGAAGATCTCCCCGGCCTCCACGGCGAGTGACACGTCGTCCACCGCCACCAGATCGCCGTACAACTTCTTGAGGTGGGTCACCTCGATGACCGGCATGGTGCCGCCTTCCGCCGCTGACTTCGTACCCCTCAAGGGTTGTCGCGGTGGCCCGCCGGCGAATCGACCGGTCGGCGACGAACCTCGGCGTCCCCGGTGGATCGCTGCCGTCCGTCAACCGGTTGATGCATACGTCGTGGGTCGCTGCTAGCGCTCCGCCCGGCGGATCCGATCACGGCTGGTTAGGCTGCTCGATCGTGGATGCCAGCAGAATCGCCAGCCCGGTGACCGGGGTCGTCGGACGCTTCCTCGCCGGGGCGGGGCTGCTCCTGCGCGGGTTGGGCCTCTACGTCCGCAGCCCGGGGTTGATGCTGCTCGGCATCGTGCCGGCGCTGATCTCCGGCGTGCTCTTCCTGGCCGCGCTCGCCACGCTCGTGTACTTCGTGGACGACCTCGCCGCGCTTGTCACCCCGTTCGCCGACGACTGGTCGAGCACCGGCCGCAGCCTGGTCCGGGTGATCGCCGGGCTGGCCTTCCTGGGGCTCGGCGGCCTGCTCGGCGTGCTCACCTTCACCGCTGTCACCCTGGTCATCGGCGACCCGTTCTACGAGAAGATCTCCGAGCAGGTCGAGCAGCGGTACGGCGGCACGCCGGGCGCGGTGGACGTGCCGTTCTGGTCGTCGCTGCGCCGCAGCCTCGCCGACTCGGTACGCCTGGTGGCGCTCACGGCGCTGGTCGGCATCCCGCTCTTCGTGGCCGGCTTCATCCCGGTGGTCGGCCAGACTGTCGTCCCGGTCATCGGTGCGGCCGTGGGCGGCTGGTTCCTCGCCGTGGAGTTGGTAGGTGCACCGTTCTACCGACGGGGGATGCGGCTGCCGCAGCGCCGGACGATCCTGAAGGCCGACCGACCCACAGCGCTCGGTTTCGGAGTGGCCGTCTTCCTCTGCTTCCTGATCCCGCTCGGCGCCGTGCTGATCATGCCGGCGGCGGTCGCCGGTGCCACGTTGCTGGCCCGCCGCTCGATGGGTCAGTCGATCGAGGAGAGCTGACATGGAGATCACCCTTGTCGAGGGGGACATCACCGCCCAGCGGGTGGACGCCGTCGTGAACGCCGCGAACTCGTCCCTGCTCGGCGGCGGTGGGGTCGACGGTGCCATCCACCGGCGCGGCGGGCCAGCGATCCTGGCCGAGTGCCGGGCGCTGCGGGCGTCCCGCTACGGCAGGGGCCTGCCCACCGGCCAGGCGGTGGCGACCACCGCCGGGGAGCTGCCGGCGCGCTGGGTGATCCACACAGTCGGGCCGGTCTGGTCGGCCACCGAGGACCGGTCGGCGCTGCTGCGCGACTGCTACGCCAACAGCCTCCGGGTGGCCGACGAGCTGGGCGCTGGCACCGTGGCCTTCCCTCTGATCTCGGCCGGCATCTACGGCTGGCCGGTCGACGACGCGGTCGGTCAGGCGCTGTCGGTGCTGCGCGTGGCCACTCCAGCGGCCGTCACCGAGGCCCGCCTGGTGCTCTTCGACCCCGACACCTATGCCACCGCACGCCAGGTGATCGGGGAGCGACCCTCCCCGTGATCACTTGCCGTCGCCGTGATCACTTGATGCTGAGTAGCCCAACATCCACGCCGCCGCGTCGATCATGGAGTTGTGATGGGTGACAAAGCACCCGTGTCGCGCCAAAACAGGCACCACAACTCCATGATCGACGAGGTTGAGCTGCGCCCGCTCCGCGATCTTGCACTTTCTGTTGCGGCATAGGGGGCATTTCGCGCATTCCGGCGACAGAAACTGCAAGATCGGCGCGCGCCGGGGGGAGATCGCTAACGCAATCCCGGAATACCGGTCAGGTCATCGTGACTTCGGGACGGTGGGCCTACGCCGCCCGTGCGTCATCCCACAGGGACTCGAAGTGCTCCACGTAACGATCAAACGGACCGTCGGCTTCCCGGCGTCGGAAGTGCATCGTTACCGAGTCCTGCCCCAGCCCCGCGCCGATGTGCGTAGCCACAATCGCCTCGTCATCGAAGACCCAGACGGACATGGCAACGTGCCGTTCTGACATTCGGGCGGCAAGGGGTTCCGGAGACTTCGCGATCTCTGCCTGGGTCATGGCGATGCGGGTCGCGAGTGTGAGGGGAGTTGCCTCGATACGCTCTCGCGCCGCAGTGACCTCGCCGCCAGGGTCGCCGAGGAGGAAGCGCACGTCGGCGCCGTTCTGTGCCTTCGCGCTGAGCGTGGTGGCGGCGTTGGGGACCTCAAGCCATACGAAGTAACTCGTGTATCCGCCGAACCACAACCTGGTACCCGCTTTGTCGATCAATTCGCGGAACAGTGAACGCGGAAGGTCCGATCGGCGCGCGTACATGCCGACCAACTCACGGTCTGAACCGACCTTGACAGCGCGGCGGACGACTTCGGGCCATAGCACCCCTACATCCTGACCCAACACCCCCGCAGCCCGCATCCGGGAGCGAGGGTGAGGAATGCGGCCTCTGCTGATCCACCGCTCAACCGTCTTCGGGTCCACCCCGCACTTCTCGGCGAGGTCAGCAACGGTCAGGCCCGTCGATCGTAGGGCGTGTCCGAGGGTGTCGTTTCGCGTCATCGTAAGGGGACCTTTCCTAGACGTCCCCGATGGTCGCACACGGACGGTGCAGGCGTCCGATACGCGCTGAGACCGTGCAGTTGAGCAGTACCGCGAGCGGAGGCGACGCCCGGCGGCGGTGCTAGCCACCCAGGGCCGCCACGTGGGCGAGAACTCAGTGTGGCCCCTCCTAACGATCAGAGAGGAAGGCGTCGATGGGTGGCCGGGTGAGGGGATCTGCGCGGGAGGTGAAGTCGGGCGATGTCCTGCACCTGACCCGCGCGGCGAGTGTGCAGTTCCTCCGGCCGATCTTCGTCCGCGTGATCCGGCTCCCCGACTGGGTGACGTATGACGGCTGGCTCTGGATTGAGGGCTACGAGCTGGGCCCGAAGGGCGAGGCCGTCGTACGGCGGTCGCTGTTCGTGCAGAAGGCGGGGCTGATCTGGCAGGACCCTCCGCTGCCAGCCGCCCGGCCGACGGCCCGCCGGCAGGTACGCCGTGGACCGGTGAGGGTCGGATGACCGCCCGCCCTCGGCCACACCTGCCGATGCGCCCCGCGTGGCTGTGTCGCAACTGCGCTGCGCCTTGGCCGTGCGGTCCGGCTCAACTCGACCTCATTGTCGAGTTCCACGGTCACTCGATCGCTCTGGCGTTCTACCTGGCCTCGTCGATGCAGGACGCCGTCGACGACATGTACGCCCTGGGCGGCCGCCCGGATCCCGCCGTGCTGCACACCCGCTTCCTCGGGTGGCTGTCCCTGGCCCGCCGATCGCGCCGGGCAGGGTGATTCCTGATCAGGTCAGTTCGGCCAGGCAGGACCACTCGGCTGCCACCGGGCGGTAGCCCAGCCGGGTGTTGATCGCGAGCATCGGCCCGTTCGCCTCGTCGTTCGAGGTGTACGCGACGCGCACGCCGTTCGCGGCGGCCCGGTGCAGTGCCGCCGTCTTGGCGAGCCGGGCCAGCCCTCGGCCGCGGTACGCCGGGAGGCTGCCGGTGAAGTCCGACCACATCCGGTCCCCATCCCGCTTCACCAGGCTGAACGCGGCCACCTCCCCGTCGACTTCGACAGCGGTGCTGGCCTCCTTGTCCAGGCCCAGGTTGTCCCAGACGTCGTACTGCCAGGTCTGGTAGCTGATCGAGTCGACAGGTACGTCGCCCGGCTCGTCCAGGGCCGCGGCCACGTCCGCCGCGTAGAGGCGGTGCGGGTCCAGTTCCGCGATCTGGCGCAGTCGTACGCCTGAGGGCGGCTCCGGCAGCGCGGGTGCCGGATTCAGGTCGAGCGCTGAGAAGCGCAGCTCACGACTGGGCTCGTAGCCGTGCCGACGGGCGAACGGCAGCGCTTCCGGCTGGGCGAAGGCGCGGAGCCGGCGGACGCCCAGCGGGGCGAGGTGACCTGTCGCGGTCGTCAGCAGCGCGGTGCCGATGCCGCGCCGCCGGTGCTCCGGGTGGACGTGCAGGAGGCTGATGTCACCGAAGTTCGCCGTCGAGGTCGAGTCGTTGCGTTGGGCCGTCACCCAACCGACGACCTGGGCATCGACCTCGGCCACGAAGGCGACCCAGTCCCTGCCCGGTACCGGCTCGGCGATCATTTTCCGGGTCGACTCGACCCCGCGCACCTGGTACGGGTAGACCATCGCCCGCAGAGCCACCACGCCCGGGGCGTCATCCGGCTGCGCTACACGAATGCGCATGTCAGGTCCCCATCCGTACGGCGGCGACGGCCTCGACCTCGACGAGTTGGTCGGTGTAGCCGAGCACGGCCACCCCGAGCAGGGTGCTGGGCGGGTCGTGGTCGCCGAAGAAGTCCCGTACCACCTCCCAGACGGTCACCAGGTCGGCCTGTCGCGACGACGCCACGTAGACAGTGGTCTTGACGACGTCGGTCAGCCGCGCGCCGGCCGCGTCGAGAGCGGTCGCCAGGTTCGTCATCACCTGCCGGGCCTGCGCGGCGTGATCGCCCGGCGCAACCGTGCGTCCCTCGGCGTCGAGCGGGCACGCCCCTGCGGTGAACACCAGCCGGGCAGGTGACTCGACGGTGGCCGCGTACGCGTACTCGGCTGCGTCGGAGAGGGCGGGGACGTGCAGCAGCGCGACAGGATCCGGCATGTCGGCGAGGCTAACCAAGACCGCCCACCCGAGCGACGCATTAACCACGCGCCGGGCCCCGCCGCGACCAGCCACCAGGCAGCAACTTCACGGAAATAGTGGCCTCGCGGCGCTCGGAGGGCACTACTTCCCTGAAGTTGCGCGGATCTTGCGGCGCGCGGCGCGCGGGGCGGGGCGCGCGGCGGGGCGGGGCGGGGCGCGGGGCGGGGCGGACCGCGGGGCGGGCGCGGAGGCGCGGTCAGGCGGAGGCTCGTCGGATCAGCTCGGTGGGGAGCATGATCGACTGCTCGATGGTTTCCCCGGCGGCCAGCCGGAGCAGTTGTCGGGTCATCCGGCGGCCGAGTTCCACGATCGGCTGCCGGACCGTGGTCAGCGGCGGCTCGGTGTAGGCGGCGGTCTCGATGTCGTCGAAGCCGACCACCGCCACGTCCTCGGGCACCCGCCGACCGGCCTCGCGCAGCGTCCGCAGGGCGGCGTGCGCCATGAGGTCGGAGGCGGCGAAGACGCCGTCGAGGTCGGGATGCTCGGTGAGCAGGCGGCGCATCGCCGCCGACCCGGATTCCCGGGTGAAGTCACCGATGGCGATCAGCTCGGGCAGGCCCGCATCGGTGACCGCTCTGCGGTAGCCGCGGAGCCGTTCGATTCCGGCGACCATGTCCTGTGGCCCGGCGATTGTCGCGATCCGTCGGCGACCGTTGTCGATCATGTGCCGGACGGCCGCTGTCACTCCGCCCACGTGGTCGACGTCGACGTACGGGACGGGCACGTCGCCGAGCGGCCGGCCGCTGACCACCACCGGGATGCCGAGTCGGGCCAGTGTGCCGGGCAGCGGGTCGGCGCCGTGCAGGGACGCGAAGAGCACACCGTCGACGTGCCGGCCGGTGGTGTACCGCTCGACCCGATGGTGCCCGGCCGGCGAACCGGCGAGCATCAGCACCAGTTGCTTGTCGGCCGCCTCCAGTTCCTGGCTGACGCCCCGGATGATGCCGGGGAAGACCTGATCGTCGGAGAAGACCCGGGTGGCCGCCTCCGGCATGACCAGAGCGATCGAATCGGTGCGCTGGGTGACCAGGCTGCGGGCGGCGAGGTTGGGGACGTACCCCAACTCGGCGACCGCCCGGGTGACCGCCTCGCGGATCGGTTCGGCGACGGTGGTGGAGCCGTTGACCACCCGGGACACGGTGGCGCGGGACACCCCGGCCCGCGCTGCCACCGCTTCGAGCGTCGGCCGCTGCGCCGTCGTCATCGCGCCTTCCCCCCGCTCGTCACAGCCCGTTCCGGGAGATCACCTCCTGGTACCACCGGGCGCTGGCCTTCGGTGTGCGCCGCTGGGTCAGGTAGTCGACGTGCACGATCCCGAACCGCTTGCGGTAACCCTCCGCCCACTCGAAGTTGTCAAGGAATGACCATACGAGATAACCGCGCAGGTCCACGCCCCGGGAGATCGCTTCGTGCGCCGCACGGAGGTGCCCGTCGAGGTAGGCGATGCGATCGGCGTCGATCACCTGCGCCGGACCGTCGGGCGAGTCGGCGCCGGGTTTGTCGGGGAATGCGGCACCGTTCTCGGTGATCAGCAGCGGCACACCTGGGTAGTCGGCGGCGATCCGCTCCAGCAGCCGGGTGAGCCCGGCCGGCTCGATCATCCACCCCATGTCGGTGAGTGGCCCGGCCGGTGGGAGGAAGTGCACGGCGCCCTCGGTGCCCGGGTACGCGCCGTTGCCGGCGCCGTCGGGCCGCCCGGCCACGTAACTCGGGGCGTAGTAGTTGATGCCGAGCAGGTCGATCGGGGCGGCGATGAGCTTCTCGTCGCCGTCGCGGATGAACGTCGGCTCGACGATCCGGGCCATGTGCTCGCGGACGTCCTCCGGGTAGCCGCCGGCCAGCAGCGGATCGAGGAAGATCCGGTTGTGCAGGCCGTCGACCAGGCGGACCGCGGCGGCGTCGGCCGCGCTCTGCGGGTCGGCCGGGCGTACGTCGGCCGGGTTGACGGTGACGCCCACGCTGCGCGCGCCGGCGGCCCGCAGCGCCCGCGCCGCCAGGCCGTGCCCCAACAGCAGATGGTGTACGGCGGTGAAGGCCGCCGCCCCGTCCTGCTCGCCCGGAGCGTGCAGGCCGTTGGCGTAACCGAGGTAGGCCGAGCACCACGGCTCGTTGAGTGTGGTCCACACGTCGATCCGGTCGCCGAGGCGCGCGTACACGGCGGTGGCGTAGGTGGCGAAGTGCTCGGCGGTGTCCCGGTTGGTCCAGCCACCCCGGTCGCCGAGGGCCTGCGGCAGGTCCCAGTGGTAGAGGGTGACGATCGGGTCGATTCCCCGATCCAGCAGCGCATCCGTGAGCCGGTCGTAGAAGTCCAGCCCACGGGGGTTGGCGGGGCCGGTGCCGTCGGGCTGGATCCGTGGCCAGGCGACCGAGAACCGGTACGCCCGAAGGCCCAGCTCGGCCATCAGTGCCACGTCGTCGGCGTACCGGTGGTAGTGGTCGCAGGCGACGTCGCCGGTGTGGCCCTGGTACACCTTGCCCGGCGTACGGCTGAAGGTGTCCCAGATGGACGGACCGCGACCGTCGTCGCGGGCCGCACCCTCGATCTGGTAGGCGGCGGTGGCCGCCCCCCAGAGGAAATGCTCGGGAAAACGGATCTCGTTCACGCCTTGACCGCACCTTCCATGATTCCGCCGATGATCTGCCGGCCGAACAACACGAAGACCAGTAGCAGGGGCAGCGTCGCGATGGCCGTTCCGGTGAACACCTGCGACATGTCCTGGTAATACCCGTCCGACAATGCGCGAAGGGACAGCTGCACTGTCGGATTCGCCGGATCGTTCAATACAGCGTACGGCCAGAGGAAGTCGTTCCAGGTGGTCATGAAGGTGAGTAGACCGAGAACGGCGGCGGCGGGACGCAGGGCGGGCAGCACGACGTGCCACCAGATCCGGGCGGTGCCACAGCCGTCGATCCGGGCGGCCTCGATCAGCTCGTCACTGACCGCCTGACCGGCGTACTGCCGCATCATGAACACCCCGAACCCGGTGACCAGGGCCGGCACGATGACCGCGGGCAGCCTGTCGTTCCACTGCAGTCGGGTCATCAGGAGATACAGCGGGATCACGCCGAGTTGGGTCGGCACCATCATGGTGGCGATGATGACGAGCAGCATGGCGTTGCGGCCGCGGAACCGCAGCTTGGCGAAGGCGAAGCCGGCCAGGCTGGAGAAGAACACCACGGACACGGTGACAGTGGTGGCCACGATCGCCGAGTTGATCAGGCCGGTGAGGAAGTACGCGTCGGTGTTGTCGAACAGTCGGGCGATGTTGGCGCCCAGGTTGCCGCCCGGCGTCACCGGTGGCGGTAGTTGCCCCATCGCGTCACTGGATCGGCTGGCCACCACGAACATCCACCAGATCGGAAAGACCGACAGGCCGGCGGCGACGACCAGGGCGAGGTAGGTGAGCGGGCTGGCCCGCCAGAGTCGGCTCATCGCGCCGCTCCCTTCCGCGGGCGGTCGCCGCCGAGGCGGCGCAGGAGCAGCACGTTGACCGCCGCGACGACCGCGATGAGCGCGAAGAGCAGCCAGGCCACCGCCGAGCCGTACCCGAAGTTGTAGTGCGGCGCGAAGGCGTTCTCGAACATGTACATGGTCAGCGTCTGCGACTCGCGCATCGGGCCGCCCCGGATCGGGTTGGTGCCGGAGTGGAACAGCCGGGGCTCCGTGAAGAGCTGCAGTCCGCCGATGGTGGCGATGATGGCGCAGAAGATGATCGTCGGTTTGAGCAGCGGCACTGTGACCGACCAGAACTGTCGGGCCCGGTTGGCGCCGTCGATCGCCGCCGCCTCGTACAGGTCGCGGGGGATGGCCTGCATCGCGGCCAGGAGGATCAGCGCGTTGTAGCCGGTCCACCGCCAGTCGACCATGGCGGAGATCGCCACCCAGGAGGCGAACCGGTTGGACTTCCAGCCGATCGCGTCCAACCCGACCAGGTCGAGCAGCCAGTTGATCATGCCGAACTCGCGGCCGAAGATCACCCCGAACACGATCGCCACCGCTGCGGTGGACGTGACGTTGGGGACGAGCACCGCCATCCGCCAACCGGTGCGGGCGCGCAGGCCACGGTTGAGCAGGTTCGCCATCCAGAGCGCGGCGAGCAACTGCGGCACTGTCGAGATGACGAAGATCCCCAGCGTGTTGACAAGCGCGTGCCAGAAGTCGGCGTCGGCCAGCAGCCGGGTGTAGTTCTCCGCCCCCACGAAGGGGTGGTCGGCGCCGAGCAGGTCCCAGTCGTGCAGCGACACCCAGAAGGTGTACGCCAGTGGGTAGACCCCGAAGACCGCGAAGAGCAGGAAGAACGGGGCGATGTAGAGGTACGGCGAGAGTTGGGTGTCGAGCCGGCTGAGCCGACCTGACGAGCGCTGGGGTGCCGGTACGACCGGCGGGCGGGCGTCGAGCTGGACGGTCATGCCCGGGGACTCCTTTCCGCCGTGCGGGCGGGACTCCGGTCGTCGGAGCCCGCCCGCACGCTGGTTGGGCTACTTGGCGGCGGCCTTCTTCGCGTTGGACACCGCGTCGGTCCAGCCCTGCGCGGGGCTGCGCTGGCCCAGCTCCACGGTCCGTACGGCGTTCTCCACCTCGGTCCGTACGGCCTGGTTCTTCGGGCCCATGTAGACCGGCTTCAAGCTCTTCGCGCCGGTGCCGAAGATGGCGCCGACCGGTGCCCCCGAGAAGTACGCGTTGGTCGCGCCGGTGATCGCCGGGTCGTCGAGCGCCTGCGGCGAGGAGGGCAGCGGACCCTTGGCCTTGAACGCGCCGATCTGCCCCTTGGCGCTGGTGAGGAACTTGGCCAGCTCGATCGCCTCGGCCTGGTGCTTGCTCTGCTTGGGCACGGCGAGGTGCGATCCACCCCAGTTGCCGCCGTTGCCGGGCACCCGGGCGATGTCCCACTTGCCCTGGGCGGCCGTGCCGGCGTTGGCCTCGATGACGCCTGTCATCCAGGCGGGGCAGGCGATGGTGGCGAACTTCGACTGCTTGAAGGCGGAGACCCACTCCTCCGACCAGGAGCCGTACTTTCCGGACAGGCCCGAGTCGATGATGTCCATTGTGGTGTCCCACGCCTGCCGTACCGATGGGTTGCTGTCGACGACCAGGTTGCCGCTGGTGTCGTAGTAGCTGTAGCCGGTCGTGTTCCCAGCGGTCTGCAACAGGATGGTGTTGAAGGTGTTTGTCGCCCCGTCGAGGAAGGACGCGCCGGTCTTCGCCGCGGTGAACCGCTCGCCGGTGGCGATGTAATCCGGCCAGGTGGGCCAGAGCTTGGAAACCGCGTCCCGCTCGGTGGGCAGGCCGGCCTTTTCGAAGAGGTCCTTGCGGTAGCAGATGGCGATGCCGCCGACGTCGGTCCCGAGGCCGATGAGCTGCTTGCCGTCGGCGGTCAGGCCGGCGTTCCACTTCCACTCCAGGAAGTTGCCCTTGAGGTCGGCGGCGCCGTGGTCCAGCAGGTTGACGAAGTTCGCCGGGTTGGCCTTGTACTCGACCAGCAGCCCCTCCTCGATGGCCACCACGTCGCCGGCGCCTCGGCCGGCGGCGAGCCACTGGGTCAGCTTCGGCGAGTACTCGTCGAGGTTGGTGCCGGTGCCCCGCTCGACGATCTTCACGTCGGGGTTCGCGGCCATGTAGTCCTGGTATAGCTGCTCGTAGCCGAACTGGCCGAAGACGTCGACGGTCAGGGTGATCTTTCCGTCGCCCGGCTCGTCGCCGCCGCCGCAGCCAGCGGAGACGAGCAGGGCGGTGGCGGCGGCGAGGGCCACCGCGGCGTGGCGGCGGCGCGGGAAGACAGCCATTGGTTATCGACCTCTCTCAAGGCGGGCGGGTGATGGCAGATGGCTAAGAGAGCGCTCTCACGACAGGGTGGTGGGTCGCCAACCCGCTGTCAAGAGAGCGCTCTCTCGCCGTTGCGGTCTCGTCCCCCCGACGCCGTCTCGTCCCCCGACGCAAACGAGGGCGCCACCCCGGATGGGGTGACGCCCTCGTTCGTGGTGGGCGGTCAGCCGGTGCGCAGACCGTCCAACAGCGTGCTGTCGCCGACGACGTCCAACGTCTCGAAACTCACCCGCCCCCACAGCGCCAACAGCAGGTCGCTCGCGGTGCCACTGACCTGAGCGCGGGCGTGGTGATCGTCGTGGTCGAAGATGGTCGCGGTGTCGAGCAGCGCCACCCCCTCACCGCGCAGCCGCAGATACCACTCCTGGGCCGCATCGGTCGCACAGAGCTGCACCACCCCGTGCCAGTCACCCGGCACCTGCCGCCGGCCCGCGGGCAGCCAGGTGTCCAGCACCTCACCCACCCCGTCGGCCGCGAGCTTCGCCTCCACCGGGTCACCGGCCCCGATGGCGAGCTGCGCGTCCCAGCGGTGCACAGTCGTCTCGTGCGCCATCCGACGCGGCCAGAAACCGGCCCTCTTCGGCTGTGGGGCCCAGTTCCACGCAGGGGCCTCCGGGTCGAGCCCGTCGAACAGAGTCATCACCCGGTCGTACCCCTGCTGCCACAGCTGGACCGCGTTCACGCCCGGGTCGGCCTCGATCTTCTCCCGCCGAGGCGGTTGGCTGCTCTGGCCGGAACCCGCGAACGACGAAACCCAGTGGTAGATGCCGGCCATGTGCAGCGTGAGGTCGTTGACCGTCCAGCCCGGACAGGACAGCACCGGTGTCTCCGGCGGCGCCTCGGCCACCGCTGCCGCGAAAGCCGGACCCTCCGTCCGGAGCGCCCCGATCCAGAAATCCTTGCTGCCCTGCAGTCTGCTCATCGCCATCCTCCCGGGGGTGCCGGGCGACCAGTGGGTGCCACGGCTACTTGTCAGCCTAAGGTGAAAGGCGTGTCAGACGCCTCCGCCCAGCCGACAACCGACGCCGATCGTGCCACCCCCGGTCCACTCGCCGACCACACCACCCTACGGATGGGTGGGCCGGCCGAGCGGATCGTGGCCGCCGGCAGTGCCGACGAGATCGTCCGGGCTGTGCGGACCGCAGCGGAACCGGTCCTGATCCTGGCCGGGGGCAGCAACGTGGTGATCGGCGATGCCGGCTTCCCCGGCACCGTCGTCCTGGTGCGCTCCCGTGGGGTGCGGGTCATCGCCGAGGACGCCTCCTCGGTCACCGTACGGGTCGACGCCGGCGAACCGTGGGACGACCTGGTCGCCGCCACCGTCGCCAACGGCTGGTCCGGGCTGGAGTGCCTGTCCGGCATCCCCGGCTCGACAGGTGCCACCCCGATCCAGAACGTCGGCGCGTACGGCCAGGAGGTCGCCGAGACGATCACCGGCGTCGAGGTGTACGACCGGGTCGAGGTCACCCGCCAGGTCATCCCCGCCGCCGACTGCGGCTTCACCTACCGGGGCAGCATCTTCAAGTACGTGGACCGCTGGGTGGTGCTCTCGGTCGACTTCCGGCTCACCAGGTCCCCGATCTCCGGGCCCGTGCGCTACGCGGAGCTGGCCAGGGCCCTCGGTGTCGAGGTGGGCGACCAGGTGCCGCTGGCGGACGCCCGAGCGGCGGTGCTGCGGCTGCGTGCCGGCAAGGGGATGGTGCTCGACGCCAACGACCCGGACACTCGCTCGGTCGGCTCCTTCTTCACCAATCCGGTGCTCGACCGGGCGACGTACGAGCAGCTCCTGGAACGCTCCGCGGAGCTGGGCGACCCGCCCGCCTGGCCCGGGGCGGACGGCCTGGTCAAGGTCAGCGCCGCCTGGCTGATCGACAAGGCCGGCTTCGCCAAGGGTCACCCCGGCGAGGGTGGGGTGGCCATTTCCAGCAAGCACACCCTGGCCCTGACCAACCGCAGCGGCACCGCCCACACCGATGACCTGCTGACCCTGGCCCGCACCATCCGCGACCAGGTCCACGCCCGCTTCGGCGTAACCCTCCACCCCGAACCAGTCCTCATCAACTGCACCCTCTAACCCCCCGCCCCGGCCCCGGCCCCCGCGATCTTGCAGTTTCTGCGGGGACATAACGGCTAAAAAAGGGCGAATCGTCGACAGGAAGTGCAAGATCGACGCGTGGGGTGGGTGGGGCGGGGCGAGGGTGCGGTGGGTTTAGGGGAGGGGCCAGGGGAGGGTTAGTTCGCCGTGGCGCCAACGGGTGGGGTTGTTGAGGATGGGCCAGCCCGTCTCGCGGAGGCGGGTCACCGCTCGCAGCCAGCGTTGGCGGGGGCCGAAGGTGGCGTACGGGGCGGCGGCCTGCCAGGCGTCGTCCAGAGCGCGGATCAGCGCGTGCACCGGCTCACCGGGAACGTTGCGGTGGATCAGCGCCTTGGGTAGCCGCTCGGCCAGCTCAGCGGGGCTGCCCAGCGTGGTGAGCCTCGCGGCCAGGGTCAGCGTCCGGGGGCCCTCGGCGTCGATCAGCAGCCAGCTGGCGAGCCGCCCCAACTCGTCACACGTGCCCTCGACGAGCACTCCACCGGGGGCGAGCGCGGCGGTCATCGTCTGCCAGGCTTCGGCCACCTCGCTCTCGTCGTACTGTCGCAGCACGTTGAACGCGCGGACCAGCACCGGCCGGAGCCCGGCCAACTCGAACCCACCTCGGGCGAAGGTCAGCCCGGGTGGGTCGGCGGCCGATGCCGCAGCCGCCACCCGGGCCGCGTCGATCTCCAAACCGACCAGCCGTACGTCCGGACGTACCCCGGCCGCCAGCCGAGCGCGCAACTCCACAGCGGTCACCGGGGTGGCGCCGTAGCCGAGGTCGACCACCAGGGGGTCGTCCGCCGCCAACAGCCGGTCGGCGCAGGTGGCGACGATCCAGTTGTCCACCCGACGGAGCCGGTTCGGGTTGGTCGTGCCGCGCGTGACCACGCCTAACGGCCGGCGTCGCGCAGCAGGGCTCATGTCACCATTCCCGCCGACGGCCTTAGGAGACCCGGTGCACCTTGTGCTGGGCGGCCTGCGCCCGTGGCCGGACCACCAACCGGTCGATGTTGACGTGCTCGGGGCGGGTGGCGCACCAGGCGATGCAGTCGGCGACGTCCTCGGCGACCAGTGGCCCCGGCACCCCGGCGTAGACGGCGGCCGCCCGTTCCGCGTCGCCCTCGAAGCGGACCAGCCCGAACTCGTCGGTCTTCACCATGCCCGGGTCGATCTCGATGACCCGCAGCGGCCGGCCGCACAGCTCCAGGCGGAGCGTGCCGGCGATGGCGGTCTGCGCGTGCTTCGCGGCGGTGTAGCCGCCCCCGCCCTCGTAGACGGTCAGGCCGGCGGTGGAGGAGACCACCACGATGGTGCCGGAACCGGAGGCCTCCAGCGCCGGCAGCAGCGCCTGGGTGACCCGTAGGGTGCCGAGTACGTTCACGTCGTACATCCACTGCCAGTCGGCGATCGAACCGGACTCCACCGGGTCCAGCCCCCGCGCGCCGCCGGCGTTGTTGACCAGGAGGGTGACCGGCCCGGGTGCCTGGGCGGCGGCCTCGGCCAGCCCGGCCACCGACTCGTCCGAGGTGATGTCGCAGGTCACCGCGGTGGCCTGCCCGCCGGCGGCGGTGATCTCGGCGACCAGGTCGGTGAGCCGTTCGGCGCGGCGGGCGGCGGCGAGCACGTGGAAGCCCTCGGCGGCGAGCCGGCGGGCGGTGGCCGCGCCGATCCCGCTGGACGCTCCGGTGACGATGGCGACTGAGGTCATCCCGACATTGTCACCCCGGGCGTATGACCCGCCCCGAGCGGGCGTACGGCAGCCGTTGGCGGCGTTCGGTGATGAGGTCCGTCACCCCGAGGGGCCGTGCTGGGGAATTTCCGAAGCCCGATGGGGAAGATGACATCCGGCGTACAGGTTGACCGAGAAGCGCCGGTCGTGCGAGACGGCATCAACCGTGACGAAGGAGCGGATGTGGCGGAAATGCACACCGGTGTCGGGCGTCAGCGAGGTGCCCAACCGTGGCCCCGACCGCGCCGCATCGCCACCCTGTCGGTGCACACCTCACCCCTGCACCAGCCCGGCACGGGTGATGCCGGCGGAATGAACGTCTACATCCTCGAAGTCGCCAGGCGTCTCGCCGAGGCCAACGTGGAGGTGGAGATCTTCACCCGGGCCACCTCCGGTGACCTCCCCCCGGTGGTCGAGATGGCGCCCGGCGTGCAGGTCCGACACATCACCTCCGGCCCCCTGGAGGGTCTCACCAAGGAAGAGTTGCCAGGTCAGCTCTGCGCCTTCACGGCGGGGGTGCTGCGTGCGGAGGCGTCCCGTCCGCCCGGCCACTACGACCTGATCCACTCCCACTACTGGCTCTCCGGGCAGGTCGGCTGGTTGGCCAAGGAGCGCTGGGGGGTGCCGCTGGTGCACACCGCGCACACCCTTGCCAAGGTCAAGAATGCCCAGCTCGCGGCCGGTGACCGGCCGGAGCCCAAGGCCCGGGTCATCGGCGAGGAACAGGTCGTCGCCGAGGCGGACCGGCTGGTCGCCAACACCCGGTTCGAGGCCGCTGACCTGCTCGACCGCTACGACGCCGACCCGACCCGGGTGTCCGTCGTGCAGCCGGGCGTCGACCTGGCCCGGTTCCGACCCGCGCCGGGCGACAGGTCCGCGGCCGCCCGCCAGGCCCGTCGCCGGCTGGGGCTTCCAGTCGACGGGTACGTGGTTGCCTTCGTCGGTCGGATCCAGCCGCTCAAGGCCCCCGACGTGCTGATCCGCGCGATCGCCGCGTTGCGGGAGCGCGACCCGGCGCTGGCTGACCAGGTGACAGTGGTGATCTGCGGTGGGCCCAGCGGCAGTGGGCTGGACCGGCCGACCGCCCTGATCGAGTTGGCCGCCAAGCTCGGGGTCGCCGACGGGGTGCGGTTCCTGCCACCGCTCACCGGGGACGACCTCCCGGCCCTGTACCGGGCGGCGGATCTGGTCGCGGTGCCGTCGCACAACGAATCGTTCGGGCTGGTCGCCCTGGAGGCGCAGGCGTGCGGTACGCCGGTGCTGGCCGCCGCCGTCGGAGGGCTGGTCACCGCCGTCCGGGATCAGGTCAGCGGCGTACTCATCGACGGGCACGACCCGGTCGACTGGGCCCGTGCGCTGGGCAACCTGCTGCCGAACCGGGCACTCCGGTCGGTGCTCGCCCGAGGTGCCGAGCAGCACGCACGGCACTTCTCCTGGGACCGTACGGTCGCCGGTCTGCTCGGGGTCTACGGCGAGGCGATCGCCGCGCACCGTGCCCGGCTCGCGGCCGACCTGGCGAGCGACCCGGCGCTCTCCTGCTCCTGGTGACCCCGGGCGTCGGTCGCCACCCGGTGCGCGGGCCGGGTCGGTCGTAGAGTGGGTCCGGTGAGCCCGAAGAGCGATCTTGCGACCCTGATCGAGTCGGTCTGCGCCGAGCGGGACCTGGCCTGGGAGTCGACCGGCCCCGGCTCGTACGCGGTGACGCTGCCGGGCACCCACAAGCTCAAGACGATCTGCAACCTGATCATCGGCGAGCACGCGCTGCGGGTCGAGGCGTTCGTGATGCGCCAACCAGACGAGCGCCGCGAGGAGCTGTGGGCCTGGCTGTTGCAGCGCAACGCCCGGATGTACGGCGTCTCCTTCTCCACCGACGCGGTCGGTGACGTGTACCTGACCGGTCGGGTCAACCCGGCCGGCGTGGACGCCGACGAGTTGGACCGACTCTTCGGCGCCGTGCTCACGTACGCCGACGAGTCGTTCGACACGATGCTGGAGATCGGGTTCGGCAGTTCGATCCGGCGCGAGTACGAGTGGCGGGTCAAGCGGGGCGAGTCGACAGCCAACCTGGCCGCCTTCGCCCACCTCTTCGAGCCCACCGGCGCCGGCCCCGACCCCGATCCAGCCTGACGCAGCCACTCGATTCCGGGTCCCGCACGACCAGGGCGAGTTGACTGTGGTTCGGAGTGCTCCTGACGGGTATGCCGCACCGCGCGGTGCGGCAAGGGACCCCCGCGCGCCGATGACGGAGTGCCAAGGAGCGGAGCGTCCCATGGCTCAGCGGAACAGCTCAGGTCGCGGCGCGACTGCGACCAGGACGAAGCGACAGGCCGGCAACCAGACGCCGGGTACACCAGGAGTCTCCGAGTCGGAGATCTCCCGGATGCGGGTGGACGACATCCGCGGGCAGTTGCGCAAACGCGGGGTCTCCGGGATCTCCGCACTGCGCAAGCCCGACCTGGTGAAACAGTTGGTGCGCTCGATGCGGGCCGGCGCGGGTCGGAGCAGCACCGGCCCGTCGGGCCGGGCCACCGGCAGCCGGGCGTCGGCGGGTCGTGCCGCCGCCACCAAGAAATCGGCGGCCAGGCCGGCGGCGAGCCGCGCGAAGGCAGCGCCGGCGAACAAGAGCGCGCCCGCGAAGCGGGCCGCCGCGAAGAAGGCGACCGCCACGCGGAAGTCGACGGCGGCGGTGAAGAGGGCGCCGGCGAAGAGGGCGACCGCCGCGAAGAAGACGACGGCGGCGGCGGCGAGGCCAACTGCCGCACGCAAGACCACGACGGCGAGCAGGACGGCTGCCGCCCGTAAGACCGCGGCGGCACGCAAGACCACGGCAGCGCGGAAGAGCACGGCGGCCCGTAAGACGGCGACGGCGCGTACGGCGCCCGCGCGGAAGGCGCCGGCGAAGAAGGCGCCGGCCCGCCCGGCGGCGAAGCGCGCGACGGCGGCCAAGAGCGCGACGGCCAAGCGTACGGCGGCGGCCAAGCGTGCGCCGGCCAAGCGCACGCTGACGCCGTCGACAGGTGGCGGGACGACGGCCGGCGGCATCCGGACCGGGCGGGGCACCGGCCGGTCGGTCCGCAGTTCGCAGGTGATCTCGTCGATCGCGGACCGGCCGGAGCGGCCGGGGCGGAGTCTGATCACGGCGAACCACGAGGTGATCCAGCGTTGGGCCCGGGAGCGCGGGGCGAAGCCGGCGACCATCGCCGGCACCGAGCGGGACGGCCGGGCGGGCGTGTTGACCTTCAACATTCCCGGATACCGGGAAAGCAGCCGGATCCGTGAGATCACCTGGGATGAGTGGTTTTACACCTTTGACCTGCGCCGACTGAACCTGATTTATCAGGAGCAGTTGCGGAACGGCCGGCAGAGCAACTTCTTCCGGACCGAGTCACCCGATCGGGAAGACGGTTGACGTGTTTGCGGGAATGGCCGACGGGTAGTCGGCTGTTGCCAACGGACGAGGCCGGAGCAGCGGATACTCGTCAGTTGTGACGGGCGAGACAGCCCTTCTGGGTTGAATCCAGAATCCGGGCGAACTAGCTTTATTGCACCGCGCCACGTTTGGAAACGTTCGGGGGAGCGGCGGATCGATCAGATCCGCGCACCAGGCGAGGCGCGAGGGGACGGGTGGATTAACCGTTGGGGGACGGTGCCCACCTGTTAGGACCGGCGGCGTGAGCGGGCGATGCTTACGGGGGTGAGTGTTGCCCGCCGCCGCCGGCCCCACCGGCGGGCGCCCACCACGACCTCAGGGACGTGGTGGGCGCTTTGCGTCGCAGCGCGGCGACGTGCCGCTCCCGGGATGGTCCGGCGAGCAGGTGCCCGAGCGCGGCCAGGAGACCCAGCCCGGCAACGATCAGCCAGTGCCGGTCGCCGAGGTGCTGGAGGCTCACCCCGCCGAGGGTGGGCGCGACGAACGCCGCCGCCGGGAACGTCAGGTAGAAGACCGACTGGTAGCGCGCCCGTAGCTGCGGTGGTGCCAGGTCCGCGTTGATCTGCGCGTTCGGCGGAGCGGCGAGCATCGAGCCGACCGTCCAGACCACTGCGGCACCGAGGTAGATGGCCAGCTCGTCGGCGAGGGCGAGCGCCCCGAAGCCGAGCGCGAGCAGCGCGGTGGAGGCGGCCAGTACGACGTCCTTGCGGTGCCTGTCGATCAGCCGGGGCACGAACAGTTGCCCGACCACGATCAGCGCGCCGCCGAGCGCGACCACCAGCCCGTACGCCGATGGGCCCAGGCCGTCCGCGCGCATGGCCAGCGGCATGATCGTCGACGTCTGCGTGGTGAGTACGGCCAGCACGAAGGTGAGCCCGACGAAGACCAGGAAGGTGCGGTCGGTGAGTGCGGTGTGCAGTCCTGGCCGGCGGGCTGCCCGGACGGACCTCGGCGGGTGGGTGGCAGGCGGGAGGTCGGCCGCCGGCCGGGCCAGCCGCAGGGTTTCCGGCACCTTCCAGCCGATCACCGCGGCGGCCGTCAGGGTGGCGCCCGCGTCGACCAGGAACAGCGCCGTGAAGCTCGCCTCGGCCAGGACCCCGGCGAGCAGCGAGGCGACCGCCATGCCCAGGTTGAACGCCCAGAACTGAAGGTTGAACGCGCGTGAGCGGCGCTCGGCGGGCACGACGTCGACGATCGCCGCCACGAACGCGGGGCTGGGCATCGAGTGGACCACGCCGATCAGCGCGGAGAGCACCGCGATCAGCAGCAGGGGCCGCGTGAAGGCGAGCGCCACCATCAGACCGACGGTGGCCAGGTGCGCGGCGAGCAGGGTCGCCCGGCGGCCCCACCTGTCGGCGAGCACCCCGCCGACCAGTACGCCGGCCGCCCCGCCGGCACCGTACGCGCCGACCACGGTGCCGGCCAGCCCTTCGCTCGCGCCGCGTACGTCGGTGAGGTACAGCGAGAGGAACAGCATGGCGAACGCGCCGGCCCGGTTGATCAGCAGGCCGGCCCAGAGGTACCAGAAGGTGGCGGGGAGCCCGCCTGCGGTGTCGTGCCACCAGCGCCGCAGGGCGTGCACCCGACCTCCCGACAGTTCAGGTTGTTAACTGTTTCCACCGAACAGTAGGAACTCCGGCACCGCCGCGCCAGTCGTTACGCCTCGGCGGGCTGCGGCGCCCGGGGGACGGTGGTCGGCACCAGCGCCTCACCGGAGCGGCGCAGCGCTGCCGCACGCCGTTCCCGGGCCGGGCCCGACACCAGGTGGGCCACAGCGGTCAGGAGGCCGAGCGCGGCGCAGCCGTACCAGAGGGTGTCGTTGCCGGCGTGCTCGCGCACCAGGCCACCGAGGATCGGCGCGCTGGCCCCGGCGATCTGCCACGAGAGGGAGAACACGCCCTGGTAGCGACCGCGCACCTCGGCCGGGGACAGCTCGGCGATCAGTGTGGAGTTGGACGGCGAGTTCAGCATCTCGCCGACCGTCCAGATCAGCACGGTCAGCCCGTAGAACCAGGCGGTGCTGGCGAACGCGGTCAGCCCGAACCCCACGCCCATCACCACGGACGCGAGCGCGAGCACGTGCGAGCGGCTCCGACCCCGGATCAGTCGGGGCACGAAGAGCTGGCCGACCACGATGAGGATGCCGTTGAGCGCGATCACCGAGCCGTAGGTGGCGGGGCTCAGACCGTCGTCGCCCATCGCGATCGGCAGCATCGAGATGTGCTGGAGGAACACCAGCGCGGCGAACAGGTTGAGGGCCACGAAGCCGAGGTAGACCCGGTCGTTGAGGATCGTGCGCAGGGCACCGCGCGGAGCCGTTGCTGCCGTGCCGGCGGTGGCGGGGCCGGCCTGTCGGGTCTCCGGCACCTTGCTGAAGATGATCAGCGCGGTGATCAGCATGGTGGCCGCGTCGACCACGAACAGCAGCAGGTAGTCGGCCTGTGCGGCGAGGCCGGCGAGGACGGCGGCGCAGGCGAAGCCCAGGTTGATCGCCCAGTAGTTGAGCGAGAAGGCGCGCAGCCGGTCCTTCGCCGGCACCACGTCGATCATCATCGCCCCGAACGCGGGCCGGGCCGCCTCGGCGAAGGCGCCGAGCAGCAGTGCACCCAGCGCCACCGCCCAGAGATCCCGGGCCAGCCCGAGCCCGAGCATCATGGCCGCCGCGCCCACGTGGGCGGTGAGCAGCGTCGGCCGGCGACCCCACCGGTCCGCGAGGGTGCCGCCGGCGGTCGTGCCGAACGCCCCGCCGACGCCCCAGAGGCCGATCACCAGGCCGGCCTGCGAGGCCGAGAAGCCACGTTCCTGGGTCAGGTAGATGGCGAGGAAGACGAGGACGAACGAGCCGAGTCGGTTGATCAGGGTCCCCGACCACAGGTACCAGAAAGTGGTCGGTAAGCCGCCGGTGGTGTCCCGGAGCCAACTCCGCATCGTCCGCATATGGCGCCCCCGCTTGCAAGTAATGACCGATCTGACTGGCGTGCCTTACGACCCTAGTGGCGGTCGGATTCGCTGGTCATCAGCTTTTTCACGTGGTGGTCGTCACGACGGCTGCCCGCGTGTCCGCCGGGCGGTTGAGGCAGGATGATCCGCATGACTGCGAGCGAAGGGCCCACCGTCGGGACGCTGGTCCTGCTGCGACACGGTGAGAGCGACTGGAATGCCAAGAACCTCTTCACCGGCTGGGTGGACGTCGACCTGACCGAGAAGGGCGAGGGCGAGGCGCGGCGCGGCGGCGAGCTGATGCGCGAGCACAGCCTGCTGCCGGACGTCGTGCACACCAGCGTGATGCGCCGTGCGATCCGCACCGCCGAGCTGGCGCTCAACGCCGCCGACCGGCACTGGATCGCCGTGCGCCGGTCGTGGCGGCTCAACGAGCGCCACTACGGCGCCCTGCAGGGCAAGAACAAGAAGCAGACCCTCGACGAGTACGGCGAGGAGCAGTTCATGCTCTGGCGCCGGTCGTACGACACGCCTCCGCCGCCGATCGACGACAACGACGAGTGGTCGCAGGTAGGTGACCCGCGCTACGCGCTGCTGCCGACCGAGCTGATGCCGCGCACCGAGTGCCTCAAGGACGTCGTCGACCGGATGCTGCCCTACTGGTACGACTCGATCGTGCCGGACATCCTGGCCGGCCGGACGGTGCTGGTGGCCGCGCACGGCAACTCGCTGCGGGCCCTCGTCAAGCACCTCGACCAGATCTCCGACGAGGCGATCGCCAAGCTGAACATCCCGACGGGCATCCCGCTGCGCTACGACCTCGACCCGCAGCTGCGCCCGCTCACCCTGGGCGGCACCTACCTCGACCCGACCGCTGCGAAGGCAGCCGCCGCCGCGGTGGCCAACCAGGGTCGCTGAGCGACCAGCGAAGGGGCCCCTCGTCATCGCGGACAGCGACGGCGAGGGGCCCCTTCCCTGCCGGTCAGTTGCTGCTGGGCGCGCTCTCCCCGGTGATCAGGTAGATCACGTGCTCGCCGGCGTTTACCGCGTGGTCGGCGAAGCGCTCGTAGAAGCGGCCCAGCAGGGTGGCGTCGATCGCCGTCTCCACCCCGTACGGCCAGTCGTCGCCGAGCAGCACCGCGAACAGGTTCTTGTGCAGCTCGTCCATGGCGTCGTCGTCGCGGTCCAGCTCGCCGGCGAGGTCGGCGTCGGGCTTCGCCAGCACCGAACCGATCTTCACGGCCATCCGGTCGGCGATCTCGGACATCTCGGTGAAGACCGTCCGCAGCTCGGCCGGGACGGCGGGGGAGGGGTGCCGGCGCAGCGCGGTCTTCGCCACGTGCTCGGCGAGGTCGCCCATCCGCTCCAGATCAGCGGCCACGTGCAGCGCGGTGATCATCGCCCGGAGGTCGGAGGCGACCGGCGCCTGTCGGGCGAGCAGGTCGCAGACCCGCTCCTCGACGTGCCGGTAGAGGTCGTCGATCTCGGCGTCCCGCTCGATGACCGTCTCGGCGGACTGCCGGTCGGCGGTGAGCAGGGCCCGGGTGGCCTGGCGCATGGCGGCGCGGACGCCCTCCGCCATGTCCACCAGCAGTTGGCTGACGATCTGGAGGTCGGCCCGGAACTCGTCGCGCATCATCACGTCCTGTGGTCGGTCGCCGCCGGCGGGTGCCGGCGCAGGGGGTTGAGCAGGTGCGACGCCAACGGTAGGGCGCGCGGACGGATGTCGGATGAACCACGGTGAACGACGCCAGACGTGGGGGTGAACACTTCCGTAAGTGAGGGTAGTTCGTCCCGTTCTGTGTGGTAGCCAGGTTAACAATGACCCTACGATCGCCGGGTGGAGTGGGCAGTGGCGGTCGTGGTGGCCCTGGCATTGGTGGCCGGGATGGCCGCCGGTCTGCTGCTGCCCCGGTTCCTGCCGAGGCGGGACGGTCGCTCCACGTCGACGGGGAGCGTCAGCTTCCGCTGGAGCAGGGGGAGGCCCGCGATCGCCGACGAGCAGCAGGCCGGGCTCGGCCGCAGGACGATCGACTCACTCCGGGCCGGTGTCGTGGTCCTGGACAACGACGACGTCCCCGTGCTGATCAACCCGGCCGCCCGCGCGATGGGGCTCCTGCGCACCGGCAGCACCCCCGGCTCAATCGCCGCGCACCCGCTGATCCGTACCCTTGCCGGCCAGGTGCGACGCACCGGCGTGCGGCGCGAGATCGAGCTGGACCTGCCCCGGGGTCGCGACAGCGCGGGGGAGAACCCGCTCGGCGTGCACCTGCGGGCGATGGGTCTCGGCAACGGCTTCGTCGCGGTCGAGGCTGTCGACGTGACCGAGTCGCACCGGCTGACCCGGGTACGACGCGACTTCGTGGCCAACGTGAGCCACGAGCTGAAGACCCCGATCGGGGCCCTGCAACTGCTCGCCGAGGCGTTGCTGGACGCGACCGAGCCGGCCGACGCCGCAGCCCCCGACCTCTCCGAGGACCTGGTGGCCGCCCGCCGGTTCGCCGAACGGATCCAGCACGAGTCGACCCGGTTGGGTCGGCTGGTGCAGGAGTTGCTGGAGCTGACCCGGTTGCAGGGGGCTGAGCCGCAACCACCACCGGAGCCGGTCGCCCTGGACTGGGTGATCGCCGAGGTGGTCGACCGGACCCGCACCACAGCCTCCGCCCGGGGCGTCACGGTGACCGTGGACGGGGCGCGTGGCCTCACCGCGTACGGCAGCGACTCCCAACTCGCCACGGCGGTGGCGAACCTCGTGGAGAACGCCATCAACTACTCGGGCGAGGACACCACGGTGCGGGTGACCCTCCGCGGCGACGACGAGCACGTCGAGGTCGCCGTCGCCGACCAGGGCATCGGTATCGCCCCCACCGACGTGGACCGAATCTTCGAGCGGTTCTACCGGGCCGACCAGGCCCGCTCGCGTGCCACCGGTGGCACCGGGCTCGGCCTGGCGATCGTGAAACACATTGCGAGCAACCATGGCGGACGGGTCGAGGTGTCGAGCACTCTTGGTGGTGGATCGACGTTCACCCTCCGGCTGCCCGCCAGTCCACCGGATGACCTCCTGGCGACACTGCCGCCGGTTGGGATCGAGTCCGGTCCGACTGGGCTACGGCAGGTCTGACAGCAAATGGAAAGGAAATCCCCGTTGAGCCGCGTTCTCGTGGTCGAGGACGAGGAGTCGTTCTCCGACGCCTTGTCGTACATGCTCCGTAAGGAGGGCTTTGAGGTTTCGGTCGCCGCGACCGGCACCGACGCCCTCACCGAGTTCGACCGGACCGGCGCCGACATCGTGCTGCTCGACCTGATGTTGCCCGAGATGTCGGGGACCGAGGTCTGCCGGCAGTTGCGGCAGCGCTCCGCCGTGCCGATCATCATGGTCACCGCCCGGGACAGCGAGATCGACAAGGTGGTCGGGCTGGAGATCGGCGCCGACGACTACGTCACGAAGCCGTACTCGCCGCGGGAACTGGTCGCCCGGATCCGGGCGGTGCTGCGCCGGCAGAGCCCGGAGGTGGCTGAGGCGGGCGCGCCGACGCTGGCCGCCGGCCCGGTGCGGATGGACATCGAGCGGCACGTGGTGACCGTCGACGGCGGGGCCGTGCAGCTGCCGCTGAAGGAATTCGAACTGCTGGAACTGCTGCTGCGCAACGCGGGCCGGGTGCTCACCCGCGGCCAGCTCATCGACCGGGTCTGGGGTGCCGACTACGTCGGTGACACCAAGACGCTGGACGTGCACGTCAAGCGGCTGCGCTCCAAGATCGAGCCGGAGCCGTCCGCGCCGCGCTTCATCGTGACCGTCCGGGGTCTGGGCTACAAGTTCGAGCCGTGATCGGCGTACCCGAAGGGGGCCTGCGCTCGACGCAGGCCCCCTTCGGCCTGTCCGTGCTTGCTCGGCGAGCCAGTTCCGAGAACTGAGCCACCTGTGCGCCGGGAGGGGAGTTCGTAGGTGCGGCCCTTTGGAGCTGATGTCACAAACGAGTCATCCGCCGGCGTCGTTGAGCCAGGTGTCATCGAGCCAGGCGTCGTCGAGCCGATGCCGTAAACGAGTCAGCTCCAAAGGCGTTTCACCCGAGGCCCGGCTCCTTGTCCGCGGCCCGCTGTGGCGTCGCTCCGTAGGCGGGCGAGCAGTGCGGTGCGGCGCCGATGATCTCGTGCGGGAGGCCGCCGAAGGCCGAAGCCGCTAGACCTCGTCGGCCGGGTGCGGGGCGATCATGCCCTGCTTCGTCCTGGTCGCGCACAGCTCGGCCAGCCGCTCGTAGGCGGCAGCGCCGATCAGGGCGGTCAGCTCCGGGGAGTACGACAGATACATCGGCTCGGTGCCGACGTGCGCGTCCGTCGAGGAGGTGCACCACCAGTCCAGGTCGTGCCCGCCGGCTCCCCAGCCCCGACGGTCGAACTCGGACAGGGTGGAGACCAGCACCTTGCTGTTGTCCGGCCGCTTCACCCAGTCCTGATCTCGGCGGATCGGCAGCTGCCAACAGACGTCCGGCTTGTATTCCAACGGGTGCACCCCGTCGCGCAGCGCCTGCGCGTGCAGGGCGCAACCGCCCCCGCCGGCGAAGTCGGCGTCGTTGAGGAACACGCACGGGCCGTCGGCACCCTGGGTGGCGGTGCGGCGGGCCGGGCTCTTGCCGTCGATCGTGTCCTCGTCGGTCCAGTTCTTGAACCCGCGCCGGAAATGCTGCCAGGTCGACGGGGTGAGCCGCCGGACCGCGTTGCGAACCCGCTTCTCGTCGTCCGAGTCGGTGAAGAACGCCCCGTGTGAGCAGCAACCGTCGGCGGCCCGGCCGGCGATGATGCCGTGGCAGCCCTTGCCGAAGATGCAGGTCCAGCGGGAGAGCAACCAGGTCAGGTCGGCCCGGATCAGGTGCGTATCGTCGGCCGGGTCGGTGAACTCGATCCATTCCCGAGGGAAGTCCAGCGGCACCTCGCGGCTGCGCGGGTCACCGGGGTCGTCCACCAGCACACGGAGCTCCATCGTCACTCGGCCCAGCCTACGCGCGGTGACGTCCGCAGGCCGGTGAGCCGCGCAAACGTGTTGCCCTAGGGTCTTCACCATGCGACTGGGTGTACTCGACGTCGGATCCAACACGGTGCACCTCCTCGTGGTGGACGCGCACCACGGCGCGCACCCGTGGCCGGCGCACTCCGAGAAGGTGGTGCTCCGGCTGGCCGAGCAGATCGGCCCCGACGGCGCGCTGACCGAGGCGGGTGCGGACGGCCTGGTCAAGGCCGTGAGCACGGCCAAGGCGGCCGCCGCCGGGCTGGAGGCCGACGACCTGATCGCGTTCGCCACGTCCGCGGTGCGGGACGCCACAAACGCGGCCGACGTGCTGGCCCGGGTCCGGGACGAGACCGGCGTACGCCTGGCGGTGCTCTCCGGGGCGGACGAGGCGCGGATGACGTTCCTGGCCGTACGGCGGTGGTTCGGCTGGTCGGCTGGTCGGCTGCTGGTGTTGGACATCGGTGGTGGCTCGTTGGAGATCGCCGCCGGCATCGACGAGGACCCGGACGTCGCGGTCTCCCTGCCGCTCGGGGCCGGTCGGCTGACCCGTGAGCGGCTGCGGGTCGATCCGGGCAGTACGGCCCCGCCGTCGGCGGAGGCCGTCGACAAGCTCCGGGAGTACGTGGACGGCCGGCTGGACAAGGTCGTCGACCAGATGACGGAGGTGGGCTGGGGTCGGGCGGTGGCCACCTCGAAGACGTTCCGCACCCTGGCCCGACTGGCCGGCGCGGCCCCGTCCGGTTCCGGGCTGTGGGTGCGACGCAGCCTGACCCGGGCCGGCCTGCGGCAGGTCATCGGCTTCATCCGGCACATCCCGCCGGCCCAGTTGATGGAGCTGGAGGGGGTCAGCACGGGCCGGGCCCACCAGTTGCTGGCCGGTGCGGTGGTCGCCGAGGCGGTGATGCGCCGCCTGGATCTGGACTCGCTGGACATCTGCCCGTGGGCGCTGCGGGAGGGCGTCATCCTCCGCCGGCTCGATCAACTCGAACCGATCTGACCCGGGGGCCGTTTTCGGTCGTTTTGCCGGCGCTCGTCACGATGCCCTGGGCGCTGCCGGGCTACGCTGGCTGATGTGACTTCCCGCGTTCCCGTGCTCCTGTCCAGCTCGTCGGTCTTTCCCGAGCCGACCGCGGCGGCGTTCCAACTGGCCGCGGCGCTCGGCTACGACGGCGTCGAGGTGATGGTCTGGACCGACGTGGTCAGCCAGGACGCGGGCGCGCTCCGCGGCCTCTCCACCCACTACGACGTCCCGGTGCTCTCGGTGCACGCGCCCTGCCTGCTGGTCACGCAGCGGGTGTGGAGCCCGGACCCGTGGGAGCGCCTGCGCAAGGCCGCCGAGCTGGCCGAGACGCTTGGCGCGCCGACAGTCGTGGTGCACCCGCCGTTCACCTGGCAGCGGGACTACGCGCGCAACTTCGCCGAGGGTCTGGCCACCGTCGCGGACCGGTTCACCGGGCTGCGCTTCGCCGTGGAGAACATGTACCCGGTGCGGATGGCGGGTCGGCAGTTCGTCCCGTACGTGCCCGGCTGGGATCCGACCGACGCCGGCTACCCGTCGTACACCCTGGATCTGTCGCACTGCGCGGCCTCGCACAGTGACCCCCTGGAGATGGCCGACCGGATGGGCGCCGGGCTGGCGCACGTGCACCTCGGCGACGGCACCGGCGAGGGCCGCGACGAGCACCTGGTGCCCGGGCGTGGCACCCAGCCCTGCGGGGAGCTGCTCTCCTCGTTGGCCGGCCGGGGTTTCACCGGGGCGGTGGCGGTGGAGGTCGCCACCCGGGGCGCGAAGAGCCGCGCGGTGCGCGAGGCGGACCTGCGCACCGCGCTGGAGTTCGCCCGCCAGCACCTGACCGCGTCGTCACCTGTCGACGCCTGACCCGTCCGCCCACGACGGGGCGGTGGCGGTGTCAGCTGACCGGTGAGAGTGAGTCGACGGCGGAGGTCGGCTGCGGGGCGACCGGCACCTGCTCGCCGACCGCCGCCCGCTTGCGGGCCCGGTGGGCCGCGACGTGCGAGCGGGTGGCGCAGCGCTCCGAGCAGAACCGCCGGCAACAGTTGGACGACGTGTCCAGGTAGACGTTGCCGCACCGCTCGTCGGCGCAGACCCCGAACCGGGCGCTGCCGTACTCGCAGAGCCAGACCGACAGCCCCCAGGCCGCGCCGGCCAGGTATTCGGCACTGACCGAGGCGCCCCGACTGGTCACGTGCATGTGCCAGTCGCTGGAGTCGTGCCCGGAGATGCGCGGCTGCACCGGAAACGCCTCAAGCAGCGCGTTCAGCTCGGTGACCGCCTGGCCGTCCCGCCCCGAGGTGCCGTACTCGAAGACGTCGCGCAGCCGTTTCTGCGCCCGGCGGAAAATCGCGACGTCCCGGTCCGCGACCTCGTCGCGCATCCAGGCGTTCTCGTCGGGGAAGAGGGCCCGCAGGTCGTCGAGGTCGTCCAGGCGGGCGTTGACCAGGTCAACGCCGGTCCGGGCGTACGCGTCGAAGTTCACGCCCCAACGGTAGACGACTCAGAGGGTGCGCGGCGCGTCGATGTAGTGCGGAAGGAACCGGGCGTAGCCGTCGGTGATCAGACTCGCGCTCTCCCGCACGCCGACGCCTGCCGACCCGCCGTCGACGACCCAGCTGCCCAGCACCATCCGGTTGCCGGCGAACTGCGGCAACGCCCGGAACTCCTGGTAGCACCAGCCCTCGTCACCGTAGATCCCCGGGTTGGTGATTTCTTCCTCGGCGGTGACGATGCGCACCGATCCGCCCTCGCGGCCGAGCAGCGGCTTGGCGACGTACTCCGGCATCCCGCGCGGCGAGTCGAGGTACGCCGGGAGCAGGTACTCGTGGCCGGGGTACAGCTCCCAGAGGACCGCGAGCAGCGCCTTGTTGGAGAGCAGCAGCTTCCAGGCCGGCTCGATCCAGGTGGTCGGGGTGCCCGGGGCCAGGGCCGCCGGCCCGTACGGCTCGGCCAGCATCCACTCCCACGGGTAGAGCTTGAAGCAGGTGGTCACCGGGCGGTCGTCGGCGTCGACGAAGCGCCGACCGTCCCAGCCGATCTCCTGGATGGGCTGGAGTTCGACGCTCAGGCCGGCCTGTCGGGCGGTCTCGGCGAGGTAGCCGGCGGTCATGTGGTCCTCGCCGGACTCCTCCTCGTTCGACCAGAGCACGTGCACCCGGGGGTCGTGCAGCCCGGTGCCGATCTTGGCCCAGGCACCGACCAGCCGCTCGTGCAGGCTGTTCCACTGGTCCAGCTCCGGCCGGGTCTGCTCCAGCCAGTACCACTGGATGATGCTCGCCTCGACCAGCGCGGTGGGGGTGTCCGCGTTGTACTCCAGCATCTTCGGGGGCCAGGTGCCGTCGTACGCGAGATCGAAGCGCCCGTACAGGGTCGGCGGCGCCTCGTGCAGCGACCGGGCCACCGCCTCGGCCGCCCACTCCGGGATGCCGAACTCGGCGTACCGGCGCTGTGCCACCACGTGCTCGGCGGCGGCCACCGACATCCGGTGCAGTTCCTCGGTGGCCTCCTCCAGTCGCAGCACCTCGTCCAGGTCGAAGACGTACGCGGCGGTCTCGTCCCAGTACGACATGATCCCGCCGTCGGGCAGCTCGGTGTCGACGTAGACCAGCCCCTGCGACCGGATGGTGGCGTCCCAGTCCGGGCGCGGCGTGACCGTCTCGCGGTGCATGTCAGCCGCCGCAGGCGGCGAGGTGGGTGCCGAACCCGCCGCGCTCGGGCAGTGCCGCGGTGGTCGGCTCCGGGACGCTGCGACCGGCGGCCGGGTCGGTGACCCGCATCGCCAGGGCGACGGTCCCGCCGCCGCCGACCGGCCCGAGGGCGCAGTCGTCGTCATCGTCGTCGTCCGAGGTCATGTTGCAGCCGGAGAGGGCGAGCGCGAGGGCGGTGAGCGCGCCGAGTTGCACGGAGGCCGAGCGGAGCCGGCGGCGGGGGCGTTGGTCCACGGCATCGTTGTAGCCGATCGACGCCACCGCCGCCGCCCCGCCCCCCGGTTGGAGGTCCCCCCGCCGCCCCTCGGCGGGGCCCCTGGCAGGGGCGTTACGCTCGGCTCATGCTCCGTTCCGTCATCCTCGCCGCCTCCCGGTCATCCCAGGTCGAGCGGCTCGTAGCGACAGCCCCGTACACCCGGGACGTCGTCCGCCGGTTCGTCGCCGGCGCCGCCACCGACGACGCGTTGCGCGCGACCCGCGAACTCGTCGACGACGGCCTCGCGGTCACCCTCGACCACCTCGGTGAGGACACCGTCCGCCCCGAGCAGGCCACCGCCACCCGGGACGAATACCTGAAACTGCTGAAGATGCTCGCCGCCGCTGGGCTCACCCCGGCCGCCGAGGTGAGCGTGAAGCTCTCCGCCCTCGGCCAGATGTTCGACGAGCAGTTGGCGTACGACAACGCGCGGGCGATCTGCGCGGCGGCCGACGCGGCGGGCACCACTGTCACCCTGGACATGGAGGACCACACCACCACCGACTCGACGCTGGAGGTGCTGGGCCGGCTGCGCAAGGACTTCCCGTCGACCGGCGCGGTGCTCCAGGCGTACCTGCGGCGGACCGAGTCGGACTGTCGGGAGCTCTCCTCGGCCGGGTCGCGGGTGCGGCTGTGCAAGGGCGCCTACAAGGAGCCGGAGTCGGTGGCGTACCAGTCGGCCCGTGAGGTGGACAAGTCGTACGTCCGCTGCATGAACATCCTGATGTCCGGCGACGGTTACCCGATGCTGGCCACTCACGACCCGCGGATGATCGCGATCGGTGAGGACCGGGCCCGGTGGTTCGACCGGGGGCCGGAGCGCTTCGAGTTCCAGATGCTCTACGGCATCCGCCCCGAGGAGCAGGCCCGGCTGGCCGGCGAGGGCTACACCGTGCGCACCTACGTCCCGTACGGCGACGAGTGGTACGGCTACCTGATGCGCCGGCTCGCCGAGCGCCCGGCCAACATGGTCTTCTTCGGCCGCGCCCTGATCTCCAGGAAGTAGTTCTTCCCGGTTCGGCCGACGGGCCGGCGGCAGCCCCTCGGGTCACCGCCGGCCCCGATCGGCCCGGGGCGGCCTCGCCGCATCCAGGTAGTGGTCGTACCCTTCGGCGGGTGACTGACGAGGTGCAGCAGCCAGCACCGCGGCGGCTCTGGCCGCTGTGGACGGTGCTCGTGGTGGTCGTCCTGCTGCTGGGCTGCGGCCTGCCGGCGGCGCTCGTCGTCGGAGTGATCCGGGAGACAGGCGCGCGCCCCACCGTCAGCCGGGTCGGCACCTCGACGGCCGACGATCCGGCCACCGCCGTGGCCCGCGGACTGTCCGACCGGATCACCGCCCAGCTCCACCGGCAGTCAACGGCACTCCTCGGCGGCGACCGCGCCGGGTTCCTCGCCGTCGCCGATCCCGCAGCCCACAACGACCTGCGCCGACGCTTCGCCGCACTACGCGAGCTCAAGGTGACCGGCTGGCGAGCCGAGCCGAGTGGCCTGCCCGTGCCGATCATCGGCAAGCCCGGCGAGTGGCGGCTGCTGGTGCGCTTCCAGTACTGCTTCGTCACGCCGAACTGTCGGCCCAGCCCGGTGCTGATCGGCACCCGGTGGCGGGAGAACGGTGACCAGCCCCGGATGGTCGCCATGGAGGAATCCAAGTCGGTGGAGACCGGCACCCGGCCGTGGGAGATCAGCGACCTGGCGGTCGCCATCGGCGCGCGGACCATCGTCGCCACCACCCCGGCACTGCGCGGCAAACTGCCCGGCCTACTCGCACAGGCCGAGGCCGCGGCGAAGGTCGCCGACGGGTACGCGGTGACCGGCTCACCGCCGGACCGATACCGGATCTTCTACGCCGGGCGCACCGAGTGGCAGCGCTGGTACGGCGGCGAGCGCCCGGAATGGACCGGCGGTTACGCGGTGACCGTGGGCGGCGGGCACCACGAGGTGGTGCTCAACGCCGAAGGGCTCTCCAACAGCGGCACCGACGACCTGCTCCGGCACGAACTGACCCATGCGGCGTCGTTGCCGGAGCGCGGCTACCCGGGCAAGCTCACCTGGTGGTTGGTGGAGGGCCTGGCCGAGTTCGCCGGTGCCGGCGGCCAGGCGGTCGACCGGTACGAGGGGGTCGCCGACGTGCGCAAGATGATCCGGGGCGGCTGGGACGGCAAGTTGGAGGGCGTCAACCCCGCCGACGATGCCTCCGCCGAACGGGTCGCCGCCAGCTACGGCATCGGCTACCTGGCCGTTCGGCACCTCGTCGACAGGTACGGGCCGCTGCGGCTGCTCACCTTCTTCAAGACCGTGGTGCACGACGGCAGGACCATCGACGCGGCCTCCGAGAAGGCGTTCGGTGAGCAGTGGTCGACGCTGCACGACGAGTGCGTGGCATACATCCGCGCCACCGCCGCCTGACGCAGCCAGGGGGCGGTGCGGCGGTGCGTACCATCGATGGGTGCGCCGTCCTCAGTCACCACGGCCCGCCAGCACCACGCGGCCCCGCCTGCTCGTCGCCCTGACCGCCGTCGTCGTCCTCACCGCCACCACCGCCGCCTCGTGCGGCGACGAAGATCCCGATCTCGCCCTGGCGTCGGCCGCCCGCAACCCGGTCACCGAGGTGATCGACGCTCCGGCCACGGTGACGGCCCGCGCCGCCGCCACCCTCACCGCTCCCGCCGACGGCAGCCTGGCCAGCCTGCGCGTCCAACCCGGACAGCGGGTCAAGCGCGGTCAGGTGCTGGCCGTGGTCGACTCACCGAACGCGCAACAGCGCCTCCGGCAGGCGAAGGAGGCGCTGACCGCCGCGAAGCGTGCCGGCCGAGGCGTCGGAGCGGGCAGCCTGACCAGCAGCCGACGCGGCACCGACAAGGCCGCCGACGAGGCGTTCGACGCGGCCCGCAAGGCCGCCGAGAAGATCGCCGACCCGCAACTGCGGGACGCGCTGCTGACCCAGGTGACGTCCGCGCAACGCCAGTACTCGGCCGCCGCGCGCAGCGCCGACCAGGCGGTCCGCGCGGTGCAGCGGGGGATCAACGGGTTGAGCTCAGCCGTCGGCGCGCTCTCCGCGGCGCAACGGCTCCAGGCCCAGCAGGCGTACGACCTGGCGAAGGCGACTGTCGACGCGTTGACCCTGCGGGCTCCGATCGCCGGGGTGGTGCAGCCCGGCGGCACCCGGGCCGCCGGTGGCGCGAACGGCGGCCTGGCCGGGCTGTTGGAGCAGGCCGGTGGGGCCGGCCTCGACCCGTCCGTGCTGGCCCCCAGCCAGGGCGGTCCGCCGGCCGGCGTGGACGACGCGGTCGCGGTCGGCGCTCAGGTCACCGCCGGCACGCCGGTGCTGACCGTTGTGGACACCGGGCAGTTGGGTCTGCTCGCCGAGGTGGACGAGACCGACGTGCTGTTGGTCAAGGCCGGCGTGCCGGCCACCGTCGAGTTGGACGCCGTCACCGGCGCCAGCTACGACGCGGTCGTCCGGTCGGTCGACGTGCTTCCCACCAGCTCCGCGCAGGGCGGGGTCACCTATCGGGTACGCCTCGCGCTGGGCGCCGGGAAGCTGGCCGAGGACGAGCCGGCCCCGACGCCCCGCCCCGGCATGAACGCGATCGTGCACCTGCGGGTACGCGAGGCCGTCGACGCGGTGACAGTCCCCGCCTCGGCGGTGTTCTCCGCCGACGGCCGGGACGCGGTCTGGGTGGTCCGTGACGGTAAGGCGGACCGGGCGTCGGTGACAGTGGGCGTCCAGGGGTCCGACCTGGTGCAGATCCTCAACGGCGTGCAGCCCGGCGACGAGATCGTGGTGCGCGGCGCCGACCAGGTCCGCGACGGCCAGGAAGTCCGGTGACCGAACCCGCCGTGGCGGATCCGCGCGGCGACCGACCGGCGGGGGAGCGCGTTCCGGCCATCGAGGCGGTGGACGTGTCCCGGACGTACCAGCTCGACGGGGTGTCGGTGGAGGCGCTGCGTGGGGTGTCGCTGACCGTGCAGCCGGGGGATTACATGGCCCTGGTCGGTCCGTCCGGCTCGGGGAAGTCGACGCTCATGCACCTCCTCGGTGGGCTGGACCGACCCACCGGTGGCCGCCTGGTGATCGGCGGGCGGGACGTCAACGCTCTCGCCCCGCCGGAGATGGCGACCCTGCGCAACAAGACGATCGGTTTCGTCTTCCAGGCGTTCCACCTGCTGCCGCGTACCTCGGCGGTGGAGAACGTGGCGTTGCCCCTGGTCTACCGGGGGGTGTCGGCCCGGCAGCGGCGGGAGCGGGCGGCGGCGATGCTCGGCCGGGTCGGCCTCGGGCACCGGCTGGACCACCGGCCCAACCAGATGTCCGGCGGTGAGCAGCAGCGGGTGGCTATCGCCCGCGCGCTGGTCACCGAGCCGACGGTGCTGCTGGCCGACGAACCCACAGGCAACCTGGACAGCGTCACCGGCGCCGCAGTGCTGGAGCTGTTGGAGCAGTTGAACGCGGAGTCCGGGGTCGCGCTGGTGATGGTCACCCACGACCAGGAGGTGGCGGCCCGCGCCCATCGTCGGATCACCATGCGCGACGGGGTGGTCGTGGCGGACAGCGCCACGAGCGCACATCCGGCGAACGCGGACGGCGCCGACCCGCACTCGGCCCATGATCGACCGCTGTCCGTTGATCACGGTCGACCTGCGACACTGGTCCCCGCTCCCAGCGCGGAGCCCCGGTCCGCGTCCGGAAGCGGCCCGGGGCACCCGTCCGGTGGCTCCGGTGGCGCCGCCGGAGCCACCGGGCGCCTTCCGCGCGAGGTCGAGCGGCCCGGAGGTACGGCATGAGGGTCGCCGAGGCGTGGCGGGTGGCGCTGGACGCCCTACGGGCCAACCGGCTGCGCAGTGCGCTGACCATGCTCGGGGTGATCATCGGGGTGGCGTCGGTGGTCCTGCTGGTGGCCATCGGCACCGGCACCAAACAGAAGGTCGAGCAACAGGTCGAGGGCCTCGGCTCGAACCTGCTGCTGGTCGTCCCCGGCCGGATCGAGGTGGGCAACGCGCCTGTCGTCTCGCCGCTGACCCTCAAGGACGTGGACGCCGTCAGCCGGGTGGTCGGCGACCCCGACCGGGTGGCGGTCACCGTCGCCTCCGGGGCGACCGCACGGGCCGGCGCCCGCTCCGACTTCACCACAGTGCAGGGCGTCCTGGAGACGACCCCGGCGGTGTTCACCCGGTCGCTGGCGCGGGGACGTTATCTCACCGGCACCGACGTGGACACCAGCCGACGGGTGGCGGTGCTCGGCGACTCGGTCGCCCGTGCGCTCTTTCCCGACCGGGACCCGCTCGGCCAGCAGGTGGCGCTGGCCGGGGTGCGGTTCCGGGTGATCGGTGTGTTCGCGCCCCTCGGGCAGAGCCTCGGTGTCGACCGGGACGACGAGGTGCACGTGCCGGTCACCGCCGCGCAGCGACTCTGGGGCACCCAGCGGGTCGACGGCATCGCGGTGAAGGCGCCGGACCGGGAGCGGATCGACGAGTTGGGCGAACGGATCGTCGCCGAGCTGAACCGCCGTCACCCGGACACCGAGTTCAGCGCGGTCACCCAGCAGCAGATCCTCGGCGTGCTCGGCGACATCCTCGGTGTCCTCACCGGCGTACTGGCCGCCATCGCCGGCATCTCGCTGCTCGTCGGTGGCGTCGGCGTCTCCAACATCATGCTGGTCAGCGTCCGGGAGCGGACCCGGGAGATCGGGCTGCGCAAGGCCGTCGGCGCGCGTCCCCGCGACATCGGTGTGCAGTTCCTGCTGGAAGCGGTGCTGCTCACCACGATCGGCGGGCTCACCGGAATGGCGCTGGGCGTGGGAACCGCCCTGCTGGTCGACGCGCTGTCGCCCATTCCGGCCGCGATCACCTGGTGGTCGTTGGCGCTCGCCTTCGGCGTGTCGGCGGTGGTGGGCATCGTCTTTGGGGTGGTTCCCGCGCAGCGCGCCGGCCGTCTCGACCCGGTGGTCGCGTTGCGCACCGAATGAGCAGCGCCGGAACAACCGGACGGCGGACGCGGACGGGCGGATACCGGGAGCGCGGATCGGGTGAACCGACCACCGAAACATGATCAGTTGCAGGAAGGGATCGCGCCGGTCACAACCGTCCCGCTACCGTACTGGTAACACGCGCGTCGCCGGCCCGGCCCGGAGCATCCGTCGGGTTGGCACGCGCCGGGCATGGGATGGGTCGGTGAGCCATGGCCGGGTCACAGTCCGACGGACGGCTGTCGGAGGTCAAGTTCCTGACCGTCGCGGAAGTGGCGACGGTCATGCGGGTGTCAAAGATGACCGTCTATCGCCTGGTGCACAGCGGTGAGCTCACCGCTGTCCGGGTCGGCCGGTCGTTCCGGGTGCCCGAGCATGCGGTGCACGAATATCTCCGGGGTGCTTTTCAGGAGACCGCCTGAGCCACCGCCCCGCCCTCCGATCACCGGCTGACCGGCATCGGTGCGGGTGAGGAGTGAGCTTGCGAGCCCAGCAGCCGCGGACCGAAGGCGGCCACGACGGGGGCGCGTTGGTCCGGCTGACGCCCTCCGGCTACCCTGGAGCCCGACCGAGACCCCACCGGTGCGCCCCGCCGCCCAGACTGGTCCGGTCCGTTGTCCGCAAGCGGTCGCCGTCGCCACCTGCGTGGTGTCATCCGGTCCGCCCCGCACGTTGTATCGAAAGGCTGTCGTATGGGCTCGGTGGTCAAGAAGCGCCGTAAGCGCATGGCTAAGAAGAAGCACCGCAAGCTGCTGCGCAAGACCCGCGTCCAGCGTCGCCGTCTCGGCAAGTGATCGCCGCCGGGCTCAAAGCCCGGCGCTCGGCGTCACTTGCCAAACTGTCGATCTCCGGAGGCTCAGGTGATCAGGCCGTGGTCGTCCCGGCTCGGTCCATCCTGCCGGGGTAGGTGCGTCAGATGACCCCCGGTGGCACCTCAGGTGCTCCGGGGGTCGTCGTCGTCACCGGAGTGGGCCGTTACCTGGGTGCCCACGTGGCGGCCCGACTGGCCGCCGACCCGCGCATCGAACGGGTCATCGGGGTGGACGCACCGGACTCCGGCACCGAGTTCACCGACCTCCTGGACCGGGTCGAACGGATCCGCGTCGACAGCGGTTCGCTCGGTGGACTCCTCGCCGACCTGGACGTCGACGCGGTGGTGCACCTCGCGCTCGTCACCTCACCCGACCCGCAGCACGGTGGCCGGTCCGCGATGAAGGACCAGAACGTCATCGGCAGCATGCAGATGCTCGCCGCCTGCCAGCGGGCCCCCCGACTGCGCAAACTCGTGGTCCGTTCGTCGACCGCCGCGTACGGGGTGTCGTTCCGGGATCCGGCGGTCTTCACCGAGGAGACGGAGCCCCGCGAGGTGCCGCGCGGCGGTTTCGGCCGCGACATCCTCGACCTTGAGGGGTACGTCCGTGGCTTCCGCCGCCGCCGTTCCGACGTCACCGCCACGGTGCTGCGCTTCGCCCCGTTCATCGGCTCGACCGCCGACACCACGCTGACCCGCTACTTCTCGCAGCCGTTCGTGCCGACAGTCTTCGGTCGCGACCCTCGCCTTCAGTTCCTGCACTTCGACGACGCGTTGGAGGTGCTGCACCGGTCGATCGTGGAGGACCATCCGGGCACGTACAACGTCGCCGGCCCGGGGGTGCTGTCGCTGTCGCAGGCGATCCGGCGCGCCGGCCGGGTGGCCGTTCCGGTGCTGGAGCCGGGTCTCTCCGGGGCCGCCGCGCTGGCCCGCACCATGGGCTTCGGCCGTTACGGCCTGGACCAGGTCGACCTCTTCGTGCACGGCCGGGTGGTCGACACCAGCCGGATCGAGCAGGAGTACGGCTTCACACCCCGGTCGACCGCAGCGGCGTTCGAGGACTTCATCCGCGCCCACCACGGTGGGGTGGTGGTCACGCGGGATCAGCTGGCCGCTGCCGAGCAACTGGTCCTGGACGGCATCCGGCAGGTCCGTTCAGCGGTACGGGAGCGGCGATCATGAGTGGCCGGCCCGAGGAGGGGCGCGACCCGCAGTCGGTCGGGCGTTTCGACGTACCCCAGCAGGTGCCCACGCCGGACGCGGAGCCGGCGCGGCGTAACGGACATCGACCGGCCGCGCAGGTCGCGCCGACCCCGACCCCGACTCCGCCCCCGACCCCGACGCCGCCCCCCACGCCGGTCGACGAGGTCGACGCCGGGATGCCCGGGGGCACCGAGCCGGCGGTTTCGGACCGGCCCGGGGACCACTGGGACCGCAAGGTCGCGAACGGGTTGGCGTTCCTGCGCCGGCGGTTCTCCGGTGACTACGAGGTCGACGAGTTCGGCTTCGACTCGGAGTTGACCGACGCGGTCTTCCACCCGTTGCTGCGGCTGCTCTACCGGGACTGGTTCCGCACCGAGGTCGGTGGGGTGGAGCACGTGCCAGTGGACGGGCCCGCCCTGGTGGTCGGCAACCACTCCGGGACGGTGGCACTGGACGCCCTGATCCTCTCGGCGGCGCTGCACGACAAACACCCGGCCCACCGTTACCTGCGGCTGCTCGGCGCCGACCTGGTCTTCCGGATGCCTGTGGTCTCGGAGCTGGCCCGTAAGACCGGCGGCACGGTGGCCTGCAACCCGGACGCCGAGCGGCTGCTCGGCGGCGGCGATCTGGTGGGTGTGTTCCCGGAGGGCTTCAAGGGCATCGGCAAGCTCTACGCCGACCGCTACAAGCTGCAACGCTTCGGGCGGGGCGGGTTCGTCTCGGCGGCGCTGCGCACCGGCACCCCGATCGTGCCCGTCGCCATCGTCGGCGGCGAGGAGATCTACCCGATGCTCGCCGACATCAAGCCGTTGGCGCGGCTGCTCAAGCTGCCCTACTTCCCGGTCACGCCGACGTTCCCGCTGCTCGGCCCGCTGGGCATGGTGCCGCTGCCCAGCAAGTGGCTGATCGAGTTCTGCCCGCCGATCCCCACCGCCCACCTGACCGACTCGGCGGACGACCCGCTGGTGGTCTTCAACCTCGCCGACCAGGTGCGGGAGACCATCCAGCAGACCCTGCACACGCTGCTGGAGCGACGGCCCGACCCGTTCGGCCCCTAGGACGTCTCAGCCGGTGCGGCGGCGGCGCTGCAGGGCCAGGCCGGCGGTGACCGCACCGGCGACCAGCCCCGCTGCGGCGGTCGACGGTACGGCGATCTTGACCGCTCGGCGGCCGGTGCGGAAGTCCCGCACCTCCCAGCCGTGCTGGCGGGCCTGCCGCAGCAGGGCGCCGTCCGGGTTGACCGCCACCGCCCGGCCCACAGCGCAGAGCAGCGGCAGGTCGTTCGCCGAGTCGCTGTAGGCCGCGCAGCGGGCCAGGTCCAGCCCTTCCACAGCGGCCAGCTGGGTGACCGCCTCGGCCTTGGCCGGCCCGTGCATCAGGTCACCCACCAACCGCCCGGTGTACGCCCCGTCGACGACCTCGGCCACCGTGCCGATGGCACCGGTCAGGCCGAGCCGGGCAGCGATCACCCGACCGATCTCGACGGGGGCGGCGCTGACCAGCCAGACCCGCTGACCGGCGTCCAGGTGACGCTGAGCGAGCTGGTGGGTGCCGGCCCAGATCCGGGGGGCCATCATCTCGTCGAAGATCTCCTCGGCGAGGTGTTCGACCTCGTTGACCCGCCAACCCTCGACGAAGGCCAGCGCCGCCTCCTTGGCCAGGGACATGTCCCCGGCGTGCTCCCGGGCCAGCAGCCGGAAGCGGAGCTGCTGCCAGGCGAATCGGGCCAGGTCGCCGGTCGTCACGTAGTTTCGGGAGGCGAGCCCACGGGCGAACCAGTAGATCGACGCGCCCTGCATCATCGTGTTGTCCACGTCGAAGAACGCCGCGGCGGTCGGGTCGGGTGCGCTGACCGGGGCCAGGTCGGTTTCCGCCCAGCCTGCGGTGTGCCCCTCGGCGTCGGTGCTGACCGTCACCTTACGGCTACGCGCCACGCGATTCCCTTCCTCACCGGTACGACTGATGCTCCCTCGCGAGGGTATCCGCCGCAGACGGTCGACCGGCCGGGCACACAGCGAACTGTGGCGCGGCCGGTCGGACGTGCGGTATAGGGGCGCTGGTCAGCGAGCCCCGGGGCAGGTGCTCGGGGCCGGGCCGAGCGCGTCGCTGGCGGTCGGTGCCGGCAGGCCGCAGGCGATCGCCGCGCGCAGGCCGTCCGAGCGTTCCCGGATGTCGTCCAGCAGCAGCAGCGACCGCTGGGTCCGTTCCCGGTCGACGCGGGTGCTCCCGTCGAGCAGACCGCGTACGGCCCGGCGCTGACTCGCCACGAAGGCGTTGAGGGTGTCCAGGCTGCCCGGCTCGGCTCGTTGCACCGCCGCCGAGGTCAGCAGGCGAACTCCCTGCCGGGTGTCGGCGTCCATGTCGTCGAGGACCGCGCTGTAGCCGATCCGGTCACCGCGCAGCTTGGCGGCTTCGCCGAGTCTGGTCCGGGCGAAGTCCAGGAAGAGCTGACCTCGGCTGATGTCCGAGCTGGCCAGGGCGAGCTGGGCCCGTTCGGTCGAGCGCTTCATGCCGTACAGCGCGTCACCGGGCACCGCGTTCTCGCTCGCGGCGGAGATCCCGGAGACGGCGATGGCTCCGGCGGCGATGCCGACCAGGATCGCGCCCCGGGCTCTGGCCCGCCGGGCGGTGACCGCCGGCAGTAGCCGCCCGCGGGTGGTCGTGGCGGCCGGCTCGCTGACCGCCGCTGGTGTGGCGCCCAGTCCTTCCCGTTCGGCGGTGGCGAGCAGCATCGCTCGCAGGCCGGTGCGGAAGTCCTGGTCCACCTCGACAGCCGGGGGGTCGACGCTGAGCCGCTGACCCACTGCGACGAGCGGCGCCAGTTGGCCGTCCACACGGGATCGCACGTGGTGTCGTCGAGCGCCGTTGGCCTCGTCGAGAAGCTGCGCGAAGCGCTCCGCGCGCCGGCGGGAGAAGAGGGTGTTGTCCACCGCAGGCACCTCCTCTCGCTGGTCACGGCCGGTCGGCCGCCGTCGTTGCCAGCGACCGGGCGGCAGTGTGACACCACGGAGGTGAGGTGCCGCCGGCATGCCGGTCGGACCTCGGTGCCCGGGCCTGCCGGGACATCCACCGGTCGCACCCGGAGAAACGCGGCGGACCGGGCACGGGTTACGGGCCTGGCGGAGCCGAAATTACAGAAAGTGATGGTCATCACCGGGCGGGACCGACTCTGAGCTGCGCGGACGTTGATCGACGCCCGTCGGTCCCGCCGTAACTAACTACGGCTGGAAGCCGTCGGGCAGGAGTCGGGCCAGGGCGCGGACGGCGCGGTACTGGAGGGCCTTGATGGCTCCCTCGTTCTTACCCATCGCGCGGGCCGTCTCGGCGACCGAGAAGCCCTGGAGGAAGCGGAGCACGATGCACTCCTGCTGCTCCGGGTTGAGCTGCTTCACGGCGGTGAGGAGCGCGACGTTCGTGATGTGCTCCACCACCGCCGCCTCCGGGCTGCCCTCCGGGCCCCGGTCCTCCCGGTCGGCGTCGAGCACGTCGCCGGTGGTGACCTCCAGCCGGTACCGACCCGACTTGAAGTGGTCCGCGACGAGGTTGCGGGCGATCGTCACCAACCAGGCGCCGAGGTCGCGGCCCTGCCAGGTGAAGCTGCCGATCCGCTTGAGCGCGCGCAGGAACGTGTCCGAGGTGAGATCTTCGGCGAGTTGCCGGTTGCCGACCCGGAAGTAGACGAACCGGAAGACGGTGTCCACGTACCTGTCGTAGATCAGACCGAACGCCGCGGACTCGCCGGCCTGGGCCCGCTCGATCAGCGTCCAGACCTCGGTCGCCGGGTCGGACGGGTCCGGGCGGCTCGGGAAACCGGTAGGGGTGGTGGCGGTGGTGGCCGGCACCGCCGGGATCACAGCTGTCTCACCCGCCGCCGGGTCGGTGGTGACCGCCGGTGTGTCGCTTACCCGACGACCCTGCACGGGCATGGTGGGTCGGGGCGGCACGGCGACCCGGCCGCCCGCCGGTTTCGCGTTTCCACCGGGCACCGCGGGCCGCGGCGGTGGTTCGTTGTGGTGTGGCCGGCTGCGGATCCGCTGCGCCGCGCCGTCACCCCGCACGGCGCCGCCGTGCTGCTCGTCCATCGGGGCGCGGGCCGCTGGTCGCTCGTTGACATGGGAGCGGGCCGGTTGACCGGTCAGGCCGACCGGGCGTTCCGCGTAACCGAATGTGGTCACCGTGTTGCCCCCGTCCCGTCGGTTGCCGGACGGGCCGGTCTTGGTCTCGTCGGGGCGGACCGACCGGGTGACCGGTCGGGTCGGACGGTCGCGGGGGTTGCCGACGGGCGGCAATTCCCCTGGAGGTGCTGGTCCAATGCGCTCACAGGCACGGGGGCCTCCTCGGGCTGAGGGGTGTCGACTCACGGCAAATGGGGTGACCCGACCCGTGTGATGATAGGGCCAACGTCACCCGCGCGTGGCAAGTCCGTTACACAAGGCGGAAGTATTTCCCGCTCCGTCGCACCGACGCCGGACCGGTTGTCCGTCGTGTGCGATTGACTTTCCTTCGGCCCGGTGATCCAGGGTGGATGCCCAGGTCGGAGGCATGTCGCCCGTTCGGCTGACCCGGCGCGCCGGCCGGTCGGACGGGGGCGGTCGAACCGCTCGCGGACGGGGTCGCACGTCCCATCGACAGGACCCGATCGGATCGCCGGTGGCACACCGGACAGTCCCGTACATGGGACTGTTGGGGTGCCGTCCTCCGGGCCTGGCTCGGACCGTTGGGCGTGGCCCGTCGCCGTCCGCTGTGCCAGACTCGATCACCGTGCAGGACGCCTCGGAAAGCCCCGCGCCGAACCTCGCCGACCGGCTCCGCCGGGTGGCTCTCGACAGCTCCGACCGGCCCGCGTCGGTGCTCATCGCCACCGACCGCGTTCGGGACCTGGTCGCCGACGTGGCGGCCGAGCTGCCCGCGCTCACCTCCGTGCGCGGCACGCCACCGACCGCCGAGTCGCCCGGACCGGCGCCCCGCCCTCGACGAGGCGGCACCGACCTGGCTGTACTGCTCTATACCTCCGGCACCGAGGGGTGGCCCAAGGGAGCGATGCTCTCGCACCAGGCGATGCTCGCCAACCACGAACAGGTAGCGGAGATCGAGCCGCCGGTGGTGGGCCCGACGGACACTGTTCTCCTCGCGTTGCCGCTGTTCCACGCGTACGGGCTCAACTCGGGGCTCGGCGCGGTAGTGCACCACGGCGCGACGGGCGTGCTGCTCGACGAACCAGGCCCGACGGCAGGGCTGGACGAGGTCGCGCGGCACCGGGTCAGCGTGCTGGTCGGCGTACCGTCGATGTTTCTGACCTGGGCCGCCGCGGCCACGGCCCGCGCGGCGACCGCGTCGGTGCGGGTCGCGGTCTGCGGCGCGGCGCCACTCGAACCCGCTGTCGCGGCGCGCTTCACGGAGGTCACCGGGCATCAGGTGCACATCGGGTACGGCCTCACCGAGACCGCGCCGGTGCTCACCTCCACCCTGGTCGGCGGCGTGGCCAAGCCGGGTTCGATCGGCCGGCCGCTGCCCGGCGTCCGGCTGCGCCTGGTCGGCGCGGACGGGGTGGACCTGTGGCGCGACGGGCTGGCCGTCCCCGACGACGACCCGGATGAGCTGGACATCTCCGACGTGGCGCCGGGCACCGACCCGGGGCAGATAGTGGTGTCCGGTCCCAACCTCTTCACCGGCTACTGGCCCGACGGTCGGGGCGGCCCGGACGCCGACGGTTGGTGGGGCACCTGTGACATCGCGTACGCCGACGAGGACGGCGACCTCTTCCTGGTCGACCGGCTCGGCGAGTTGATTCTGGTCAACGGGTTCAACGTCTATCCGCACGAGGTCGAGCTGGTGCTCGCCGGGCATCCCGGGGTGGTCGAGTCGGCGGTACTGGGTGTGCCGCACCCGCGGACCGGCGAGACTGTGCGGGCGTACGTGGTGCCGGTCCAGGGCCAACCGGTGACCAGCGAGGAGCTGCTCGCCCACTGCGCGCGGAACCTGGCCCGGTTCAAGTGCCCGACCGCTGTCGAGTTCGTCGACGCCCTTCCGCACTCGGCGATCGGCAAGGTACGCAAGACCCAGCTCCGGTCGGCGCCGCCGACCGACCGCACGGAGGTAACCGATGGCCACTGACGCCCGACTCGCCCTGATCACCCGACCCGGCTGCCACCTGTGCGACGACGCCAAGGCGGCGCTCGACCGGGTGGTCGCGGTCACCGGCGACAAGTGGGTCGAGTGGGACGTCACAGGCGACGAGGGGCTGGAACGCGAGTACGGCGACCGGCTGCCGGTGGTGATGCTCGACGGCAAGGAGCACGGGTACTGGCGGGTCGAGGAGGATCGGCTGCTGCGGGACCTGACCACGCCGCAGCTCTGAGGAGTGCCTAAGGTGCTCTGATGACCTCTGCGCCCCCACACCTCGTCTGGGACTGGAACGGCACCCTGCTCAACGACCTCAGCCTTGTGGTGTCCGCCACCAATGTCGTGTTCGCGAGCCTGGGCGGGCCGACGGTCACCCCGGACGAGCACCGGGTGCGGTTCCGCCGGCCGATCGCCGAGTACTACGCCGAGGTGCTCGGGCAGGCCGTGGACGACGACGAGTTCGGCCGACTCGACAAGATCTTCCACGATGCGTACCGCACCGGGTTGACCACCTGCGAGCTGGCCGCCGACGCGCGCGCCGCGATGGCGGCCTGGCCGGGCAGTCAGAGTCTGCTGTCCATGTGGTTCCACGAGGAGCTGGTCCCGACCGTGCACACGTACGGGTTGACCAGCCACTTCGCCCGGGTCGACGGGCTGCGGGCCACTGTCGGTGGCGGCCGCAAGGCCGAGTCGCTCCAGTTGCACCTCGCCGAGCTGGGCGTGGACGGCGCCTCGGTGGTGCTGATCGGCGACTCCATCGACGACGCGGACGCGGCCCTCGCGGTGGGCGGCCGTGCCGTGCTCTACACCGGCGGGTTCACCGACCCGGCCCGGCTGCGCGCCTCCGGTCACCCGGTGGCCGACACCCTCACCGACGCGGTGGCCCTGGCCCGGGAGGTCAGTTCCGCAGATAGGTGAGGACGGCCAGCACCCGCCGGTGCTGTTCGGTGTCCGGCGGAAGGGTGAGCTTGGTGAAGATGTTGCGCACGTGCTTCTCCACCGCGCCGTCGCTGACCACGAGGGCGCGCGCGATGGCGGTGTTCGAACGCCCCTCGGCCATCAGGGCGAGCACCTCCCGCTCACGGGGGGTCAGCTCACGCAGCGGGTCGTCCCGGCGACGCCTGGCGAAGAGCTGACCGACCACCTCCGGGTCGAGCACCGTGCCGCCGCCCGCCACCCTGCGCAACGCGTCCAGGAACTCGTCGATGGCGGCAACCCGGTCCTTGAGCAGGTAGCCGATCCCGCCGCCGGCACCGCCGGTGGTGGCGAGCAGATCATCGGCGTACGAGACCTCGACGTACTGGGAGAGCACCAGGATCGGGGTACGCGGCACCAGCCGCCGGGCCTCCACCGCGGCCCGCAGCCCCTCGTCGGTGTGCGACGGCGGCATCCGGACGTCGACGATCGACACGTCGGGCCGGTGCTCGACCACCGCCTCGACCAGGGCGTCACCGTCCCCGACGGCGGCCACCACCTGGTGCCCACTCTCGGTCAGTAGCCGGACCAGCCCCTCCCGGAGAAGGACGGCGTCGTCGGCGATCACGATGCGCATGGCTGTGTTGTCTACCACGTCCGGCCCGTCGTGCGGGCTCGGCGCGGTGCCGGACCGCTCATAGTGGAAGCTCGGCGCGGATCTCGGTGGGGCCGCCGGTCGGGCTGACCACCATCAGTTCGCCACCGGCGGCCCGGACCCGGTCGGCGATACCGGCCAGCCCGTGCCCCTTCGCCAGATGCGCACCACCCTGCCCATCGTCACCCACCCGTACCTGCAGGTGGGTGCCCTGCCGCGCCACGGCCACCGTGGCCTCGGTGGCCCGGCTGTGCTTCGCGACGTTTGTCAGCGCCTCGGACACCACGAAGTACGCGGTGTTCTCCACCGCCGGGTCGAGCCGTCCGGCCGGGGTGCCGAGCTGCGGGTCCACCTGGAGCTCGATCGGGATCAGCCCGCGGCCGGCGATCGCGGCCAGGGCGCTGGGCAGGCCCCGGTCGACCAGGATCGGCGGCGCGATGCCCCGGGACAGCGCCCGCAGTTCGGCAAGCGTGTCCCGGGTCTGGGCGACCGCCTCGTCGATGGTGTGGCCGGCTGCCTCCGGGTCCGAGGCGAGCTGCATCCGGGCCCGGCTGAGGTCCATGGCCAGCCGGACCAGGCGCTGCTGGGGGCCGTCGTGGATGTCACGTTCCAGCCGGCGTAGCGCGGAGGCCTCGGCGGACACGGCGGCCCGCTTCTGCTCCTCCAGCACGGTGATCCGGTCGCGCATCTCGGCCACCCCGGTCAGCATGGCCTTGGCGAAGCTGGCCTGGAGCAGCGCGCAGCCCCGCACCACGATGGGCAGGGTGATCAGGAAGAACACGCCGAGCGCGGTGTACAGGCCTATCCGGGCGGTGGTCGAGTCGCCCAGGCCGAGCAGCTGCGCCAGGTCCTGGTCACCCTCGCCGTCGGCCCGGGGCAGGGCCCAGTCGTAGGCCCAGTAGAACGAGCCGGTGATCGCCGCGGCCCACCACGACACCGTCACCACGAAGGTGCCCGCCGCCGCGATCAGCCGCAGGATGCCGTGCGCAAGGTCGAGCCACGACTGCGCGTCACGCATCGGCACGAAGATCCGCCGCCAGGCGTTCGCGCCCGCCTCGGGCAGCCGGTAGCGCGGCCGGATCCGGGGTTGGTGGAGCACCGCGGGCAGCCGCAGCCGCTCGATGTCGGCCAGCCCACGGGCGGCGTACAGGGTGCCGCTGAGGATCGGTAGGCCGATCACCGTGACCACCAGGCCGATGCCGACCGCGAGGCCGACGATGAGGACGACGAAGCTGGCCAGCGCCAGCGGCAGACCGAGCAGCACGTACCCGGAATCGACGAAGAGCTGGCGGGGGATGCTCGGTGCCAGCGTCGGTCGGTCGCTGGTGGCGGCAACGGCGGTCATGCTCAAAGGCTAGGCATCCGCGCTCGGTGTCCCCATCCCGAAACCCCGCCTCTCCTCCGTAGTGCTACCCCCACCCCGCCAGGAGGGCCCTGGCCAGGGCGGCGCGTGATTGGTCAGAGAAGTCGGGATTGAGCAATAATCGCCCGGGGCCTGAGGTGGCCCTGGGCGTTCAATCGATCTTGTGGAATGGAGGTGCTGGTGAGGTCGCGCCACGCAGCGGCAAGATCGCGATTTGTGCACGTCTTCACAAGCGCCTACGCTGTGACTCCGACGCGCCCTGCTAGCACAGCCGGCATCCTCGGTCGCCAGCGGGAGTCCAGAAACGGCCGACCAGCAGAGTTGGCCGAGGATCGCACCGCACGGAGTCTCATGAGTCAGCACCGTCACCCAGGCGCGCCCGGCCGCGCCGGTGCCGTACCAGCGCTCCCGGATCTGCCCGAGGCAACAGTTGCTCGGCTCCCGGAGTACCTGCGCGCGCTGCACAACCTCGCCGACGCCGGGCACGAGACCGTCTCCAGCGAGGGTCTCTCCGCCGCCGCCGGGGTCAACTCCGCCAAGCTCCGCAAGGACCTCTCGCACCTCGGCTCGTACGGCACCCGGGGCGTCGGCTACGACGTCGCGCTGCTGATCGAGCAGATCGAGTATGTGCTCGGGCTCACCCAACGCCGGGCGGTCGCCCTGGTCGGCGTGGGTAATCTCGGTCACGCCCTGGCCGGCTACGACGGTTTCGCCAGCCGGGGCTTCCGGATCGCCGCACTGCTCGACGCCGATCCCTCCCGGGTCGGTGAGGAGATCAACGGCCTGGTTGTCCGGCATGTCGACGACCTGCCGACGGTCGCCGCGGAGGAATCCCTCGCGATCGGCGTGATCGCCACCCCGGCCGCCGCCGCCCAGCAGGTCGCCGACCAACTGGTCGCCGTCGGCGTGACGAGCATCCTCAACTTCGCACCGTGCGTACTCTCGGTTCCGGAGGGGGTCGACGTGCGCAAGGTCGACCTCGCCATCGAGCTGCAGATTCTGTCCTTCCACGAGCACCGCAAGGCGTCGCTGACCGCGCTGCCCGCCACCGGCGGGTCCGCTCTCACCGCCCTGCCCGGCGGGTTCGCGGCCACCGACACCCAGGAGGCGATCGGCACGTGAAACTGCTCGTCGTCGGCGCGTCCTACCGGACCGCCCCGGTCGCCACGCTGGAGCAGCTGGCCGTGCCCCCTGCCGACCTGACCCGCACACTGGACCGCCTGGTCGCCCAGCCGTACGTGGCCGAGGCGGTGATCGTCTCCACCTGCAACCGGGTGGAGGTCTACGCCGCCGTGTCCGGTTTCCACGGTGGGCTCGGCGACGTCTGCTCCGTGCTGGCCGAGCAGGCCGGCAGCTCGCCGACGGCGCTCGCCAGCCACCTGTACGTGCACTACGACACCGCTGCCGTCGACCACGTCTTCCGGGTCGCCACCGGTCTGGACTCGATGGTGGTGGGCGAGGCGCAGATCCTCGGCCAGTTGCGCGACGCGTACCACTGGGCCACCGGCGCCGACTCGGCCGGCCGGCTGCTGCACGAGCTCATGCAGCAGGCGCTGCGGGTCGGTAAGCGGGCCCACGCCGAAACCGGCATCGACCGGGCCGGCCAGAGCGTCGTCACCGCCGCACTGGAGCTGGCCGCCGGTCACCTCGACGGGGACCTCGTCGGCCACCCGGCCCTGGTGGTCGGCGCCGGCGCGATGGGTTCGCTCGGGGTGGCCACGCTGTCCCGGCTGGGCGCCGGGCCGCTCACCGTCAGCAACCGGGGCGCCGACCGGGCCGTCCGGCTCGCCGAGTCGTACGGGGCGAGTGCCGCGCCGATGACCGAGCTGGCCGACACCCTCTCCACAGTGGACATCGTAGTGGCCGCCACCGCGTCCACCGAACCGGTCCTCACCCGGGCCGTGGTCACCGCGGCGCTGGCCCGACGCGACCCGGCCCGGGGTCCACTGGTCCTGCTCGACCTGGCCGTCCCGCGCGACGTCGAGGACGGCGTCGCCGAGCTGCCCGGCGTCGAGGTGATCGACATCGACCGGATGGCGGCGCTGCTCGCCGACGGTCCGGCGGCCGCCGACGCCGCAGCCGTCGAACGCATCGTGCTCGGCGAGGTGGAGGGCTTCCTCACCTGGCTGCGCGGCGCCGACGTGGCACCCACAGTGGCCGCGCTGCGTGGCCGGGCCGACGACGTGGTCACCGCCGAGCTGCGCCGACTGGCCCAGCGTCGCCCCGACCTCGGCGACGACCTGCGGGCCGAGGTGGCCCGCACTGTGCACCGGGTCGTCCAGCGGCTGCTGCACCAGCCCACCGTCAAGGTCCGTCAGTTGGCCGCGGAGCCCGGCGGCGACCAGTACGCGGCACTGCTGCGCGAGCTGTTCGACCTCGAGGTGCCGCAGACCTCACCTGTCGACACCGTCCCGGACGTGCTGACCCCCGACCTCGGCCTGGCGTTCCCCGGCACCGACCCGGTGTCCGGAGCCGACACCGCCGAACCGACCCCACCCACCGGAGGTGCGCGATGACCGCCCCCCTGCGCCTCGGCACCCGGGGCAGCGCCCTGGCGATGGCTCAGTCCGGCCAGGTCGCCGAGGCGGTGACCGCCGCCACCGGCCGGCCCGTCGAGCTGATCGAGGTGGTCACCGCGGGCGACCGCTCCAGCGCGCCGGTGCACCGGCTTGGCGTCGGGGTGTTCGTCTCCGCCCTGCGCGACGCGCTGACCGCCGGGACGATCGACTTCGCCGTGCACTCGTACAAGGATCTGCCCACGGCTGCCGCCGGCGGGCTGCACATCGCGGCGGTGCCGGCCCGGCAGGACCCGCGCGACGCGTTGGTGGCCCGCGAGGGCCGGACACTCGCGGAGCTGCCGCCCGGGGCCACCGTGGGCACCGGAGCGCTGCGCCGGATCGCCCAGTTGCACGCCCTCGGCCTGCAACTGGAGGTCACCCCGATCCGCGGCAACGTCGACACCCGCCTGGGGCGGGTGCTCGGCCCCGAGGCCGACCTCGACGCCGTCGTCCTGGCCCGGGCCGGTCTGGCCCGACTCGGCCGGCTCGACGTGATCACCGAGTCGCTGGACCCGATGCTGATGCTGCCCGCGCCCGCTCAGGGCGCGCTGGCAGTGGAGTGCCGGGTCGACGACCAGGACCTGGTCGAGCTGCTCGCGGTGCTCGACCACACACCGTCGCGTGCCGCGGTCACCGCGGAACGCGCGTTTCTGGCAACCCTGGAGGCCGGGTGCAGCGCACCCGTCGCCGCCTATGCCGAACTCGCCGAAGGCGAGACCGGCGATGAGATCTACCTGCGCGGGGCGGTGATCAGCCCGGACGGCACTCGTGACCTCCGGCTGTCCCGCACCGGAACGCCCGCCGACGCGGCGGAGATCGGTAAGGCACTCGCCGCCGAACTCCTCGAACTCGGCGCCGACTCGATCCTCGGCCACGAAGGACACACCGGCCCGGGGACCCAGCAATTTGGGAGCACAGAATGACCCGCACCCGTAAGCCCGTCGGCCGTATCGCGTTCGTCGGGGCTGGCCCCGGTGACCCGGGCCTGCTGACCCGTCGGGCCCACGACGCCCTGGTCGACGCCGACCAGGTGATCTACGACCGGGGAGTCCCGGAGTCGTTGCTCGCCGTCGTTCGCGCCGAGGCCAGGGACGATGCCGAGTTCACCCCGGCCGAGGGCGCGCCGGGGGACGTGGCGAAGGTGCTGATCTCCGCGGCCCGCTCCGGGCTGAACGCGGTGCACCTGGTCGCCGGCGACCCGTTCGGGCACGACTCGGTGGTCAAGGAGGTGCAGGCGGTGGCCCGCACCGCCGCCCACTTCGAGGTGGTGCCCGGCGTCGGCCAGGCCGAGGGTGTGGCCACCTACGCCGGGGTCCCGCTGCCGGGCGTGCGTACGGCCGCCGACGTCGAGGACGTCAGCGCACTGGACTTCGAGGCGCTGGCCACGGCCGTCGGCCGGGGCTCACTCGCGCTCGCCGTGGACGCCGGTGACCTCGCCGCCGTCCGGGACGGGCTGCTCGCCGCCGGGGTCGACGGCACCACAGGCGTCGGGGTGACCGGCGACGGCACCGGCGAGACCCAGTACACGACCACGTCGACCGTGGACAGCTTCGTGGCCGCCGCGCTCGGCTTCACCGGCCGGGTGGTGCTCACCGTCGGCGTCGGGGTGGGGCAGCGCGACAAGCTGAGCTGGTGGGAGAACCGCCCGCTGTACGGCTGGAAGGTGCTCGTACCCCGGACCAAGGAGCAGGCCGGCGCGATGAGCGCCCGGCTGCGCGCGTACGGGGCGATCCCGTGCGAGGTGCCGACCATCGCGGTCGAGCCGCCGCGCACCCCGGCGCAGATGGAGCGGGCGGTCAAGGGCCTGGTCGACGGCCGGTACGCCTGGGTGATCTTCACGTCGGTGAACGCGGTCCGCGCGGTCTGGGAGAAGTTCGCCGAGCACGGCCTGGACGCCCGGCACTTCGGCGGCGTCAAGATCGCCTGCATCGGTGAGGCCACGGCGGACGCGGTCCGCGCGTTCGGCATCCAGCCGGAGCTGATCCCCGCCGGGGAGCAGTCCTCCGAGGGTCTGCTGGCCGAGTTCTCGCCGCACGACGAGATCCTCGACCCGGTGGGCCGGGTGCTGCTGCCGCGCGCAGACATCGCCACCGAGACGCTCGCCGCCGGGCTCACCGAGCGCGGCTGGGAGGTCGACGACGTGACCGCGTACCGGACGGTGCGGGCCGCTCCGCCGCCCGCCGAGATCCGCGACGCGATCAAGTCGGGCGGCTTCGACGCGGTGCTCTTCACCTCGTCCTCCACCGTGCGCAACCTGGTCGGCATCGCCGGGAAGCCGCACGCGCGGACCGTTGTTGCCGTCATTGGGCCCAAGACCGCGGAGACCGCGACGGAGTTCGGCCTGCGGGTCGACGTCCAGCCGCCGCACGCCTCGGTGCCCGACCTGGTGGAGGCGCTCGCCGCCTACGCCGTCGAGCTGCGCGAGAAGCTGGCCGCCATGCCGGCCAAGCAGCGCCGTGGCTCGAAGGTGCAGGGCCCGACCGCCCTGCGCTTCCGGTAGTCGTCTCCGAGGAGGCCCCTCATGTCGTACCCCGAGATCCGGCCCCGCCGGCTGCGCCGTAACGCGGCCGTGCGGCGGCTGGTCTCCGAGACCCGCGTCGACCCGGCCGAGCTGGTCGTGCCGATGTTCGTCAAGGAGGGGCTGACCGAGCCCCGGGCCATCGGGTCGCTCCCGGGGGTGCTCCAGCACTCCCGGGACTCGCTGCGCAAGGCGGCGGTCGAGGCGGTCCAGGCCGGTGTCGGCGGGATCATGCTCTTCGGCGTGCCGGAGCAGCGGGACCCGACCGGCTCCGGCGGCATCGACCCGGACGGCATCCTCAACGTCGCGATCCGTGACGTGGTGGCCGAGGTGGGTGACGCCACTGTGGTGATGAGCGACCTGTGCCTCGACGAGTTCACCTCGCACGGGCACTGTGGGCTGCTCACCCCCGATGGCGATGTCGACAACGACTCCACCCTGGCCGCGTACGCCGAGATGGCGGTGGCCCAGGCCGCCGCCGGGGTCGGCATGGTCGGGCCGTCCGGGATGATGGACGGCCAGGTCGGCGTCGTACGCCGGGCGCTCGACGCCGCCGGGTACCAGGACGTCTCCGTGCTGGCGTACGCAGTGAAGTACGCCTCCGCGTTCTACGGCCCGTTCCGCGAGGCGGTGGAGTCGGCGCTGGAGGGCGACCGGCGCTCCTACCAGCAGGACCCGGCCAATCTGCGGGAGTCGCTGCGTGAGGTCGCGCTCGACGTCGCCGAGGGCGCCGACCTGGTGATGGTCAAGCCGGCGCTGCCGTACCTCGACGTGGTGTCGGCGGTGCGGGCGGCGGTGGACGTTCCGGTCGCCGCCTACCAGGTCTCCGGCGAGTACGCGATGGTCGAGGCAGCCGCCGCGAACGGCTGGATCGACCGGGAGCGGGTGATGCTGGAGACGCTCACCTCGATCAAGCGGGCCGGCGCGCAGGTCATCCTCACCTACTGGGCCGTCGAGGCCGCAGGGCTGCTGCGCCAGCGCTACTGACCCCAGGTTCAACTCTGACCGCGCTGTCTTCCTAGCGTGTGGGGGCGGGCGCGGCACCGGCTTGCGCACGGCCGGCGCGTCCTGACCGCGTGTCCCGTCGGCGGGCGGCGCGGTCGAGCTTCCCGGCCGTACCGGCTCGTGGACCGACCGACCTGCGGACCGACCGACCTGCGGACCGACCGACCTGCGGACCGACCGACCTGCGGACCGACCGACCTGCGGACCGACCGACCTGCGGACCGACCGACCTGCGGACCGACCGACCTGCGGACCTGCGGTCCTGCCGGCGATAACGGCTAGCGCAGCGTGACCATCTGACGAGCCGCCACCACCTCCCCTCCCGCCTTTGCTCTGCACCCACGACGGCGACGCTCACCCTCCGCTCTCGGTGCATATTGAACTGCAGAGCAAAGGGGGCGGGCGGGGGGTGGTGTGTCTGCTGGCGAGGTTGGAGATTCCCCTGGTCAGCCCGGTGGCGTGTCTGGGCCTGGTCTGGCTGCTCGACGGAGCAGCGTAAAGCCCCGTGACGCGCTGTAGTGGCGGTGCAATTGGTGCCGCGTGCACGGAAAGTGATCCGGCGGGCCGTGGACGATATCCACAGGTCAGCTGGTTATCCACAGGCCCGGTAAGCGGGATTGCGGCCAGCTCCACCAGGCGGGACGGTGGCGGCATGAGTGATTCGTCAACCTCAGCCGAGCGGGTCCTGCTCAGCGAGCCTTCCGACGCGCCCTGGCCTGCCGCCGGTATCGTCCGGGCGGTCCGCCGTCGCGCCGACCTAAGCCAGCGCGAGCTGGCCCGGTGGGCGGGTGTGCACCATGCCACCATTGGCCGGATCGAGGCCGGCCGCATGGTGCCAAGCATCGTCCTGCTCCGGCGCGTCATCGGTGTGCTGGGCTGCCGGCTGGCCGTGGTGGACGAGTTCGGCCGGGTGCTCAAACCGATGCAGGACTGGCAGGACACGTACAACGGCGCGGAGCGTCGCTACCCGTCGCACCTCGACACCATTCTCGACCCTGAGCCGGGCGAATGGTGGGCGGACATCTACGGGCTGGCCCGCCCGCCCGAGACGTTCTACCGCAACCGGGCAGTTCGGGACGCGATGCGGCGCCGAAGCCAGTGGGAGGTGCGTGTGGCTCAACACCGGCACCTGCCCCGACCGCCGTGGCCCCCGCGCGGGGTGGTCTGACCTCGACACCAGCGAGGCCCGCCGATCCGGAACGGATCTGCGGGCCTCGCCGGGAAAACGCGACGTCAGTCGTCGTTGGTGATCGTTCCGGTCGCGAGCGGGTCGGCCAGCCGCAGGCCGGGCACGCCGGCCACCAGCAGCGTGAGTTTCTCGTCCGCCTCCCGCCTGCGGTCACCGCGCACCGTCACCGGGAACGCCACGGACGTCTGCCCGGCGGCCAACACCTTGCAGCCGGCGTACGGGTCGAAGTCCGAGCCCGCCTGCGCCGTGAGGCCGACGCTTGCGGCGCAGAGCAGCACCGGCTGAGACAGTGGCCGGGACACGGTGGCGCTGAAGGTGAGCTGTCGGGTGCCCTGGTTGCCCTCGGCCACCGTTGCGTCGGCCACTGTCAACGACGCACGGGACCGGAATCGGGCCACCTGCGGGTCGTGGTCACTGGAACCCCGTGACCCGTCACCGGCGAACTCCGCCGGCCAGTCGGCGTTGATGTGCGCCGCCCGCACCTGCACCAGGTCACCGTAGAACGCGTCGTTGACGAACAGGTGGTCGAGGGTCTGCGCCTGCCCCTCGAAGCTGTACGAGTAGGCCGACGCCGGCACGTCCGCGACGAGGTTGTCCCACAGGTTGTGCAGGCCCGCCTCGTATAGCGGCGCGAGCTGGTCCGACGGTGTGGGCTGGTCGCCGGTGGCGATGGGATCGTCCGGGCGGGGGAAGACGTTCAGGTCCCCGCCGTAGACCACCCGCGCGGTCTGGTCGGCCGCCTCGATCGCGGTGACGATCGCCGCGCCGTAGCGCGCCTGCTCCCGCCGCTGCCCGACCCGGCTGTCCGGGCCCGAGGAGTAGTGGTTGCTGAGCGCGTACAGGGTGAACCGCTCGGCCGAGCCGGGTGCCGCCGCCACGCTGAACTTGCCCAGCTGCGGAGCACGGGTGAAGACGTTGGTCCCGTCCCGACCAGTCGAGGTGTCCACATCCGACGGCAACACCGCGTTGAGGGCCTTCGGGTTCTGCACGTCGGCGTTGGCCGGCAGCCCCGGCGCCCGGTACTGAACTGTCGGTGCCGAGCCGAGCAGGGGGTCGTTCGCAGTCGCGGCCGCCAGCGACACCCGGTCGGTGCGGTACAGGAAGGCGGCGGTGATACCGCGGGCGTCCGCGCCGGTCCGGTCATAGGCGGCGGCGTACGCGGGCCCGCCGGCCGCCGCCACGGTGATCGCCAACTCCTGGATGCTGTCCGGAGCGCCATCGGCGTCGTTGGTGTCGCCGCAGCTCAGCGCAGCCCCGGAGACCGTGCAGATGTCCTGGTCCTCGGCCTCCTGCACCAGGATCAGGTCCGGTGCGTGCAGGTCCTTGACGATCTGGTCGGCGAGCGCGGCCAGCTGCTCGCGGTATTCCGCCTCACTGCCCGGGACGTAGTCGAACGGCGGGGCGACGCCCACGCAGCCGGCGTTGCCGGCGAAGTCGCAGCCGTCGAACGGGTCGTCGCGGTAGTCGTACAGGTTCTCCACGTTGTAGGTGGCCACTGCCACCTCCTGCGACCGTTCGGCCGGCTTGGGCGGGTTGTTCTTCGACGGGTCGGCCCCGGCGGCGAACTCCGCCCGCTCGACCTGGACGCCGTACTTCTCGAACGAGTAGTAGACCCCGCCCACCGCGTCCGCCCGCAGCGTGTCGAAGGTGTGCGCCGGCGGGAGCAGCGCGGCGCTGTCCCCGGCGGTGGCCTTCACGCCCATGCTGCCGAGCAGCGTCCGCTGGCCGTTGCCGTCGTCGAAGCGGCGGGTCGGGTCGTTGTCCAGCGGGTGCGAATCGCGGAAGACCCGCCGGGAGTACGGGTCGGCGCGGTCCAGCAGCGGGTCGTCGCGGTCGACCACCCACAGCTCCGCGTCTGCGGTGGAGGAGAAGACGTCCCGGCCGCTCACCGCGCCGCTGCCCGCGCGAACCCGCATCCGGGAGCCCTCGTGCCGCTCCCAGAAGCGCTGCGCGTCGGTCAGCACGGCCGGCGGCACGGCGTCGGTCACCGCGACCGCGGTGTCCACGGCCAGGCCGCCGCCGATCCGGCGGACCAGCGACGCGCCGGAGAGCTGGGTGAAGTTGTAGTACTCCGACACCCGGGCCCGCAGCACTACCTCGTCGCCGACCGTCGGCACGTAACCGCCGATCAGCGAGGTGAACGTGCCCATGAACACGAAGATGCCGTCGGAGCTGGTCGGGTCGCCATCGGTGTCACCAACGCGGCTCTGCAGGAAGAACCCGTGTTGCTCCGCCCCGGCCGAGGTGCGGGCCACTGTCAACTGGGTGATCACGCCGCGTACGTCGTACATCGTGCTGCTCGTGCCGTTGCCGCTCGCCGGTGCGAGCGGTGACCTGTCGGTCGGACCGGACTCGGAGTCGGTGGTCGAACCCTGCACCTCGCCGACGGTCAGCTCCCGGGTCACCTGCACGGCCAGCGCGCAGCTGGCGGTGCCACCGCCCGCGTCGGTCGCGGTGAGGGTGACGGTGTACGCCCCGGCGGCGAGGTCCGCGCTCACGCCGACCGTGGCGCGGGCGGTGCCGCCAACCCCGTCGGCCGGGGTGAACGCGGTGCGGGTGATCGAGCCGGAGGTCGGGCTCGGGCTGATCGCTGTCACCGCCAGGTCGGCGACCGTGTCGTCGGGGTCGGCGGCGGTTACCTCGCGGCTGGCGGCCGTGCCGGCGGCGGTGACGAGCGGCCCACCACAGGTCAGCGTGGCCGGTACGTCGACCGGGCCACCGCCGTCCACGGTGTGCGCGCCCAGCCCGTCGAACGTGTCGACGGGGAAGCCTGCCCACTGCGTGGCGGGGTCGAACGCGTCCGACGGGTCGGTGTCACCGGCGGTCACGCTCGGCAGCCGGCGGAGTGTGTTGTCCGCGGTGCTGGTGACGCCGGCACCCCACTCGGTGCCCGGGTCGACGCCCACCTGACCGATCGAGTCGAGCACTGTGGTGCCCCGGCGCAGCACGATCGCGTCGTCACCGTTGAAGAGGCTCGCCCCGGTGGTCTGGTCGGCCTGGGCGAGGATGGCGGCCCCGGCCGAGGCGCTGGCGAACACGAACGCGTCGCCGGCGGCCACGCTGCCGGTCAGGGCGATAGTGGTCGCCGTGGTGGAGCCGTTGAAGTAGAGCTGCAACTGGTAGCCGCCGCCGGCCAGGTCGACGGCGGCGCCCGTGCCGTTGAACAGCTCGATCGCCTTGTTGTTCGACGAACCCTCGACGTACTCCGAGATGAACAGGTCGGTGGGCGCGGCGCTGGCCGCGATGGGTGCGACGCCGAGCGCCGTGACGGTCACGGCGGCGGTGGCGGTCGCGAGCGCGGCGATTGAGCGGCGCGGGCGCATAGGGCCTCCACGATGGGTGGATGGGAGTCAACGCACGTTAAGGTGCGCAACTGTCCACCGTCCATCCCCTAGTGGACAGTTTCGTGAATTCCTCAGCGCGGCGGATCGAGGCGGTGCACCAGCTCAGCGACGTCGACGCTGTATTCGCACCAGTCCCGGTCGGGGCGGTAGCCCAGCTCCGCGTTGACCTTGAGCATCGCCTCGTTGGCCTGTGCGTTCCAGGTCTGCACCTCGATCAGCTCCGGCTCGGCGGAACGCAGCTCCAGCAGCATCCGAGCCTTGATCGCCCGATCGATGCCGTAGCCCCGGTGATCCTGCGCGACGATCGTGTCGTACTGGTCGGCGCGGGTCGGGTGCTGCGCCGGCACCACCACCTCGGTCAGACCGGCCACTTCACCGCTCTGCTCGTGCCGGGCCAGCACGATGTACGGCTGCATGCCCCGCCGGTGCAGCGTGTCGAGGCTGTCGCGCAGCCGCTCCGGGTCGTAGGAGCTGGGGCGCAACTCACCGTCGTCGACGTCGCGCACCTCGGCCTTGGCCCGCGCGTACGCCTCGATCAGGTCGTCCGGCGGCCCGCCCGGGAAGAACTCCAGCTGGTAGCCCGCCCCGATGCCGGTGGCCATCTCGGCCAACTCGGCCCAGTCCACAGCTGTCAGGTCGAGCACGCTGCGCGTCTCCACGTACTCCCGGTTGAAGCCGAGCGACTCGTAGAACCCGACCGCGGGCGTGTCGCCGACGACCTCGACCCCGATCGACCGGAAGCCCTCCTGGTAGACCCGACGCGCGGCACGCAACACCAGGTCACGGCCGAGGCCGCTGCGCCGCGCGGACGGGTGCACCAGCACCTCGAGCACACCGATGTCACCCAGAAGGAGTACGTGCACCTGGCCGAGCACCGCGCCCGTGTTGCCCGGGGCGGTCGGTTCGGCCTGGGCGATCCAGGAGATCCGCCGCTCACCGGGCATCACCTCGGCGAGGTATTCCCGTAGCGAAGTCTCCCGCCAGGGCGGGTCCTGCGGCAGATCGGCCGCCAGGACCGCGTTCAGCGTGGCCAACAGCGACGCGATCTCGGCGGACGACGCGGTCCTGGGGTCCCACTCGCGCACCATCACCCGTCTAGCTTGCCGCTAACAGAGGCTGGGGGGAAGTGTCCAGTTCTCCAACGTATCGAGACGATCACTTCATGGCCGACTGGCCCGTCCGTACCGGTTCGCGGTGTCGTAGACGTCCTGGGCGTACCGCCGTACGTCGTTGTAGGAGAGGATCGCGTTCCACCAGTCGCCCGGGATGCTCAGGTTCCGGCCGCCCTTGCAGAGGTAGTTCCCCGCCGCCAGGGCCGCGTCGTCCAGGTCGTGCGGGTCCTTGCGGCCGTCGTTGTCGGCGTCCGCGCCGATCTCCTGCCAGGTGGTCGGGATGAACTGCATCGGCCCGATGGCCCGGTCGAGGGTGGCGTCCCCGTCGAGCGCCCCACGGTCGGTGTCGATGATCCGCATCCGACCGTCCTTCCCGTCCAGGGGCAGCCCGAAGATATTGGGCACCGCCTTGCCGTCCTGCCCCAACTGCGCCCCGTTGGTCGAGCCGTGATCCGATTCGACCTTTCCGATCGCGGCCAGCGTGGTCCAGCTCAGTGCGCAGCTGCGGTTGGTCTGGGCGAGCGCCAACTCGGCGTAGCCGTACGCCTGCATCGCGACCGCGGGGATATCTACCTTGGCGCCGACCTGCTGCGCCCAGCCGGCCAGGGCGTCCGCCGGTCGGCCACCGATCACCGACCCGGTCGGCAGCCCGTTGCCGGGCAACCCGCCGGTGGGCAGTGGGAGGGTCGGCAGCGGCCCGGTGGGCAGCGGTCCGGTGGGTAGGCCGGACGGTACCCCTGTCGGCGCGACCCCGGTCGGCGCGGCCGAGGCGTCGACAGCCACCGGACGCGGTGCGCGGATAGCGGCCGGTACGAGCAGTGCTCCCGCCGCGGCTGTCGCGGCCACCAGCGCCAGCAGGAAGACACCGGGCAGGGTCAGCCGACCACTCGGCCGGCGAGACCAGGCTCGGGTCGCCCGTGCCGCGGAGGCTGCTGCCCGGCGCGGCGGCATTCGTACCGCGTGCGAGAACTGCACCCGCCGCCGACGGGCCGGGTCGGACGCCGGCACGACCGGAATCTCATCCACGGTGGTCTTCGCCGGATCCGCGGCACCGGTCTTCGCCTCGTCAGCCGGCGTGTCGGCGCTCGACCCGCCGGCCGGCTTCGGTGCGGCCGGGTCACTGGCGCTGCCGTCCGCCTTCGAGTCCTCGCCCTTCGTGGCGTCGGTCTCGGGAGTGTCGGCCGTCTTGCCCTCGACCTTCGTGGCCGCGGTCTTGACGGCCTCGACCTTCGGGTCGTCGGTCTTGACGGCCTCGACCTTCGTGGCCTCGGTCTTCGCGACCTCGGGCTTGAGTGCCTCGGCTGGCGCTGTCGCCGGTGGCGTGGTCGGCGTATCCGCCGAACGCCCGATCAGCCAGGGGCGGCGAGGGCGGGGCACCTTGCGCACCGGATCGGGCGCGGCCCCCGAGCCTTCCAGCGGCCCGTCCAGCGGCGCGGCCGGTCGTAACGGTTGCACACGCGTGTCGTCCTCGCCGTCCACCACCTGTCGAGTATCACTCATGCTCCGCCAACCGCCAGATCCACGTACCCTGGGCGGCATGCCCCGGTACGAGTTCCGCTGCCGCGCCTGCGGCGACACCTTCGAGGTCAACCGTTCGATGGCGGCGGCCGGTGAGCCGGCCAGCTGCCCACAGGGACACGCCGACACGGTCAAGCTTCTTTCCGCGGTCGCGGTAACCGGCCGGGGTGGTGCCGCCGGTGGTGCCCCGGCACCCGCCGCTGGTGGTTGCTGCGGCGGCTCCTGCGGCTGCTGATCGGGCCAATTCGCCGCCGCCTGGTGGGCCGGCCTTGCCGGGAGCGGGTCCGAGTGGCACGTTGAGGCGGCACTTGCCCGGCCGTTCTCACGATGTGTGATCGTTCGGACTCAGGCAGCATGAACCCGACGTCACGGGCGGAGGTTCCTCGCATGTCGCCACGGATCCAGTTCCCGAGCGGTTGGGTAACCTTCGTGTTCACCGATATCGAGGGCTCGACCCGGCTGGCTCAGCTGCTCGGCGCGGACTACCGCCCGGTGCTCGCCGAGCATCGACGGTTGCTGCGTCGCACGCTGGCCAGCACGGGTGGCGCGGAGTTGCTGACCGAGGGCGACTCGTTCTTCCTCGCCTTCGAGGACGCGACCGCGGCGATGACCGCGTGCCTGACCGCCCAGCGGGCACTGTCCAGCCACGACTGGCCCACCTCCGAGGCCGCGCCCCGGGTGCGGATGGGCCTGCACACCGGCTATGCGGAGCCCCGCGACGGCGAGTACGCCAGCCCCGAGGTGCACCGGGCCGCCCGGGTGGCCGCCGCCGCGCACGGCGGGCAGGTGCTCTGCACGGCGTCCACCGCACGTCGGGCCGAGCCGATGCCGCCGGGTGCGACCCTGCTCGACCTGGGCCTGCACCGCCTGCGCGGCTTCGACGACCGGGAACGACTGTTCCAACTGGTAGCCCCCGGTCTGGAGCGACAGTTCCCCCGGCCCCGCACCGCCGACGCGGTGGCGCACAACCTGCCCACCCAGGTGACCTCGTTCGTCGGCCGGCAGGCCGAGCGCATCGAGCTGGGCCTGCTGGTGCGACAGCACCGCCTGGTCACCGTGCTGGGGGCGGGTGGCGCGGGCAAGACCCGGCTCGCGGTGGAGTTGGCCAGCGGAGTTGTCGAGGCGTACCCGGACGGGGTCTGGTTCGTCGACATCGCCTCGGTGACCGACCCGGGGCTGGTGGCTTTCGCCATCGCCGCCGTGCTCGGCCTGCGGCCCGAGCCCGGCCGGCCGATGCTGGACACCCTCGTCGAGTACGCGGCCGGCCGCCGGATGCTCGTCGTACTGGACACCTGCGACACCCAGCCGGCAGCCTGCGCCGAGGTGATTGCGCGGTTGCTGTCCGGCGGGGGCGGCGTACGGGTGCTGGCGACCAGTCGTGAGTCGTTCAGCCTTCCCGGCGAGGTGGTGTGGCGGATTCCGCCGCTCTCGGTGGACCCGCGCGCGGACGGCGCGGAGAGCGACGCGGTGGCCCTGCTGCTGGACCGTACGGCGGCGGCGCGGGGTGGTCGGCAACCCGACCCGGCCGAGTCCGCCGATCTGCGCCGGGTCGTGCAGCGGCTGGACGGTCTGCCGCTCGCCATCGAGTTGGCCGCCGCCCGGCTGCGGGTGCTCTCCGTGGGCCAGCTCGCCGAGCGACTGGACGATGTCCTCGGCACCCTGGACGCTGGCCGCGAGGACCCGGATCCGCCTCCGGTAGAGCGGGGCTGGTCCGGCAACCAACAGGACACCGTGGACCTGGTCGCGGCGGCGGCCGGGGCGTCGCCGCCCACCCCGGCGAGCCGGGCGGTGCAGCGCTCGGCCACCGAACGGCATCTGACCATGCAGGCCACCGTCACCTGGTCGTACCGGACGCTGGGCCCCCGGGCCGCCCGCCTGCTGCGGTGGCTGGCGGTCTTCGCGGGCCCGGTGGATCTGGAGACTGTGGAATGGCTGTTGGGCGACGATCCGCTGGACCCGCTTTCGGTCCTGGTGGACAAGTCGATGGTGTTGGCCGAGCCGCGGGCTGCCGGCAGCACCTACCGGATGCTCGACCCCATCCGGGCGTACGCGGCGCGGCGGCTGGCCGAGGCGGGTGAGGAGCAGGCCGCTCGGGACCGGCACGTGGCCTGGTCGGCGCACGCGTTGGACCGGGCCCACCTGGGCCAGGACGGCCGGCCGGTGACGCTGTCGCTGTATGCCCTCGATCCGTTGGCCGGGGAGCTGCGCGCCGCTCTTCGCTGGTGCGCCACCGGCGGCAGTGCCCGCGCCGGTCTCGGTCTGGCGGGCGGGCTGGACCAGTGGTGGCTGGAACGGGGCCTGGCGCGCGAGGGGCGGCTGTGGCTGTTCCGGCTGTACGGGCGGATCGCCGAGACGGGAGAGCGGATCCCGGAGGCCGAGCTGGCGGCGGCGTACCACATGCACTCACTGCATGCCAGCGCCGACGGTGAGTTCGCCGAGGAGCTGCGCTACTCCCAGCGGGCGGAGGCGGCGGCCCGGCAGGCCGGCGACGCCGGTTTGCTGGCCCGGGTGCTCGCCGGCAGGGCGGCGCCGCTTGTGGACATGGGGCAGTTCGTCGAGGCCGAGCGGGTGTGCCGGGAGGTCATCGACTGGGCACACGGGCAGGACGTGGTCGGCGAGGCGTTGTTCGCGGTGTTCAGCCTGGCCGAGCTGCTCTGGCGGCGGGGCGCCCTGGAGGAGGCGGCGGAGCTGCTGGGGGCGGTACGTCCGGTGGAGGCGGCCCGGCCGGTGGAACGCGGCCGGCGTTCGGTGGACATGCTGCTCGGAATGGTCGCGCTGGCCCGGGGTGACGTGATCGCCGCCCACGAGCATCTGCTGGTGGCGCTGCGCTCCCGGATGGGTCACGGCTACCACGGCCGGGCGTGCGACACCCTGAACGCGGTCGCGGTGCGCTGCGCCGTCGGCGGGCAGCGGTTGACCGCCGCCCGCCTCTTCGGGGCCGCGCAGGCCACCCGGGCGAGCATGCGTGCCACGCCCGGCATCTACGGCGGTTACTGGGCCGAACAGCAGGCCGAGTTGCGTGCGGTGCTCGGTGACGCGGCCTTCGACGACGCGTACGGCGAGGGTGCCGAACTGGGGCTGGACGAGGCCGCGGCGCTGGCACTCGACGTGGAACACCCGGACCTGGCGGCGGACTCGACCCGCTTCAGCACCGGCCTGTCCCAACCAACGCCCCGCCGCCCCGCCGACCCCGACCGCCACCCAGCCACCCGAACCGAACGCGCCTAACCCACCCCACCCCACCCCGATCGCCGTTGATCATGAAGTTATTGCCACGACACGCCGTGCCGAGG